>NZ_SNZY01000011.1:0-83919 GCF_004364275.1 Idiomarina sp. H2
CACCACCTGAATCCATTCCGAACTCAGAAGTGAAACACACCAGCGCCGATGGTAGTGTGGGGTCTCCCCATGCGAGAGTAGGTCACCGCCAGACTTTTATTCTAAGAAGCCCTCAGCTCACGCTGGGGGCTTTTTTTATGTCTATCGGTAGCCTGATGAGATGGTCCCCTCCCTCCTAAGCGGCATCGCAATGTGCCAATATAGAGGTTCAAGCTTCTATAGAAACAGAGTGGAGAGGACCAATGGCTATTGTAAACAGAATTGCCCTGGATTTGGCAAAGGATTTTATTCAGGTTTTGGCGCTGGATGAAAATGAGCAGGAAGTTTTTAATAAAAAACTGCGCAGCAATAAAGTGTCAGCGAAGCTGGCGACGCTGAGCCGTACGGATGACTGTGAAGTAGCGGTTGAGTCCTGCGGCATGAGTCATTACTGGCGCCGCGAATGTGAAAAGCTGGGTTATAAAACGGTGGCGTTGCCACCGCGTTTCGTCAAAGCGTACCTGCAGGGTGAGAAGAACGATGCGAATGACGCCCGGGCGATAGCCGAGGCGGCATCACGACCCAACCGTCAGACGGTCAGGCTGAAAAGCATTGAGCAGCAGGACTTAGCATTGATGGTCAATCAGCGGGAAGGCTTCGTGCAGACGAGAACGCAGTTCTCGAATAGGTTGCGGGGGCAACTGGCCGAATACGGCATTCTTTTACCGAAGCGAGTCGGTACGATATTACAGAGAGTACCGGAGGTACTGGAAGACGACAGCAATGCGCTGACGCTTCAGTCACGGGACCTCATCAACCGGCTCTATCAGATGCTGCGAGCGGTGGATGAAGAAGTTAAAGCGCTGGATAAGCACTTAGCGACACAGGCCGAAAGGAATGAAGACAGTCAGCGGCTGATGACCCTGCCGGGTATCGGACCGATAACAGCGACCTCGCTGCTGGCACTGATAGGTGATGTGAGTGAATTTAAACGCGGCCGCAACCTGTCGGAATACCTGGGACTGGTACCACGGCAAAACAGCAGTGGCGGTAAAGACCGTTTAGGCGGTATTACCAAAAAAGGGAACACCAAACTCAGGACACTGCTGGTGCATGGCGCCCGCTCGGCACTGCGGGTGGCACAACAGCGCCACGACAGGCTGAGCCTCTGGGCACAGGATGTCGCTAAACGCAGAGGCAACAACGTTGCAGCGGTGGCACTGGCTAACAAGCACGCCCGGATAATCTGGGCGATGTTAAAGAATAAAGAAGATTACCGGATGACTGCTGCTTAACAGCATTCAGTAAAAGAGCACAGCGAAGGTTCATTCCTTCCGGGAGTTGCAAACGTCAACAGGATGGTAAAATAGGGTAAACCGACGACAACTGAGACTGTTGAACGTCCGTACATAAAGTACGTTAGCCTGATAAGCCAGTTGTCGTGCGGAGTTCATCCAGGCCAGGTGCGCAAAGCGCGCACCATAAACAGGCCGTATATATGCGAGCGCCCCGACATTTACCACGAGTTGCCGTTGCAAAACGGGAGGGGACCATATATGACGTTCACGTCAGGTGAGATATCTTAGCTTCTCCCCGTACCTTAGTCTCCCTGCTCAGTTTATAGCTGCAGTGACGCGTGTCGGCCAAGATCCGCTCTCATAATATACCCCGGGTTTAACCCCCAACCTCCCCACCTGATGCAAGAGCATCAGGCTACTACAAAACAACCTTTGGTGATAAAGCGAGGTGAGTTACTTAGTTTCGATGGTATATATTAAATCGCCACCTTGACCTTCAGTGGTTGAGGTGGATTCAAAAAGTAGTCTTTCAGACAGTGTGTAGCGCAGTATGAAAGTAGAGGTTGGTTCTAGTAAGCCAATTCCATACTTAACGTACAGACGAGGAGAGAGGTATTTACCTATATACAAAGAGGTATCATTGACATCACTGGTTTCAGAATCCAAAGACACTTCATCTAAATCAAAAGTGTCTTTTATGCCTTCAGTTAGAAACTTGGCGCTACGGCCACCAACTAATAGTGCAGCCTGTAGTTCGAGATTATTCGCATCTCCCTGGCTACCCGGCGGCTTTCCGAATAACAGGTACGAGAGGATAGTACTGTCCGGAAGAGGCGGTGTTGAAAAAAGGCTTAATTCAGGTCGGTTTATAGTACCGGTAACTCTGGCTCCTATCGTCTCAGGCGGCCGCTCGTCGATACCGGTTTTTTCAATATTACGGGTAACTCTAAGATTTAGGGATGGAGTATCTAAAGGCCCCCCATTGAAAAGCAAATCACCGCGTTCAATAGCTAATTTTTGTCCGTAAATCTCGTAATTACCGGATACGACCCCAATACTGCCGTTACCTCGTGCAACGGAATCGGGTTGCTGTGTAATTTGGAGTTTCCCTTTTAAGTTACCTGAAAAACCTAGAGCTTCGACGCGAACTTGTTCTCCTAGACTCACTGTTATATCTGTATTAGTAGAAAACAAAGGAGGATCTTTAGACTCATTTTTCAAAGTAACATCAGCTGACTCCGTGACAGCTTGATCTAAATTCACTGGTGTTATTCGAGCTTTAGGTAGATGTAAATCCCCTCTGACGAATACAAGATCTTTCTCAAGCTTTAGGGAGATATCAGGTGATGCAACAAGGAGAAGATCCGGGGTATCTAAAATCAATAGATCTTTACCCTTTATAACGAGGTTTCCGGTTCGTTTAAATGCATTGAGCTCCCCCTCAATAGCGACATCACCATCACCTATTTTGCCGTCTGCATTAACCGTAAATTCGCCAACATTTGCGTCTGCCGTTAGTTTTGCATTGAGCTCAGTAATTAATGTACCACTGGCTAATACAATGATTCTGTCTGCATTAAGGTTAACTTTTCCTGAAGCAGTTGGATCATTTAAATCACCTGCAATATTGAGTTCTGCGCTAGTACTCCCATTGCCGATATCCACTTGCGGTGCAAATAAATTCAGTAACTCTAAACTTTTAGAATTTAATGAAACCTTTCCGGAAAGAGGACTGTCGGGAGCTACTTTTTCGATAGTAAGCTGCCCTGACAGGTTAAAATCGAGTTCGTCAGCTATCGCTGTCATTCCAATATCAATGCCCTCGTCGTCGCGGTTTTTAGCGGTTAAGTTAAGCTGATTTAAAATAACTTTTTCTTCACCAGCCAGTACTTGACTGTTATCCGCGTTAATAGCGCCGTCAAGCTTCCTTAACGTCATATTTTCATAATCGAATGTACCGACAACCTCAGCCGATACCTCTCCAGTTAGCTTGTAAGCGACGTCGGGTAATACAAGAGCTTGCAGTAAATCCAGCGGAATCTCACTGGCATCTGCATCGAAACTTATTAACTTGTCCTGCTGTTCTAACTTAAGGCAGAAGGGATTATCTATCCCTTTGTAATTTAGACAAACTGGCGTTGTATTGAACGTGATGTCCTCATAGTTAAAAACGACCGTGATAGGTTGATTTAAACTAACAGTATTGTAGTCAGGGTGCTTCAGGTTAAATTTATTAAAACCTATTTTAAACTCTGGTTGGTTTAGTTGCCCACTAATATCACCGGTAGCTACAACCTCTCCTTTAACGTCAGAAAGCTCGCTTAAATCTTTAGACGTTACTTGCCAGGTGAGCTTTTTGCCAGGGCTAAGCGCCCCTTCAGCGATAAGTGACTGCGCTCCCCAGCTGGCATTAAACTGGTCAACAAATAAGTAGGGCTCTGACAAACGCAATTTCGCTTCTGCATTGACCGTCCGCTGTTGATATTCACCCGAAATATCCGTAGTTAAAGATAAATTGTCTTTCCAATTGATAGCAGCCTTGCCACTGACAGTTTCATCATTATGAGTAAGTTTCAGGCTTAAGATATTTAGGCTGTCAGACTTAAGTTTAGCTTCAGTAACAAGCTGTAAGTCTTCTTCAAGTACGCCAGACAGTTCGTTACTTAAATTAATTGCAAGCTCATCGAGTTCGCCTTTGGCCTGTAACCGGCCTTCGTGGCTGCTGATACCGTTCGGTTCGTAGGTTATTTTTTCCCAACTTACAGAAGCATCAATTACCGGAGTAGTCGATAGTGATGAAACATTTCCCTGCAAGGTTAGCTGTCCCTGGATATCGCCTCTAGAGTGCACATTGAGTGGTGCGAAGTTTATTATGTTGTCTTGATAGCTAACGGAGCCATCGATATCCATTGTCTGTTGATTAACTGTGACAGCTATGTCGGGCTCGATACTGGCTTGTGTTACTCCACCCTCTCCACGTATATCTCCGGCAAAACTCAATTCAACCTGGTCAGCTCCGACACTTGCCAACCACAGGCTCAGGTTATTCTGCTGCCAATTGCTGTCAAACTGCCAGGTAAGCTCGTTCAGCGGGTTATCGATTTTAGCGGTAACTTCACCGACAAGTCCTTCGGATAGTTCACTATTTGTCGTCAGAGATCGAATGTCGCCAGCTATCTCCGTTTTTACTTTAAGCGAAGGGAAGTCTGGTGAGTGAAAATGGGTGTTATTTTCGAGCTCACTTTTAAAAGGATAAGATAATTTAGTTTTTCCGGAAATCTCGGTGGTTAGGTATTGGTGCTCCAGACGAAACTGTCTGATATTAAGCTGGCCATCAGCGTTAGCTCTGGCTGATGCTTCAATCGTTAGTTCCTGAGAAGGAGTTTCTAAAATAAAAAAACGGCTTTCCTTAACCAGCAAGTTACGCAAGTTGACATCTAAAGGCAGCTCAATTTGAATGTCTTCAACAGAAGCTTCAGAATCCGCGTTTTGACTCGAATTCTGAGCTGCACGAAGACGGATCTCGCCACCAAGGCTTTCTATGTTATCTATTCGAATAACACCGGACAACAAAGCTAGCGGATCCCAGTTTATGATTAGCTTGTTTGGTGTATAGGAAAAAGTTTCGCTTTCAAAACGAAAATCTTCAAACTCAAACTCATTCAGCAGAGTTCCATTAAATGCTTTGTACTGGATGTCTACCGATAGATATTTTTGTCCCTGAGTTAGTATCCAGCGGCTGCCAGTTTCACTGCCAACCAGGCTGATAGCCATTAGTGGGACTAAAACAACCAGAACAAGAACTGTAATGGCCAACCAACGATAAATGCTCATAAATCGGGGCCTAAGGTAAAGTGTAGGCGCCAGGGCTTATCTGGCTCATCTATTGCCTGAGCCAAATCCAGACGAACCGAACCAATAGGAGAGATCCAGCGAATTCCGAATCCAACACTTTGTTTCAGCTTTTCATTAGGTTCAATCATGGCATTACCAATATCCGTGAATAAAGCGACACGCCAATTTTCCTTAAAGCGATAATCAATTTCTGCGCTGGCAACAGCCAAATAACGGCCACCTAAAATGGTTCCTGTATCGTCTTCTGGTCCTAATTGCTCATAAGCGTAGCCGCGCACGCTGTTGTCCCCGCCAGCGAAAAAACGTAGCGAAGGAGGCAACTGATTAAAATCATTTATATAGGTAGCGCCGGCTTCGGCTCTGGCAAGAAAACGTATATTGTCTGTAACAGGGACAACGGCTTTAGAGCCAAGTTCCACGCTGGCTAAATCGGCATCAGACAAAACTGCTTCACTTGCTGCTTTTAGTGTTACATCAAAACGAAAGCCTTTGTCGATATTCAACCTTCCATCGGCTGTCACATAGTTCCAACTGGCTTGCGGAATTAAAAACTGACTGGTTCCCGAACTTTCGCCAATTTCGAAGTCATCGCGTTGCCAGTTTAACCCGTACTCGCGTTGCCATTTACCCATTGCAACAACGCTGGATGCGCCAAAGCGATATAGTCGGTTAGTTTGTCCTTCGTTATCTTTATCAGAGGCCTCGGCTCGAATCTGGTAATAATCTGACTGAGGGTTTTGACCCGGAATGATGTAGTTTGCACCAACGCGGCTTTCTACTTCTGATAACTGTGTCATCCCCCTGAGTTGGTGTCCCTGCGTATTGACCCAACGGCGGTTGAGGCTGGCACTAATACGAGCTCCGGTATCGGTTCCGTAACCAACACCGTATTGATACTGGTTTCTGAAGTTAGGCTCGGAGCTGACAGAGATAGGTACTGTGTGCTCTTCGGCATTTCCCCAGTCCGGACTGACCTGAACTTGAGAGAAATATCCGCTGTCACCTAATGCTACTTGTAATTGACTGAGTTCCTGTGTGCTGTAGCCTTCGCCGTGTTCAAAAGGAACAAAGCGATGGAGCAGTTCGTCGTCGAGTATATCCTGTTCGAATGTGACCTGCCCGTACTCGTAGCGTTTCCCGGAATCAAAAATCACTTCTATATCAGCGGTGTTTTCTGCAACATCAATTTCGACATTGTGTTTTATAAAGCGAGCATCGTGATAGCCGCGCTGACTCGCTAATGACAATAACCTGGACTTAACTTGTTCGTAAGTACTATGAATAAAACGTTGTTTTTCTTTGAGGCTATTATTCTCTATTATGTTCTCGAACGCCTCGTCTTCAGCCGCGTCGCCCCGAATTTCCCACATGTTTTTAGCAATTTTTACCGGGTCATTCAGCTCAATTTGGTAGGCAGCTGACCAACCTCCCTCAATGGTTTCTAGTTGAGCATTCACTTCAACCTGATAATATCCATATGGGCGGAGTGCTTTTTTAATGTCGTCAGGTGCTTGTCTATGTAGATACCGGACTCTATAGTCGGCGTAACTTTTGTCTTTATCCAGACGGGCTATTTGTAATAGCGCCATAACATTGGCGTACTCGTCTCCCTCAACACCGGAGACCGCAACTTCAACTGAAGCAAGAGCCAGCCCGTTGAAAAGTATACTAAAACTAAAAAGAATAAATCGAAAGTAACGCATTGAAGTGTTATACCAGACAAAAAGTTAAGACATAATCGCATGCTTTAAGATTTCATGTAAATCATTGGTTCAACCCGGAGACTCTATGGCGATAGAAATTACGACGGCAGAAAAACGATTGTTACAAAGAGTAAGTATTCCACCGCGCCCCGAAACTTTGCTAACTGTGAGTCGTGAAGCCAAAAAAAGTGAACCTGATGTCACCGTTATCGCTGAATCTATTTCGGCTGATATGAGTATAGCCGCCGCTGTTTTACAGGTTGTTAATTCTGCCGCTTACCGCAGAGCAAGAGAGGTCGATTCAATTCAGCAGGCCGTCATGACGCTTGGCTTTCGCCGGGTTTTTCCGATTGTAAGGGCGGTTGCTCTTAAGTCGGCTTTGACATCTGACTATGATCTCAGCGAGTTCTGGCGTTATAACGAGTGGGTTGCCGGGGCCTGTGTGATGATCGCTGAAGCCATCGGACGACCGGAATTGAGAGATCATGCTTATATGCTGGGTCTTTTTCAAAGCTCAGGAATACCGGTTATGTTGGCTGAGTTCGATGATTATGCTGACTTACTAAATGCCGCAGAAAGTACTCCCTGGCAGCAGGTACAAGCTAAAGAGCTAGAGCTTTTCCAGACTTCACACACTACTATCGGTGCGCTGTTGGCACAACAATGGAAGTTGCCGAAAATTGTAGTTGAAGTCATTTATTATTTGTTTGAAGACAGTTCAATTTTCAATCACTCCAGCGAACTTGACAATTTAACCCTCGACTTATTGGGAATACTAAAGATATCGCGATACGCAATTGATTTGAGAACCCGCAGTTTGGCCGGAGAAGAAGAATGGCAGTATGTTCAGGATGGCGTACTTGAGCATTTTCAAATTGATGAGTTTAAGGTAGATGAGATGCTGCAGATTGTTCATGAGGAGCTTTTTGATACAGAAGCCTAGCCATAATTGTTTAATTTATCTGCAAACAGTAGGTTAAGCCGTAAATATCGCTTGTCTGAATACTGGGTGTCGGTATAATTCTCCGCTCAAGCGTTAGGGGCGTAGTTCCAATTGGTAGAACAGCGGTCTCCAAAACCGACGGTTGGGGGTTCGAATCCCTCCGCCCCTGCCAGTTTCTAACTGGCTATCCTTCCCAAGCTTGAGTAAACTGCATTTATCTGTTTTCAACGGTAATCGTCATGCTCCCAGAATGGACCAGTCAACAACGCGCCGCATTACAAGTTATGGGTATTCCCATTTGGGAAAAGAAACGAGCGTCGGCACCGGTATTTTATTATCGTCTGGGCCCTCTCTATTTGCGTGGAGAGAGAGAATTGCCTGTTTCTCTGCCCGGTTGGCTTGATGATCTTTGCTTGTATCTCGGGCAACGCCCTGTTGCTATAAAAGCCCCCGCTAAAACTCCAGACTTGTGTTTTGATTACACTGACAGTCTGAACGGTTCCTTTCCGGTTGAAACAAAAAAGTCCCTCTGGCAGCAACTGGCACATGCAAAGCTTTAATATTGAGGACTTTCGACCCGGTGAGCTTGAGTTTTCGGTCGAAAAGAATGCACATCGTACCCCCTGGCCCTGGTCTGTATTTAGCGAAAGCTATGGTGAACAATATCGTTGTCGGCGGCTATTGCAGGGTTCTAGGGTTATTGGTTTTACTATTAGCCAGTTAGTTGCCGATGAATTGACGTTGCACAACATTGCTGTGGATCCTGACTTTCAGGGGCAGGGCTTTGGTTACAAACTCATGCAGGACTTATTAGACTATGCTGAAAAGAAACACTGCGTTGTGTTTCTGGAAGTTCGTGCTTCCAATGCTGCCGCTATCCGCTTATATGAAGGCAATGGATTTGATACGGTAGGGCGCAGAGTCAATTATTATCCAGCCGCCGACGGGCGTGAAGACGCTTTAGTTATGCGTTGGGAAAGCTAATAACCAAATGGAGTAATTATGCCATCAACACAACAGGTACGGGCACTACAGGCCTTGTCCTTTATGGATTTAACCACGTTGAATAACGATGATACCCGAGAGGTTATTGAAGACTTATGCCAACGTGCCTCGATAAATAAAAAGAGTGTCGCTGCGGTTTGTGTGTTCCCTGAATGGGTGGCGTTGGCTCGCCAGTTTCTCAACGAGCAGGGGCTGGATACCAAAGTCGCTACGGTTACTAACTTTCCTGATGGCAGTACCAATGTCGCCCGCGCCGCAGCAGAAACCGAGCGAGCTATAGCGGCCGGAGCGCACGAGGTTGACGTGGTCCTGCCTTATGCTGCTTTATTGCAGGGTGATGAGAGCACCCCGGCTGAATTGGTAAGAGAGTGCAAGGATATTTGCGGCGATTCTGTTCAGCTAAAAGTCATTATTGAGTCAGGTGAGCTTCAGCAACACGATAAAATTGTTCTGGCTAGTGAGTTAGCTATTGCTAACGGCGCTGACTTTATTAAAACCTCAACCGGTAAAGTATCGATAAATGCCACCTTGAAAGCGGCGGAAGCTATGCTGGGGGTCATTAAATCCAGTCAAACAGATTGTGGTTTTAAAGCCGCAGGCGGAATCCGGACTCTGGATGATGCGGTTCAGTATATTGAGTTAGCCGAGCGGATTATGGGTGAGGACTGGGTCACAGCTGATAATTTCCGCATCGGAGCCAGTAGCCTGTTGCAGGATCTCCAAAGCCTTTTGGTTAAGGTTTAAGTTTATGTTTTTGGCGCAAGAAGTTATTCGCAAAAAGCGTGACGCTGTAAGTTTATCCGACACCGATATTCAGCAGTTCGTTAACGGAATTTGTGATGACAGCGTCAGTGAGGGGCAAATAGCCGCGTTGGCTATGGCGATTTATTTTCGCGGTATGTCGGCGCAGGAAAAAACAGCTTTAACCGTTGCTATGAGAGATTCCGGCGATGTTCTTGACTGGCGACAGGACAATTTAAGTGGTCCGGTATTGGATAAGCACTCAACCGGCGGTGTCGGTGACGTCGTTAGTTTAATGCTGGGTCCTATTGTCGCAGCCTGTGGTGGCTATGTTCCGATGATTTCGGGGCGTGGTCTGGGACATACTGGCGGTACGCTGGATAAATTTGACGCAATTCCCGGCTATCAGACCGCTCCGGATAATCGGCGCTTTCGCGACACGGTTAAGCAGGCTGGTGTTGCCATTATTGGGCAAACAGGGCGTCTGGCACCAGCTGATAGCCGCTTTTACGCAACGCGCGATGTGACCGCGACAGTGGAGTCGATTCCGTTAATTACAGCTTCTATTCTGGCAAAAAAGCTGGCTGAAGGCCTTGATGGTTTGGTTATGGATGTTAAAGCCGGTAACGGTGCATTCATGCCAGGATACGATGAATCGAGAGAGTTAGCGCAGAGTCTGGTGAGTGTTGGCCGGAAACTGGGAGTAGAAACCACGGCGCTTATTACTGACATGAATCAGGCATTAGGTTCAGCTGCCGGTAATGCGGTTGAGGTTCAGTTAGCCGTTGATTATTTAACGGGAAAGCTCAGAGATAAACGCCTGCATGAGGTAACAAAAGCCTTATCTGCTGAGTTGCTGGTGTCGGGAAACTTGGCTAAAAGTACTGACCAAGCTGAGGTTATGGTTGAAAACGTACTGGGAAGCGGTTTGGCGGCCGAACGTTTCGCCAAAATGGTCGGTTCTTTGGGCGGACCTCACGACTTTCTGGAAAAAAGCGACCAGTACCTGCCCCAGGCAAACCTGAGAAAACCGTTAAAGCTTCCCGCCGAGTATCATGGGCTATATTTATCGGAAGTGAATACAAGAGAATTGGGAATGGCGGTTGTCTGTTTAGGTGGAGGCCGGCGCAAAGCTGATGATAAATTGGATTTAAGCGTTGGTATGACCGATATCCTGACAGTTGGATCGAAAGTGGACTCAGAGAGTGTCATTGCAACAGTGCATGCCAGTAACGAGTCGGACTGGCAAGAGGCTGCTGACAGCATACTGAAAGCTTTGAGTTTTTCCTCTACCCCGCCGGAGCCCGACTCTGTTATCTATGAGCGCATAGCCGGAGAGACTGAATGAGCAGAGCCATTGTTCTGGTATTAGATTCGTTTGGTATTGGTTCAGCCCCCGACGCTGATAAGTTTGGTGATGAAGGCGCTGATACTTTTGGCCATATCGCGGAATACAGGTATCAGCACGGACAACCCCTGCAGTTACCTAACCTTACCCGGCTGGGTTTAGCTAAAGCTCATAAAGAAGCGACAGGCACCTATGCCAAAGGTTTTCACGAAGTGGAAACTTATGGTGCTTATGCCTGTGCCGCAGAACTCTCGTCGGGAAAAGACACACCCTCTGGTCACTGGGAGTTAATGGGCGTTCCCGTACACTTCGAATGGGGGTATTTCCTCAATGAAGAGAACAGTTTTCCCAATGAATTGTTAACTCAAATTCTTAAGGCCTGCGAACTCGACGGTTATCTTGGTAATTGCCATGCTTCGGGCACTGAAATCCTAAAGCAGTTAGGTGAGCAGCACATTCGTAGCGGTTATCCTATTTTTTATACCTCTGCCGATTCCGTGTTTCAAATTGCCGCGCACGAAGAACATTTTGGTCTGGAGCGTTTATATCAGGTATGCGAGAAGGTTAGGGCCCTTATAGAGCCATATAATATTGGTCGCGTTATTGCACGTCCGTTTGTTGGCGATAAAGCGGACAACTTTGAGCGTACAGCCAATCGAAAAGACTACTCTGTTTTACCACCTAAGCCGACGGTGCTGGATAAGCTTCAAAATAAAGGCGGCAAGGTTATTGCTATCGGTAAAATCTCGGATATTTTTGCCGGGCAGGGCGTTTCCGAGTCGGTCAAAGCCTCGGGGCTGAACGGGCTTTTAACGGCGACATTAAACGCAATGGAGAAAGCCCCGGAGAACACATTAATTTTTACCAATTTAGTGGATTTTGACACCTTATACGGACACCGGCGGGATATTGATGGCTATGCCCGGGAACTGGAAACGTTTGACCAATGGTTGCCTGTTATTGAATCGGCAATGAAACCGGATGATGTTTTGGTATTAACCGCCGATCATGGCTGTGATCCCACCTGGCAGGGAACCGATCATACCCGTGAATTTATTCCTTTATTACTGTCGGGTCAAAACGTGCAGGCGGGTAACCGGGGGAAACGACACAGTTTTGCCGATTTAGGGCAGACACTGTGTCGTCTATTTGACTTACCCGCGATGGAAGAAGGCAAGGCGATTAAGCTTAGCTAACACGATACCGCTTAACGTTGTTCTCAAGTTGTGCCGCAGTGTTACTAAGCTCTTTCATATGCTCTCCGGCCTGTTGAGTGCCATCGGCGGTTTGCTTCGCAATATCGACAATTGCGGTCATATTTTGGTTTATGGTTTCCGAAACCGATGTTTGCTCTTCCGCTGCAGTCGCAATTTGAGCGTTCTGCGTGTTAATGGTGTTTACCGCCTCCAGAACTTTCGCCAAAGCGTTTTCCACTTCAGCTGCTTCAGCGACACTGGTTTCACTACCTTCTTTTATTGAAGCCATGACGCTGGACACTTTTTTACTGCCTTGCTGCAGTTGCTCTATCATCGATTCAATTTCGTGAGTGCTGTCCTGAGTTCGTTTTGCCAGAGTGCGAACCTCGTCGGCAACAACGGCAAAACCTCTGCCAGCTTCACCTGCACGAGCCGACTCTATTGCCGCGTTAAGCGCCAGTAAGTTGGTCTGTTCAGCAATGCCTCGAATAACATCAAGCACGGAGCCAATTTTCGCTGAGTGCGCGTTAAGCTGTTCAACCTCTGATGCACCATTTTCCACTTTTTCTGCCAGACCGTGAATGACATTAACGGCTTTGGTCAGCAGGTGATTACTTGAATGAACCAATTCTTCTGCCTGTTCAGCTGCTGATGACGCTTCGCTGGCGCTACGGGCGACTTCATGAGAGGCCGTCGACATTTCGTTAATGGCGGTTGCCACCTGCTCACTTTCTGCCTGCTGCTCGGTTACTCCCTCGCGAGCGTCAATCAGAACTTTGTCGAGCTTTTGAGTGGAGCGGCTGACGGAGCTCGCAGAATGACGGATATTGGTTACCATATCGGAAACCTGGTCGGCAAAATCGTTAAAGGCCTGCCCAAGATCGGCCATTTCATCGTTGCTGGTCGTATCGAGGCGCTGGGTGAGATCACCGTCACCTTTTGCAATTCTTTCCATAGCGTTAAGGGCGTTACGCAGTGGTCGTGTAATTCCTTTGACCACAAACAACGCCAGCGCGGCGATAATCAGCAATGCAATAATTGACGCAACGATGGTTTCAACAACGGCGTCGGCTAGTGCTTCATCAACATTATTTTCAATTCTGGCGGCTTCCTGCTCCATTCCGGCTGTCCAAAAGCCAGTACCTATTACCCAGTTCCACTCGTTTAGTAGCTTGGCGTAACCGAGTTTAGGATTGACTTGCTGCTGAGTATTCTGCCAGTCATATTTGACGAAGCCGCCACCGCCTTCTGCTTCTTCAATAAGCTTTCTTATAAGGTAAACCCCATTAGGGTCCTGAAAGTCGAACAGGTTTTTACCTTCAAGGCTTTGATTAACGCCATGAGCAACACTGACACCCTGACGGTCATAAACAAAGAGGTAACCCACATCACCAGAGTCATCAAAACGTAGTTGCCGTAGTATTTGCTTTGCGCGTTCTTGTCTTTCCTGTAACGAGCCCAGAGAAGTGTCTTTTACAAGGTGCTGGATAGAAGTAAATGCTAACTCCAGATAGTTAGAAAGCTCCTCTCGACTGTCTTTTTCCATTTGCGCAGTGAACTCTTCAACCGCGTTTTGGCCGACGGTCGTCGACTGAGACAAGTTATACCAGGTTAAGAATACAGCGATGAGTACCGGAGGTATTAGAGCCAGGGAAAATACTTTAGCTTTTATCGTCAGTTGCATGGGCAGGTTACTCTGGTTGTTCATATCAATTGTGTAGTCTAGCGCAGACTCGGAATCCTATCTCTTAGACGTTAGTAACGTATCTATCGCAGATTATAACGATCCATGGTTTGTGTATCGGCAGCAGATCAGCGAAAATAAGCAATATCGTTAAATTTAACCAATAAGAGTCTTGTTGATGTCTGAATCCAGCTTGCAGAATGAAGTCGCGAAACGTCGTACCTTTGCCATTATCTCTCACCCGGATGCCGGTAAAACCACGATTACTGAAAAGGTCTTGCTGCATGGTCAGCAGATCCAAAAAGCGGGAACGATAAAAGGCAAGAAGTCTGGTCAGCATGCAAAGTCGGACTGGATGCAAATGGAGCAGGAGCGGGGCATATCTGTAACGACTTCGGTCATGCAGTTCCCTTATAATAATGCTCTGGTGAATCTATTAGATACTCCCGGACACGAAGACTTTTCAGAAGATACTTATCGTACCCTGACCGCCGTCGACTCCTGTTTAATGGTTATTGACGGAGCTAAAGGTGTTGAGGACCGAACCATTAAGTTGATGGAAGTCACGCGTTTACGTGACACGCCTATTATCACCTTTATGAACAAACTTGACCGTGACATTCGCGACCCGCTGGAGTTGCTGGATGAAGTGGAAGATGTTTTGAAAATTATGTGCGCACCTATTACCTGGCCGATTGGTTCCGGCAAAAACTTTAAAGGGGTTTATCACCTTCTTAAAGATGAAACGATTTTATATAAAACCGGGCAGGGACACCGAATTCAGGAAGAAACCATTATAAAAGGTCTTGATAACCCTGAGTTGGATGAGAAGTTAGGCGTATGGGCAGATGAGCTACGTGAGCAAATTGAACTGGTGAATGGGGCATCAAACCCCTTTGATAAAGAATTGTTTCTTGCCGGAGAGTTGACCCCGGTGTTTTTCGGGACGGCGTTAGGTAACTTTGGTGTGGATCATATGCTGGATGGCCTGGTCGACTGGGCGCCAAGACCTCAGCCTCGCGAAACCGATCAGCAAGATAGTGTTAGTGCAGACAACAAAGACTTTTCTGGCTTCATCTTTAAAATTCAGGCGAATATGGATCCGCGTCACCGGGACAGGGTCGCATTTTTGCGAATTGTATCGGGCAAATATGAAAAAGGCATGAAAATGCGCCAGGTGCGTACAGGGAAAGACGTGCGTATCAGTGATGCATTAACCTTTTTAGCCGGCGACCGTTCGCACGTGGAAGAAGCATATCCAGGCGATATCATTGGTCTTCATAACCATGGTACCATCCAGATTGGCGATACCTTTACCGCAGGCGAAGACTTCAAGTTTAGTGGTATTCCGAACTTTGCGCCTGAGCTTTTCCGTCGTATCCGTTTGAAAGATCCGCTTAAGCAGAAGCAATTATTAAAAGGCTTAGTGCAGTTATCTGAAGAGGGCGCCGTGCAGGTGTTTCGTCCGCTTATCAGTAATGATTTGATTGTTGGCGCTGTTGGGGTTCTGCAGTTTGATGTGGTTGTTCATCGCCTGAGAACAGAATACAAAGTCGATGCCATGTACGAAAATATTAACGTCGCGACAGCGCGCTGGGTGAGCAGCAAAGACGAGAAGAAACTGGATGAGTTTCGTCGTAAAGCAGAAGCGAATCTGGCATTAGATGGTGGTGATAATCTGACTTACATCGCCCCGACTATGGTGAATTTGAGCCTGGCAGAAGAGCGTTACCCTGATATTGAGTTTACTCACACACGCGAACACTAAAGCTTATGAATATGCTTTACGACACTCATTGCCATATTGATTTTCAGGCATTTGATGAGGACCGGGAGCAAGTTTTAGAAGCGGCCGCCGAAGCCGGAGTTGAGCGCTTTTTGGTGCCGGGTGTTAGTGCTGAGCAATGGCCCCGGCTGCAGCAGTTAGTTAATCAGTTTTCAAGCTGGCGCTTTGCTTTAGGCTTGCATCCCTGGTTTATTCAACAACATAATCTGAACCACCTGCAAGAGCTTGAGCAAGCCTTAGATACTCCGCATGAGCGGTTACGGGCAGTGGGCGAGGTGGGGCTGGATGCTACCTGCGATAATTCCGAACTGCAGCGCGAGCTCTTTATTGAACAGCTGAAATTAGCGACGAGCTATCGCCTGCCTGTCATTATACATCATCGTAAAACTCTGGAGACAACTCATCCTTTAGTCAAACAATATGGCCCTGAGCAAGGCGTTATACACGCTTTTAGCGGCAGCTATGAGCAGGCTATGAAGTTTGTTGATTGTGGTTATAAGCTGGGTGTTGGCGGAGTAATTACTTACACTCGTGCACAAAAAACACGACAGGCAATAGCCAAAGTACCGCTATCGGCTTTGGTGCTTGAGACGGATTCACCGGATATGCCTATTTGCGGACATCAGGGAGAACGTAATGAACCGGCAAGGATTGCAAAGGTTTTGGGCGTTTTAGCCGAGTTGAGAAAGGTTGATAAAGACTCGCTTAGCGAAGCTTTATGGAAGAACAGTTGTGAGCTGTTTAATGATGCTCAACCTGCCAGTAACGATCACGTATCCGGTTAAAGCCAAGCATAATAAACACACCGGCCAGCATCGCCAAAAGAAGTAACAGTTTACCTTGTTGCATCAGGCCGTTATGGGCGGTCTGGCTTTGCTTCAATAATAAATTTTTATCGAAAATGACCTGTAAATAACCACTCACATTGTCTTCAAGGTTAATTTCTTCAACCAGTACCCAGGGCTCAGAAGTGTCTTCGCTAGTGGGCCAGTCAATAATGGATGAATTAACGCCACTGTGCACGAGCAGTTCACCAAAACGGTTACGAATGGTTGCCGCCATAACTTCGGGGTGGCTGGCGATATTGTCGGTCAGAGCAGTTAAGCGCTCGGTATTTTGATGTTCAAGCCAATAATGCGCTTCGTGCTCGGCCTGATCCATCATAAGCTGAGTTACCGACTGAGTTTGCGAGAAAAGTTGCTGTTGCGACTGGACACTGGCAATATTCCAGACATTAATAATGATTAGCAGTAATCCACCGGCAGCGGCTAAGCGCAGAGCACGTTTCGTCATAATACGAATAATGGCTTTGGTTTTATTGTTAAGCAAAGTACTTTTTACTCTTTGCCATTGCCTGGATTCTGTTAGTCGCATGAGTTCAGCTCAGGAGTTTCCCGTTAAATGAAACACAGTTCTGGTTTAATTGTTTTCGACATGGATTCTACCTTAATTCATATTGAGTGTATCGACGAAATTGCACGATTAAACAACCGTTATACTAAAGTCTCGGCCATAACGGAAGCCGCTATGAGAGGAGAAATTGATTTCGCAGAGAGCTTAACCCAGCGTGTGGCCTGCCTCGAAGGCATTAAAGAGTCTGATCTGGAAAGTTTATTTTCACCTATTCCATTTAACCCCGGCGCTAAAGAACTTATTCAGGCGCTGCAAGCCGCCGGCTGGAAAACTGCACTGGTTTCCGGCGGTTTCACCTGGTTTGCAAACAGGGTTCAAGCGGCTCTGAATCTGGATGCGGTTGTCGCTAACCAGTTGGAAGTAGCCGATGGTTGTCTGACCGGGAAGGTATTAGGTGACATTGTTGACGCTCAAGTTAAAGCTGAACAACTTCAGCAACTGGCCGGGCACTGGAGTATTCCGCCGGACCGAACTGTAGCGGTAGGAGACGGTGCCAACGACGCCTTAATGCTTAAGGCCGCCGCTGTTGGTATTGCTTTTAATGCAAA
Organism: Idiomarina sp. H2; assembly: GCF_004364275.1. Classification (NCBI taxonomy): domain Bacteria; kingdom Pseudomonadati; phylum Pseudomonadota; class Gammaproteobacteria; order Alteromonadales; family Idiomarinaceae; genus Idiomarina; species Idiomarina sp. H2. Next base: position 17,500 of record NZ_SNZY01000011.1, read on the forward strand.
ACCGGCATTGCAGGCTATTGCGGATTATTCTGTCAATTCTAATAACTTACTCGAGATACTAAGTTGCCTTAAACAGTCAGAACTTATTGAGCCAGTTATTTAGGCGCTCCTGCTGCTCCTTAATGGCATCGGTGCCCGATAAGGCAAATTCCAGTAAGCTTTCGGTTACATCAACTGTGTCTGCAATGGCGTATACCTGCCACAAGTCTTCTTCTATTTCCTGTGCCCGGTAAGCAGCATAGCGGCTAATGTAATTCAGTTCGGCCTGAATAAACTGAGTATCAGGGCGTCCTGTTCTGGAAAGAGTCACAGTGATAGCCCGAAAGATAGAATTGGGTATGCTTTGCTCAATAAAAGATTCAATAGCCTGGTTGTCATTACCCTCCAGCCATTGGGTCTGAACAATATCCTCTCCATTTTGGCGATATAACCGCAGTAACAGTAATAAAGTGACAGGTTCCGACGTACGGTCCATCTCATTTAATCTGGGGAGAAGTTCTTCTGTTAACGAGGAACCTCGTAGTAGCGGTTGTAAATTAATTGCACTTGGCTGACTGCCGGGAAATTTAGCCAATAACTTAGCCCATCCGGACGGCCAGTTAGAGAGGCCGGCGCGGCGCACAGAGGTTTTACGCTTTTTATTTCTGTACAGGAAAACCGGCAATGAGCCCGGAGCGTCACAGTACAAATTGCGCAGACAAAGTTCCAGCCCATTTATTGAGGTGTTTTCCACTTGAAGCTTAAGCAAGTCGCGCTGTTCACGAATTAAAAAGCGTATGAACTCCGAGCCCATGTGTTGTTCGTGGTCACCTTCAATTTTCAAACGTAACGTGGTGCGGGCATCGTCAATAGAAGCTATGGTGTAAGCTAAATGGTCTAACTTGGCTTTTTTATACAGCTTCTTGAAGCCGGTCAGAGAAATGTCGACGTTGTCACCTTTTTCTGCCGGTAGTGGTGTATCAATTTGTACTTGCAGACCACTGACAGAAAGGTCAATGATCATGCCGTCACGAACCAGCTTGCCAACTTTAACCCGGCAGCGGCTGCGGTAGCTGAAGCGTTTCTCACTGCGTAAGTTAATAAACTCAAGGCGTGCTTCTTTTGTCCGAATAGGTGTGGACGGTGGGTGTGCAAAAGCTTTTAATGATGCCAACTGCTCTTTTTCGATACCGGTATCGAAAAAGCCCTGCAAACTATCCGTTATATCGTTGACCACTCCCATATATCGTAAGGGTGCTATCGCTCTTTTAACTTGTGCTGTAGGTGGGTTGATGCGAAACGGAACATTAATGTTTTTCGGTACGCTCTGAGGTTGCCATGCCTGATTCAAATCTACCCGACGTAAATCGATTTGATAAACTCGCCAAGAGGCTTTTTTACTGCCAAAGGCAATATAAGTGTCCCATAACCCTGTTTTTTGAAGTTCTTCTGCGGTGGCTGAGTAGTTGTATATTTTTCCGCGTGCGGTAATGGAAAAGGTCATTACCAGTAAACGAGAATGCTCTTTTTGAGCTAAGTCCTGCAGTAACCAGCGGCTGCGGCGTAGATTAAAAATAGAACCGAAGCTGATTTGATTCAGTTCATTAATCCAGTTACTTAAAATAAAGCGGTTGTTGTCGGTGGTTAATACGTAATCGGCTACCAGTTGTTTGTTTGACTCAGAAAAGAACACCGGTAACTGCTGCATTCTGGGTAACAGGAATTGCTCGTGTCCTTTATTGAGTATTGTGTTGTAAGTATTGTCGATATTAACGCGGTAGCGTTTCTTATAACCATTAATGAATCGATGAAAAAACTTATCCAGTTCGGCTGACTGATAATCCGGGTCTCGATTCAAACTCAAGTAATGTTTACCGTCTAGCTCCTGAACTCCGACAACACGATAGGGAATTCGAGTTTCAGGGTTTATCGTGAACTCTTTCGCCAACCCGGTAAAATAAAGCGACAGTGAATCGCCGTATTGCAGATTATGTTCATCGTTAACACGTACTCGCATCCCCGTAATGGAGATATCAGCCGTTACCGCCTGATAATTTTTTCCTTTACTGTCTTCAAGCCCGACTTCGATGGTAAAATTCATTCGTTCTTCGGCGCGGTAAGGGTACTGGCCAAAGTGGAATGTTTCCAGAAGGTAAGATTCAGCCTCGTTGTCGCTGTTCAAAAATGGTGATTGACCGCTTAAGGGTTCGGCATTGTGGTCAGCTAAACTTTGTGCGAAGGCTCTTTCTTCTTCGCGAGCCTGGCGTAAATGGTTGTCTGCATCCAGTATTTGCTCAAAAGTATCCTGGGTAAAAACGCCTTTATAGGTTTCCAGACCCCGCTCAAAAATTTCAATAGCAACATCGTCAAGCTGATGCCGGCGTCCATTGTATTCGTAAGGACGGCACTCGCCATCAACCTGATTACGCAAGTCAACAGTGCGATGACAGGGAGCGGCTAAACGTCTAAGCTCCATTTTAAGCTTGAATTTTGTGGGACCATCTTCGTTTTCAGTTAAGGACTGAAATAAGGTGTCAAAGTCAGTATCGTAAACGACGGGTTTTAACTGATCGATAAGTTGGTCAAAATAATGGTTCGGCATCGAAGTCTAATATTTTTTATAGTTATTCTTGAATAATACCTCATCATAAAACGAGAAGCAGACGAATGGCAAAAGCAAAAAGTGCGTATGTGTGTAATGACTGTGGCGCCGACTTCCCGCGCTGGCTTGGGCAATGCCCGGAATGTAAGGCCTGGAACACGTTAACTGAAATTCGTTTAACATCAAAAACAACCCCTACTTCATCTGAACGGCGGGGCTTCAGCGGTATTACCGAAGGCCGGGTGCAGACCTTGAACGAGGTGGACTTGCAGGAAGTGCCGCGTTTTAGCTCGGGCTTTCAGGAGTTTGACCGCGTTTTAGGCGGCGGCGTTGTGCCCGGTTCGGCAATACTCATCGGCGGTTCACCGGGGGCAGGGAAAAGCACGCTGTTACTGCAGGCCTTATGCAAACTGGCAGAACGTATGCCTGCATTATACGTTACCGGCGAGGAATCTCTGCAGCAGGTTGCAATGCGGGCTCAGCGGCTTAACCTGCCGACGGATAAACTGCGTATGTTGTCTGAAACCTCAGTGGAAAGTATTTGTCAGCTGGCTGATAAAGAAAAACCCGCCATTATGGTCATTGATTCCATTCAGGTGATGCATATGGCGGATATTCAGTCGGCACCGGGCAGTGTCTCTCAGGTGCGTGAATCAGCCGCCTTTTTAACGCGTTACGCTAAACAAAAAAATGTCGCCATTATTATGGTCGGACACGTGACCAAAGAAGGGCACCTGGCGGGGCCGAAAGTTCTGGAACATTGCATTGACTGCTCCGTACTTCTGGATGGCTCATCAGACTCCCGTTATCGCACCCTGCGTGGTACCAAGAACCGGTTTGGTGCGGTAAATGAACTCGGCGTATTTGCTATGACAAGCGGCGGACTGAAAGAGGTCTCGAATCCATCGGCTATATTCCTGCAGCGCGCCGAAGATCAGGGCAATGGCTCTGTGGTGATGGTGATCTGGGAAGGTACCCGCCCCTTGCTGGTTGAAATTCAGGCCTTGGTCGATTACTCGGCACTGGCTAATCCTCGGCGGGTTGCGGTAGGACTGGAAGCAACGCGACTAGCACTGCTACTTGCGGTTTTGCATCGGCATGGTGGTTTACAGGTATCGGATCAGGATGTTTTTGTGAACGTCGTTGGCGGAGTTAAGGTATCTGAAACGTCGGCAGATTTAGCGTTGTTGCTTGCTATTGTTTCCAGCTTTAAAGGAGAACCATTGCCGCGTGAATTAATCGTGTTTGGTGAGGTTGGCCTGGCCGGAGAAATACGGCCAGTGCCTAATGGTCTGGAACGATTAAATGAAGCTGCGAAACACGGTTTCAAAAAAGCTATTGTACCTATCGGCAATACGCCCAAAACCTCACCCAAGGGTATGGAAGTTATTGGGGTGAAGAATCTTCAGCAAGCGCTGGATGTCATGTAGTCCGGAAATAAAAAAGGGGAGCAATAAAGCTCCCCTGTTAGCAGCATTCTTTTAACCAATAGGTTTGTATTTAATGCGGTGCGGCTCCATAGCCTGTTCACCGAATTTTTCTTTCATATAAGCTTCGTAATCGCTGTAGTTACCTTCGTAGAATACTACTTCGCCTTCATCGCGGTAGTCCAGAATGTGAGTAGCAATACGGTCAAGGAACCAACGGTCGTGCGAAATAACCATCACTGAGCCCGGGAATTCCAGAATGGCTTCTTCCAGTGCCCGCAGGGTTTCCACGTCCAAATCGTTAGTAGGCTCATCGAGTAACAAGGTGTTGCCGCCGGCTTTTAGCAGTTTGGCTAAATGCACACGGTTACGCTCGCCACCTGATAGTTCACCAATGCGTTTTTGCTGGTCGGTACCACGGAAGTTAAAGCGCCCAACATAAGCCCGGCCGTTAACTTCAAAGTTACCAATTTTCAGAATGTCGTTTCCGTCAGTAATCTCTTCAAAGACGGTTTTGCTGTCATCCATGTTGTCACGGAACTGATCAACGCTGGCTAATTGCACGGTTTCGCCCAATTCAACTGAACCACTGTCAGGTTGCTCTTGCCCGCTAATCATGCGGAATAAAGTGGATTTACCCGCACCGTTTGGACCGATAATACCAACGATAGCGCCTTTGGGAACGCTAAAGCTTAAGTTATCAATTAGCTGGCGCTTGCCGTAAGCCTTGCTTATGCCGTTAACCTCAATAACTTTGTCGCCTAAGCGAGGGCCCGGTGGAATAAACAGTTCGTTGGTTTCGTTACGTTTTTGGTAATCGCCACTTTGTAGCTCTTCAAAGCGGTTAAGGCGTGCTTTGCTTTTCGCCTGACGGCCTTTCGGGTTAGTACGTACCCACTCCAGCTCCTGCTTAATAGTGCGCTGGCGTGCTTTTTCAGAACGCTCTTCCTGCTCCAGACGCTTCTCTTTTTGCTCCAGCCATGAGGAGTAGTTGCCTTCCCACGGAATGCCGTAACCACGGTCCAGTTCAAGGATCCAGCCCGCAACATTATCAAGGAAATAACGGTCGTGGGTAATGGCCACCACAGTGCCGTTGTAGTCGTGCAGGAAGCGTTCCAGCCAGGCTACTGATTCTGCATCCAGGTGGTTGGTGGGCTCATCAAGGAGCAGCATGTCGGGTTTCGATAGCAACAGGCGGCAAATGGCTACACGGCGTCTTTCACCACCTGACAAGTTGCCGATTTTTGCATCCCACTCCGGCAGGCGCAGTGCGTCTGCAGCACGCTCAAGAATGTTGTCGATATTATGCCCGTCTTTTGCCTGCAACAAGGCTTCAAGCTCACCTTGCTCTTTTGCTAAGGCGTCGAAATCTGCGTTTTCGTCGGCATAAGCGGCATAAATTTCGTCAAGCTTAGCGAAGGCCTCTTTTACATCTGCCACAGCCTCTTCAACGGTTTCTTTCACCGTTTTATTTTCATCTAACTGAGGTTCCTGAGGCAGGTAACCGATTTGGATACCTGCTAACGGACGGGCTTCGCCTTCGTATTCATTATCAACACCCGCCATAATGCGCAGTAAGGTCGACTTACCAGCACCGTTAACGCCTAAAACACCAATTTTGGCGCCGGGATAAAACGACAGAGAAATGTCTTTTAAAATCGTTTTCTTGGGGGGAACAACTTTGCTCACCCGCGACATTGAATAGATATATTGCGCCATAGCGACGTAAAATCCTTCTTATCAACAAAAAAGTTACTGCATAGTTTACTGTTATTTACGGACATCCCCAAACTTTGTTGTGCTGAACTAGGCACTCATTTGTGTTTTAAGGTAAAATAGCGGGCAAATTAAGACCATTTAATGATTTGGAGAGCTGTAATGCTGAAATCTGAGATGAACATTGCCGACTTTGACGCGGACTTATGGCAGGCGATGCAGGGTGAAGTTGAACGTCAGGAACAACACATTGAGTTGATAGCATCGGAAAACTACACCAGTCCGCGGGTAATGCAGGCTCAGGGGTCACAACTGACCAACAAATACGCAGAAGGCTATCCGCACAAGCGTTACTACGGCGGCTGTGAGTTTGTTGATAAAGTAGAAGACTTGGCTATTGAGCGGGCAAAAGAATTGTTCGGCGCCAAGTATGCAAACGTACAACCGCATTCCGGTTCTCAAGCCAACACCGCTGCCTTTATGGCAATGATGGAAGCCGGCGATACCTTTCTTGGTATGAGCCTGGCTCACGGCGGTCACTTAACACACGGCTCTGGTGTGAACTTTTCGGGCAAACTTTACAATGCGGTTTCATACGGCCTGGATGAATCCACCGGTGAAATTGACTATGCCGAAGTTGAAAAGCTGGCGCTGGAACATAAACCGAAAGTTATCGTCGCAGGTTTCTCTGCGTATTCAGGCATTGTTGACTGGGCAAAATTCCGTGAAATTGCCGATAAAGTTGATGCTTATTTAATGGTTGATATGGCGCACGTAGCGGGTCTGGTTGCTGCCGGCGTTTATCCGAATCCTGTACCTTATGCTCATGTTGTCACTACCACTACGCACAAAACTCTGGCGGGTCCTCGTGGCGGTTTGATTATTTCCGGCAGCGATGATGAAAAGTTACACAAGAAGTTAAATAGTGCGGTATTCCCGGGTAATCAGGGTGGGCCGCTGTGTCACGTAATCGCGGGTAAAGCGGTGGCTTTTCAGGAGGCGCTGCAGCCAGAATTTAAAGACTACCAAAAGCAGGTGTTAGTGAACGCCAATGCCATGGTAAAAACCATGCAGGCGCGCGGTTACAAAATTGTGTCGAACGGCACTCAGAATCATTTATTCCTGGTCGACCTTATCGACAAAGATATTACTGGCAAAGACGCTGATGCGGCTTTAGGTAACGCGTTCATTACCGTAAACAAAAATGCGGTTCCTAATGACCCGCGCTCACCTTTTGTCACTTCAGGTCTGCGTTTAGGCACGCCGGCAATTACTCGCCGCGGCTTTAAAGAAGCTGAGGCTGAGCAGGTCGCCAACTGGATTTGCGACGTGCTGGATGACATTGCTGACGAAAGCAAAATTAATGAAGTTCGCGAGCAAGTAAAAGCGTTATGCGCTAAGTTTCCGGTTTACGGTTAATTGCGATCAGTTGTAGAGCGCACATAAAGGAGTCAGGCAATGCATTGTCCATTTTGCGGCACACAGGATACTAAGGTTATCGATTCGCGATTGGTTGCGGATGGTGCCTCGGTTCGTCGCCGGCGTGAATGTAATCATTGCAAGGAACGCTTTACAACCTTTGAGACCGCTGAGCTGGTCATGCCGCGGGTTATCAAAACTGATGGTTCCCGCGAACCATTTAACGAAGATAAACTCCGAAATGGATTGCTGAGAGCGCTGGAAAAGCGGCCTGTGAGTCTCGAGTTGATGGAGCAGGCTATTAACAAGATTAAATCCAGTATCCGGGCAACCGGTGAGCGTGAAATAAGCAGTAACTTCGTCGGCAGTCTGGTAATGGAAAATCTCAAGCAGATAGACAAGGTTGCTTACGTTCGTTTTGCTTCTGTTTATCGCTCGTTTGAGGACATTCGCGAATTTGGTGAAGAAATAGCGCGCCTTAATGACTGAGTTAAACCCGCAGTACTTTGACCATCAAATGATGCACCGTGCTTTAATGCTGGCACGGCGTGGGCTGATGACGACCCGGCCAAACCCTGCGGTGGGTTGCGTAATTACTTCTGATAATAAGGTTGTCGGTGAGGGCTGGCATCATCAGGCTGGCGAGCCTCACGCTGAAGTACATGCTTTGCGCGCGGCAGGACAAAAAGCCCGGGGCGCAACGGCCTACGTCACGTTGGAGCCATGCAGTCATATAGGCCGCACACCTCCTTGTTGCGATGCGTTAATTGAGGCCGGAATAAAACGTGTTGTGGTTGCAATGCAGGATCCAAACCCCCGGGTTAGTGGCAATGGTATTCAGCGTTTAAAAGAGGCCGGTATTTCTGTGGACGTCGGTGTACTGCAATCGGCTGCAGAAAGTTTGAATCCCGGATTTATCTCGCGTATGACGCGACAACGCCCGTGGGTAACCCTAAAAATGGCAACCTCACTGGATGCAAAAACGGCGTTGTCAGATGGCCGCAGTCAATGGATAACGTCCTCTGCCGCCCGCAGTGACGTGCAGTTTTTTCGGGCACAGGCCGATGCCATACTGAGTGGTGCTGCAACGATTCTGGCTGACGATCCTAAATTGACAGTGCGTGTTGACCAGTGGCCAAAATCAAGACCGCTGCCTGAGCCTTTAAAACAGCCGGTACGTATTATTATTGACAGTCAGCACAGGGTGAATGATGAGGCCAGAGTTTTTGACTCTCCGGCGCCGGTGTGGTTAGTGCGAACAACTGCTGGTAAACCCAGTTGCCATCCACATTGTCATGAATTAATTATTGCCGCAGACCCTAACGGTAAAGTGAGTCTGCCGGCGCTTATGGTTGAATTGGCTAACCGCGAAATTAACCAGTTATGGACTGAGTGTGGGGCGAATTTGGCGGGCGCTCTTATTCAGCAGCAATTATGCGACAGATTGATGATTTACAGTTCGGGTCAGTTATTGGGCCATCATGGACGTTCGGTTATCGACATGAACGAGCCGTTGAATTTAGCTTCAGCACCAAGGTTTAAAATTATTGATCGTCGGCAGGTAGGCCCTGATCAACGCTTGGTAGCAGTACCTCATACACAAGATTAAAAGGTAAAGCGTTATGTCACTGCATAGCACAGAAGAGATTATCGAAGATATTCGTCAGGGTAAAATGGTTATCCTTATGGATGACGAAGATCGCGAAAACGAAGGTGATATCATTATTGCAGCCGAGTGTGTGACGCCGGAAACTATCAATTTTATGGCGCGTTATGGTCGCGGACTAATTTGTCTGACGTTAACGGAAGAACGCTGTGAGCAACTGAATTTGCCGTTAATGGTAGATAAGAACAACGCCCCATACGCAACAAGCTTTACTGTTTCGATTGAGGCCGCTGAGGGTGTAACCACAGGTATTTCCGCGGCGGACAGAGCGAAAACGGTGCTGGATGCTGTGAAAAAAGACGCCAAGCCCGAAGATTTAGTCATGCCGGGACATATTTTCCCGTTAAAGGCTAAGTCGGGCGGGGTGTTGAACCGTGCGGGACACACCGAAGCGGGTTGTGATCTTGCGCGTTTAGCCGGGTTTGAACCTGCGGCGGTTATCGTTGAAGTGCTGAACGAAGATGGCACCATGGCGCGCCGCGCTGATCTTGAAGCTTTTTCTGAAGAGCATGGTATTAAAGTCGGCACCATTGCCGATTTAATCGAATATCGCTCGATACAGGAAAAAACCATAGAGCGGGTGGCTGAATGTAATTTGCCTACGGCATTTGGCAAGTTCCGGTTAATCACTTATCAGGACACTATTGATGAACAGGTACATTATGCTCTTGTTCACGGTGACCTCTCGCAAGATAAAGTGACTAACGTACGAGTTCATTTGCAGGACACCTTCCACGATACCTTTTTAACCGAGCGCGCAGCAAAACGCAGCTGGCCAATTCAGAAAGCTATGTCCTATATTGCTGAGCACGATGGTGTGCTGGTTATTATTGGTCGTCAGCAAACCCCTGAAAGCATCATTGCTCAGGTGTGTGAATTTGAAGCGCAGGATAAAGGAGAGCAAAAACCAACAACATCGGCGTCAAATGCGTCCCGGAACGTCGGTTTAGGCTCACAGATTCTGGCAGACCTGAACATTCATAAAATGCACTTAATGAGCTCGCCAAAACGTTACTCTGCACTGTCAGGCTTTGGCCTGGAAGTGGTCGACTTTATTGAAGATAAAGACTAGCCGCTATAACGTTGTTGGAACTCATTGAGTAGTTGCTGGTGAGTCGGTGTGGCAACACCCGCCGTCTTACCAGCGTTAATTAAATAACCGGTTAACTGCTGTATCTCGGTACGCCGTTGTTGTTGAATATCCTGCAGCATGGAAGAGTGGTTTAAGGCCGTCTCCTTTGCTACTAAAAGCACCTCTTTATAGCATTCCTCAGTTGTCAAAGACGCATTTTGACTGTTCGCTACAGCTACGGCTTCTGCTACGAGGCTGTATACTTGCGCCTGCCAGCTTTCCTTCAGCAATTCGCCATTAGCGCACTGATGAACTGCAGTCAGCGGATTAATAACGCAATTAATAACGAACTTTAACCAGCGCCTCTGACTTAGATCTTGTTCCAGAGTAAGCGGAGGAAAAGCCTGTTGCAGGACCAGGCCTGGGTCAAAGTCCGTCGGCTGATTCCGGACTGCAGGGTCGACTTCCAGCCAGCTTCGGCCTGCCCCCCTGTGTTCAATACAAAGGTCGGCATTTTCATTCCTGCTTCGTACCGCACCGTGAGTTGTCACCAATGGGTATAAATTAAGCTCTTTTAACGCTTCCGGAAGTTCCACCATGCCGTTGTGACTTATTATTATGGGCATGGCTTTATTAAATCCGCGCAATGTCGTTATGCGTTGCAAGGCTTGAATCACATCAAAGGCTTTAACCGCAATAACGAACACCGTATTCTCGGCCAGAGGTTGTGTAATAACAGGAGCACTGTAGTCAGCTTTAAACTGCTTATGAGTGACTTGCCAGTTTATTTCTCGAGTTCGGTTCTTACGCGGTAAAACCGATACAGACTGCCCATGTTCCAGCAGAGCGCCGGCAATAAGCCCACCAATGGCTCCGGGGCCAAGCACGACCCAATTTAGGTTAGCCTTCGTCACGTTTTCGCTCCAGCTCGGCTATGGGTTTACGAATAAACCAGAGGAAGATAAGACTGGGAATAACCATTAAAGCAGTTAAAACAAAGAATAAAGCCCAGTTGCCATCCATATAATCGACAATTTGTCCGCTGGAGGACGACAGTACGGTTTTTCCTAAAGCTCCCAACGATGCCATAAGCGCATACTGGGTTGCGGTAAAGGTTCGGTTACAAAGTAAACTGATAAAGGCAACAAAAGCCACGGTGGACCAGGCGCTGGTAAAGCCATCAATTAAAACCGCGCTTAGAAATAAGTCTGTATCCGGGCCTACCAGAGCAATCCACGAGAACATCAGGTTAGAGGAGGCCATGGCTACGCCGCCTATGAGCAGGCCTTTAATTATGCCCAGTCGTAAGTTGACGGCACTGCCTAGTAGCGCAAAAACAATAGTTACCCACCAGGTAACCAATTTTGAATAGGTGCCGATTTCGGCATTAGTAAAGCCAACTTCTTTATAGAAAACAATCGACATTCGTCCCAGAAAAGCTTCGCCAATTTTAAACAAAAAGATAAAGGCCAGAATTGAAAACGCCAGCTTGACGCCGTTGCGGGAAAAGAACTCACCAATGGGCTGAATAACAACAAGATTGACTCTTTCTTTCATTGCAGGCCAAAAGTGGGTCAATTTCGTCTTTACCGTGGGCTCTTGATGATAAGTGGTGCGGCGCACAACAAGTACGACAGCTGCAAGGACTAACATGATGCAGCCCAGTCCGAAATAAGCGTGTTGCCATTGCCAGGTTATACCATCGACAAAAAAGAACGGCAGGGCACCTAAACCACTGTAGCCGGTCCACCATCCGGCGGTTGTCATTGCTGCACCGGCGCTTTGCAGTCGGCCTTCGTTTTCCGCAAAAGATTCAATTCGGTAGGCGTCAATGGCTATATCCTGAGTCGCTGAACTGACAGCAATGCCAAGTGCAATTAGCCCGACGAGATGAAGGTGGTCGATAATATCCAGACTCGCTAATGCGAAACAACCTCCGGCAATGAGCATCTGGCAGAAAAAAATCCAGCTTCTTCGTTGACCCAGCCAGCGAGTGAGTATCGGGATTTTTAGGTTGTCGATAATAGGCGCCCATAAAAAATTTATAGAGTAGGCGCCAAAAACCGCACCGAAATAGCCAATGACTGAGCGGGTTAGTCCAACCTCCTGCAGCCACGCTGAAAGTGCTGAGCCAATCATCACCCACGGAAAACCACTGGCTAGGCCCAGAACAAAAATAACTAATACGCGAGGCTGTTTGTAGACTTTCAAATCTTGCCAGAAAGTCGGTTTTGTTAAAGCCATTAGTTTTGAGGTACAACCTCTATACGTTTCAGAATAGGCGGGTCGACAGGTACATCAGACCAGCCAATTTCATCGCTATAGGCCTGTGATTCAAGTTTAGCCATGGCTTCAAGGACATCTAAGCCTTCAACGATACGACCAAATACAGCGTAGCCCCAGTCACCATTGTCTGGATTAAGTGAAGTATTGTCATTTAAGTTAAAGAAAAACTGGCGGGTACCTGAGTGAGGTTCACGTTCGCGAGCCATAGCAATTGTGCCATATTCGTTCTTCAAGCCGTTACCGGATTCATTCGCAATTTTTTCAAATGAGGGTTTGTCCTGAAAATCTTCGTCATAGCCGCCGCCCTGGATAACAAAGCCGGGAACTAAACGATGAAATATCGTACCGTTGTATTGTGCTTTTTTCACATAACGGAAAAAGTTCTTAACGGTTAACGGAGCTGCATCGCGATTGAGCTCTACAGTGATGTTACCCATAGAAGTTATCATTTTTACCCGCGGGAAGGGGTTATCTGGCTGAATTTCAGCATGACTGACGCTGATAAAAATAGCTGCGGTGAGGCCAATAAAATATTTAAGGAAAGTCATGACTAAAAGTCCTCTTGTTCACGCATACGCAGCTTAGGATCATTAGCGATTTCCGTAAGCACCGAATTCAGTAATTGTTTGAATTGACGTTCTAAAGTTGCCTGGGCTGGTTTCAGACCACCTGTGGAGTTATAGGTTCCAGAATAAAAGTTGCTATAGCGACGATTTCCCCGGGTGGCCTCAACACGAATGGTAATACTATGCTCGAGTTCGTATTTTACGGTATAAAGAGTTGCGTCAATTAGTGCTTTTTCGATGGTGACGTACCATGTCAGACCGTTTTCATCATAAGCCCCTGTAACAGGCTGTAAAGCCTCTTCAACAACTAAGGTTAAGGGCCTTAGAGTGGGCGCGAATGCTGCTTTGTCCTGTTCTTTTTTATGACGGTATAAATAAGAATAAGAGCGTTTATCCGTGACTTTTAATTGGTTTACCTTGGTGTTTAGTTTATCAACAACAGTGTCAGCGCTAATAATTAATGGGTCAGGCTGGCTCTGGCAAGCACTGATAATAAGCAAAAAACTGGCGGCAAATAGTGTTCGGAACATAGGAGTTATCCTTTTTTATGGCGGTCATTCACCTGACGTCGATTCGTGCTATCATACGGTGAAACCGTATTGTCATAAAATACCTTACCATTATGACGATACTAGCCGACAGAAGTAAAAGGTTTTGCCGTGACTAAATTTGCTGAAATTACCGGTTGGGGAAAATGTCTGCCACCGGCTGTAATGACCAATGATGATCTTGCCACTTTCCTGGAAACCTCCGACGAGTGGATTGTTTCACGAACGGGTATTTCCGAACGTCGAGTAAGCCATGTCGGTACATCCGAGTTGGCGACGGTTGCTGCGCGTAATGCCCTGGCCGCTGCCGATTTAGATCCCAATGAACTGGATCTCATCATTGTCGGTACTTGTACTGCAGATGAACTTATCCCCAACGTCGCGTCTAAAGTACAGCAAAATATTGGCTCAAAACATGCTGCAGCCTTTGACCTAAATGCAGCTTGCAGCAGTTTTTTATACGCGATGCATGTTGCGACTCAAGGCATAAAAACCGGCGCACATAAAAAGGTCTTACTCATAGGTGCTGAACGTTTAACCCGCATTCTGGACTGGACCAAACGCGAAAGCGCCGTTTTATTTGGCGATGGCGCGGGCGCTATGGTACTTGAAGCGTCAGATGAAGAAGTTGGTTTGTTAGCTAGCCACATCAGTTGTGACGCAGATGCCCGCGACGTGTTAAGCCTCGATTTTGGCTCTAGCTTTGACCGCTTTAACTTTGACGGCATTATGCAATTTGATTTTGTTGGCCAGGAAATATTTAAACGTGCAGTGAAAGGCATGAGTGCGGCTGTCGACAAGGTTTTTCAGGAAACCGGCATGACCACCGACGATATCGACGCCCTTATTCCGCATCAGGCGAATAAACGGTTAATCGATTTCTTAGGTAAAATGTGCAAAGTGCCGAGCGAGAAAACCGTTATTAATATTCAGAATTACGGAAATACATCCTCAGCGACACTACCTATTGCCTTTGCTGAAGCTGCTGACAACGGTATTATCAAGCCTGGCGACAGCATTATGTCAGCCGTGTTTGGGGGGGGACTCACTTGCGGTGCCGGATTGATTAAATGGGGGCAGAGAGTCACGCCCAAACGTCCTAATCAAATGGAGCTACCGGCCGGAGATAAAAGCGCATTGGAGCTTATTGTTCCCATGCACGAAGCGACTAAAAAGGCCTGGAAAAATCGCGGTCAGTAATAATTGACGGGAGACAGATTTTGAGTACTGAAGAGCTCGTACAAGTTTCGCAAGATAACGGTGTTGTTCGCATACGTCTGAACCGACCAGCAAAGAAGAATGCCTTCACTCAGGACATGTACACTACATGTAATGAAGCGTTGAAGGCTGCAGACAACGACAGCTCGGTTCATGCAGTACTTTTTGAGTCCAGCGGTGACAGTTTTTCTGCCGGTAACGATTTAAATGACTTTTTATCAACTGAAAACTTAGATGAATCGGCTCCAGCGTTTCAGTTTTTGCATACTCTGGCCCGTGCCGAGGTACCTATAGTTGCCGCAGTAAATGGATTAGCTATAGGCATAGGCACAACGCTCTTACTGCATTGCGATATTGTTTACAGCAGTGACGACGCAGTATTTGCGTTGCCATTTGTGCAGCTCGGGTTATTGCCTGAAGCTGCCTCAAGTTTGTTGTTACCGCAAATTTGTGGTTACCAAAAAGCGGCAGAATTGTTGTTGCTCGGCGAAAGTTTTGACGCGCAGTCGGCTCAGCAAGCCGGGTTTGTTAACCATGTGGTTTCGCTTGAGCGGTTGCCTGTTGTGGTTGAAGAAACTCTGGATAAACTGCGTAAGCAATCCAGCAAGTCATTACGAATTTCCAAGCATTTATTAAAGCAGCCGACGGAGTCAGTAGCTGACCGCATCAGTCGTGAAGCGACGTTTTTTGCAAAAGCGTTAAGCTCAGATGAAGCTCGTCAGGCAATTGCTGCAAAGCTGCAGAAAAAGTAAGCAAAAGGTAAACTGTGGGTTGTTTCAGCCGGGCAACTGGTTCATAATGCAGCCCGCTTTGAACAAAGCGTTTATGGTGACTCTGCGGGTCCCCTCGCAACGCTAACTGGTGAACCCGGTCAGGCCCGGAAGGGAGCAGCCGTAGTCAGGGATGTGTGTGCCGAGGTGTGGCTGGTAGAGTCGCCACCCAATCTTTATTAATCGCCGTCAGGGCGTTTTCTTCCTTTCAAAAATTCCAGTGCTTCCGCTATTGCTTTGTGTACCTGCATTTCCATGTCCAGCCGCTTTGACGGTGGTAAAAAGAAAGCCATATCAACTTCGTGTCGAATGTAACGCGGCGGCAACTGATTAAGTACCAGGCAACTGAGATCAGCCAGAAACTCCTGACTGTGTTGCTTTTCCAGTTCGAGTTCTTCTATCCGGTCTGCAACTAAACGCTCGTAATAATTGTGAATGTCATCGTCAAATTTCATACTTTTATCCTTCTGTTAGCTCATTCTCAGTATAGACATAATAACTGGCTCTTAGTAGTTGAGCATGGGCTCTGACTAAACGTGGTAAATTACGTTGATACCCTCCGCCGATGACAGCAGCCAAAGGAATCTCATGTCGTTTAGCAAAGCCTAGTACAGCAAGGTCTCTTTGAAAAATACCCGCCAGACTAATATTTAGATGACCCAACTCGTCCCGCTGATAAATGTCGACACCGGCATCGTAAAGAATAAGATCGGGTTTAATTTCGCGGTTGATGCGTTCGAGGGTATTTTCGAGAGCCGCTAAGTATTCTTTGTCAGAGGTATGTTTAGGTAAAGGAATGTCCAGATTAGAGCTAGCTTTGGAAAATGGAAAATTACGTTCCCCGTGTATTGAGCAGGTAAACACCCTATTATCATTTTCGAAGAGCGTGGCGGTTCCGTCGCCTTGATGAACATCGGTATCCAGTACCACTATTTTTAGTTTTGGATGGCGAACTAGTATTTCATTGCAGGCTATTGCTAAATCGTTGAGTAGACAAAAACCACTGCCCCAGTCTTTGTGAGCATGATGGTAGCCGCCGGAAAAGTGTATGGCAACTCCCTTCGTGAGTGCCAGTTCGGTCGTCAGCAGTGTGCCCCCAGCGGAGGTTAGGGTGCGGTACAATAGCTGTTCTGACCAGGGAAAGCCTATGCGTCGCCAGCTGCTTTTATCCATGCTGTTCTGCCGTAACTGAGACAGATAGCCCGGACAGTGTGTTCGTGCTGCCTGTTCCCAGCTAAGTGGCTCAGGTTGATGCCATTGATTATTGGTTGCTCCGTGTTTAACCGCCCAGTCTTTTAGTAGGCGGTATTTCTCTATTGGGTAACGGTGTCTGGGCGGTAAATCTAATTCACTGTATAAAGGTGAGTAGATAAAAGGAACGTCAACCTTCTTCATAACGGCTAATCTTTTTCTCCAGAGAATCAATGGCCATTTGGCAGCGGTTAAGGCGTTGCTGCGCGCTTTGAATCATGGTTGGGTTATTACCCGCAGCAGCCGTATCCAGGTTTTCTGTCAGTCGTCTTTCGTAGTCACGATAAGTCACTAATTGTTGATGCATCTGCTGCAGTTGATTTTGCGCAGTAATGCGATGATCTTGCTGTTGTTTAGGTGGTCTATTAGCCCGGAAAGCTGTATTTAATGCTTCCAGCTGCAGGCTAAGTTTCTCAGCAAGGTAATGTTGAGCCTCTTGATTGTCACTTTGCTGTAATTGTCGAAAAAGATTTTGGGTCTCTGCGACATAATCGACAGCCAGGTTAGAGCTATGGTTAAACAGGGAGGGACTAAACCAACTTTCGCTAAGCTGGCGATGTTTCTTTCTATTTTCCCCATCAATTTGCTCAGCCCGCCCCTGCAAAGTGTTGAGCAGCTGTTCAATATGTTGTATTGAGGTTACATTTAATATCTCTCTCATCCCTCTATATTAAAGGATTTTGAAACTTAGGTCACGAAATTGGGTCTACCATTGAATATAGGCTAATAAATTAATTGTTTAAAAAACGTTGAAATTGAAATGTCAGTGTTGTTCGTCGATCAAAAAGTGATACTATTCAGGAAGGAGTAATATTCCAAGTTAGGTATACATGTACCAAAACTGGGGGTATGAAATGAGTTGACGACAGGATGTCGTCCGAGAAAATATCTGGAAATTACGAGAGTCCAGAACCGTGTTCTGCACCGGATACAAAGCGACAGCTATAGCGCGGTTGACTCAGTTTACTTGGTTGACAGCGTATAGCCATCGTGGGAGTATCTTTTAGTATTGCTGCTTTCTTTGGCAATAATAATAAAGTGTAGAACGAGATCTTTTCGTCATTCAAACAACTGGTGTTTCACGCCTTAGGCGTTGAAGCGGAAGTTAAGTCAAATTGGTTGGGAACTATGACCAAAGTAATCAAAAGAACCAAACTCGCTGCAACCCTTATGGGTGTGATGGCGTTTGCTGGCACCGGCGTTGCCGCTGCACAGCAAGTAGATGTAGCTAAGCTACAAAACGAAGAGCAGAAGGTTTTGAAAGCCGGCGAACAGTCGCAAAATAAAATCGACTCTTTGTTCGAGCAAAGTCAGGACCTTCTTATCGAGTATCGTTCAGTGGTTGCTGAGTACGAGAACTTGAAAGTCTATAATGACCATGTACAACGTTTGGTTAATGACCAAAACGCAACGCTTGAGTCTCTTCAAAAGCAGATCGACGGAATCGAGCGCACCAAACAGGGCGTTGTTCCTTTGATGTATGAAATGATCGACTCTCTTGAACAGTTTGTGAAATTGGACATTCCAATTCACCGTGAAAAGCGTATGGCTCGTGTTGAGCGTTTACGCGACATCATGGACAGCTCAAGCGTCTCTACATCAGAGCAGTTTCGTCAAATCATCGAAGCTTATCAAACCGAAATGGACTACGGTTCAGGTTTGATTTCGTATCAGGGCAACCTGGAAATTGACGGCGAACAAATTGCTGTTGATTACTTCCACATGGGTCGTGTTGCATTCTTAGCTCAGTCTCTGGACTTGAAAAATGCTTGGATCTACAACAATGAAACCGATGAGTGGACTGCTTTGGAAGACGAGTTTATCCGTCCTCTGACCCAAGCGATTCGTATGTCACGTAAGCAACTTGCTTACGATCTGGTGAAACTTCCAGTATTCGCAGCGGAGAGTGCAGAATGAATAAATTAGTTAAATCATTAATGATTGCAGCAGCAGTCACCCTTTCTGCAGGTACGACTCTCGCTGCCCAGGCTCAGGATCAATCTGAAGCTAAAAGTTTAGATGAGCTGTTACAGCTTGTTGAAAAAAACCGTGTTTCTTCTCGTGAACTGAACGCTGAACGTGAGCGTGAATTCACAGCTGCTCGTGCCGATAAGCAAGCATTGCTGAATCGTGCAGAGAAGCAATTAGAAGAAGAAAAAGCTCGCGGTAAACGTTTGCAGGAAGAGTTTTCTGAAAACGAAGTTGAACTGGCGAACAAAGAACAAGAACTTGAGAATGCTAAAGGTACCTTAGGTGAAATGTTCGGTGTTGTTCGTGGTGCTGCGACAGAAACTATCGGTCGTATCGCGACTTCTATCATCAGTGCACAGTATCCAGGTCGTGAAGACGTTCTGGAAAGCTTGTCAGAAGCGAAAGAACTTCCAACTCTGGAAGAGCTGGAAGAGCTCTGGAAAGCCTTGTTAACTGAAATGGTAGAGTCAGGCAAAGTTGTTAAATTTAATACTGATGTAACTTTACTTGACGGCGGTAGTGAAAACCGTGAAGTATTGCGTGTTGGTGTTTTCAACTTGATTCAGGGTGACAACTACTTAGTCTACAACGACACGACTGAACAGGTACAACCATTAGGTCGTCAACCTGAAGGTGGCGCAACTGGACAAGCACAAGAGTTTTACAACACAGAAAGTGGTTATGAAGGTATTTTCTTAGATCCTTCTAAAGGTCAGATTCTTAGCTTGTTAACTAACAAAGCGACGTTGTCTGAACGTTATCACCAAGGTGGTACTGTTGGTTATGTAATTACTGCAGTATTAATTCTTGGTCTGTTAATTTCTGTATTCAAACTGGTTACCTTGACAACTGCTGCAGGAAAAATCCGCTCTCAGTTGAAGAACCCAGAGCAACCTAAAGACAACAACGCATTAGGCCGTATTCTTAAGGTTTATCAAGAGAATAAGAATGCAGACGTTGAAAACTTAGAGTTGAAACTGGACGAAGCAATTTTACGTGAAACCCCGAGAGTCGAAAGTGGCATTAACGTCATTAAGATCCTTGCGGCTATTGCTCCATTGCTTGGTCTGTTAGGTACAGTTGTTGGTATGATTGGTACGTTCCAGTCTATTACACTGTTTGGTACCGGTGATCCGAAGATCATGGCAGGCGATATCTCTATGGCGTTGGTAACAACAGCTATGGGTCTGATTGCAGCTATTCCATTGATTTTGGCTCACAGTATTGTGGCTTCTCGCGGCAAGTCTATTGTTCATATTCTGGACGAGCAAGCAGCGGGTATCGTAGCTGCGCATTCGGAGAAGGAGTAACCCATGCTTTACCTGATGGAACTTTGGGAATCTATCAGGGATTTTCTGGCTACCGGTGGCGATGTCCTGTACATCGTCATGGGGGTGCTCTTTCTAATGTGGGTACTGATGATTGAGCGTTATTGGTACCTTACAGGTGCTTTCCCTAAACTTCGCAATGACATTATAGCGAAATGGGATGCCCGTAAGGACACCACCTCATGGTACGCCCATAGAATCCGTGAAGCATGGATTTCCGAAGCGAACGATAAACTGAATGCACGTATTCTGTTGATAAAAACTTGTGTTGCCTTATGTCCACTAGTTGGGCTGCTGGGTACCGTAACAGGTATGATTGCGGTGTTTGAAATCATGGCAGTACAAGGGACGGGTAACCCTCGTCTAATGGCATCGGGTATTTCGATGGCGACTATTCCGACAATGGCTGGAATGGTTGCTGCGTTATCCGGTATGTTTTTCGCGACACGCCTGGAAAGTAAAGTGCGTAGAGCGAAAGAAGGCCTTGTTGACAGTTTGCCACATCACTAAGAGAGTAAAACTATGGCACGTAATCGTAATCGAGAAGAGGAAGATGCGTCGATCGACATGACGCCGATGCTCGACATCGTCTTCATTATGTTGATCTTCTTTATCGTAACGACCTCATTCGTCAAAGAAGCGGGTATTCAGGTTAATAAGCCTGAAGCCAGTAATACGACAAAGGAGCCTTCAGCTAACATCTTTATCGCTATTCGTGATACTGGTGAAGTCTGGATGGATAAACGTCAAGTGGATGTTGAGCGTGTAGGCGCTAACATTGAACGTATGCTTGCCGAACAACCAACTGATGTTGTTGTTATCCAGGCCGACAAGAAAGCTGAACATGGTGTCGTTGTAGAAGTCATGGATCAGGTTAAGGAAGCGGGTATCGATAAGATATCCATAGCTGCGGAGAATAACTAATATGGTGCGCTTTTTAGTATCTTTACTACTAGGTGCCGCCGTTACGTTTGCTCTGTTTGCTTTCATGGCTTACTTAATCGGCGGGGGAGCGCAGCGTAACGAAGCGCCGCCTCCATCGCCGGTCATTGACATCGTAACGTCGCCACCTGAGTCTGACGTTCAGGAGCGTCGGCGTACTCCGCCGCCGCCACCACCACCACCGGAGCAACCACCAGAAACACCACAGTCTGAGCCTGATACATCAGACAGTGGCATGAACATGAACATGGGTTTTGATGTTGATGTTGGTGGTGCTGATACAGGTCTTTCAGGGCCAGGCGGAGGACTAAACTCTGACGGAGACGCAACACCTATTGTTCGTATTGAACCGCGTTATCCGCCTTCAGCCGCAAGAAACGGTACCGAAGGTTGGGTGCAATTGCGCTTCACTATCGATCAGCAAGGTGGTGTAACTGACGTTGAAGTCATCGATTCTGAACCTCGTCGAGTGTTCGACCGTGAGGCAAGACGTGCATTATTGCGTTGGAAGTATAAGCCTAAGGTCGTTGACGGTAAGCCAATTCGTCAAGAAGGTATGACCGTTCAGCTCGACTTCACAATGGATGGGAACTAAGAAATGAAATATACAGTTAAAACATTTGTTAGTGCCCTGGCTTTTGCTTCGGTTATGTCTATGACAACGGTCCAGGCTTTTGCTCAGGACCTTGGTTTCAACATTCCGGATAAAGAGACCGTTGAGGCGCAGAAGAAAGCTCGCGACAATAAGGCTGCTTCGCAGAGTATTGGCCGGGCGATCATGGATGCGTTTGAGCTGTATGAAGAAGATAAAATTAAGGAAGCAATAGCGGTTCTTGAAGAGCAAGACCCTGATCCAGGTTACGATTCTGCGTATCTGGATCGCTTCCTTGGTAATCTTTATGCAGCAGACGAGCGTATGGCTGACGCTTTAAAAGTTTTGAAAAATGCAGTTGATCAGGATGTCCTCGGTTGGAATGATCAGGCAGCGGCTATGAAACTGGTCGGGCAAATTAGTCTGCAAGAAGAGAAGTACAAACAAAGCCTAGAATACCTAAAACGTTGGGTTCAATTTACTGGCGAACGTGATTCTCAAGTTTTCTTGTACATGGCTAACGCGCATTACCAGATGAAGAACTTCGCTCAGATCATTCCTTTTGCCCGAGTGGCGTTAGAAGAGTCTGATAAGCCTGACAAGAATATTTATAACCTGATGATGGCGTCCTACTATGAACGTAAGATGTATTCGGATGCGATTAGAATTCTTGAAGAAGGTTTGAATAAGCTGCCGGATCAAAAAGCTTGGTGGCCTCAGTTGGCGCAGTTCTATATGCTGGAAGAAGAATTAGGAAAGTCTCTTCAGACTATGGAGGTGGCGTATTTGGCAGGGTACCTGGATAAAGAGAGTCAGTTTAAAATGCTGGTTCAACTTTATGATAATGAAGGTATTCCATACAAAGCTGCTGCGACTATGGAAAAGCATGTAGAAGCGGGTGATATCGAAAAGACTGCGAAGAACTTTGCGACTATCGCTAATAGTTATCATCGCGCTAAAGAGTTCGGTAAAGCGGTTTCTTGGTATGAACGAGCCGCTGAGTCAACTGACGATAGCGACGACAAAGGTGAGTACTACCGCAAACAAGGTAACTTGATGCTGACAAACGAGCAGTATATTGCAGCAGCGGAGCCTTTGAAGAAAGCGTTGGACTATCTTGATCGTAAAGACGAAGGTCGTGTATACATGTCATTAGCGGAAGCGTATTTCTATGGTGGTGACTATCGCCAGGCTATGCGTTATGTTGATGAAGCTGCAACCTTCGATGGTCAACGTCGCAGTGCTCGTAGCTGGAAGGGTTATATTAAGTCTACAGCTAAACGAAAAGGTATCGATCTCGATTAACCACTTTTCGTTTTTATAACTGCATAGTAAAACCCGGCCACAGTGTCGGGTTTTTGTTTTCTGGGGAGAGAAACATGAGGTCTAATTCGGTCGGTCTTGGCTTAAGAAACGAGTTGCTTGACGCTGCTTTAGCTGGAGATATTGATGCGGATTTTCTTGAGATAGCCCCTGAGAACTGGATACCTTTTAAAGGTTCCCGTCTGGAAAAACTCGCCCAAATAGCCGGAAAATATCAACTGACCTGCCATGGCTTATCGCTTTCTATTGGCAGCCAGGACTCGTTGAGCCAAAGCTTTCTGAAAGATGTGAAGCGCTTTTTGAATGACTTTGATATTGAAATTTACAGTGAGCATTTAAGCTATTGCTCTCATAACGGCCAGTTATACGATTTACTGCCTATTCCTTTTACAGTCGATGCCGTTGCCTATGTTGCCGAACGAATTAAGCAAGCTCAGGATAGGTTAGGGCAAGCTTTAATATTGGAAAACGTCTCTTATTACGCGAGTCCCTCTCCGGAACTTACCGAATTAGAATTCATTAATCAGGTTCTTGAGGCAGGTGATTGCAAACTTTTACTCGATGTAAATAACGTTTTTGTGAACAGTGTAAACCACAGTTATGACCCTTATGAGTTCATCGACGGTCTGCCTTCTGAGCGAATTGTCTACGGACATATAGCCGGGCACCACGAAGAATACGACGACCTTTATATTGATACTCATGGTGCCAGCGTAAAAGACGAAGTTTTCCAGCTTCTGGACTATGCTTATGGGCGGCACGGCGTTTACCCTACTTTGCTGGAAAGAGATTTCAACTTCCCTTCGCTGGAAGAGTTAAACCAGGAGTTGAACAGGATAAAAGCGATACAGGCTCGCCATGAGTAAAATGACTTTTAAAGACATTCAAAATCGCTTTGTTGAACAGTTAAAAGCGCCGGAAAAGTTCGTAGACGAGCCTTGGCTGGATGAGATAGAGGCGCGGCGCTTGGCTGTTTATCAGCGATTGTTGCGCAATAATATTTTCCGTTTTATTGATAGTGCCTTCCCCGTACTTAAAAAGTTGGCTGCGGAGACGCAATGGACAGAAACCAAAGAACGGTTCTTTCGTACCTTTTCTTCTCAGTCACCATATTTTACTGGTATTGCCGCAAGTTTTGTTGAATATCTGCAGTCTCACAATGAGTTGTTTATCTTTGCGGCTGAACTGGCTTACTATGAATGGGCAGAACTGGCGGTAGAGCAAAAGTCGTGGCCTGAAAATTATATTAATCCGGCAGAGGCGCTTGAAAGTGACTCTCTGATTGCACTTAACCCCACGGCTATAATCTCGTCATATCAGTACCCTGTTGATGAAATAAGTACTGAGTTTCAACCTCAGGAAGCCTTGCCCGAACCGCGTTTTTTGATCGTGTTTCGCGATAGCAACGATAAGGTTCGCTTTATTCGAATTAATGCGATGACTTTTTTACTGTTAACAGAGCTACAAAATAGAGAGAGTATTCAATTAAATAGCTTACTCGAGCTTTTACCTGAATTACTCCCTCAATGGCCCATAGATCAACTACAGCAAGGGGCCGGGCAGACTTTAAACAGGTTAGCCGGGCAGCAATTGATATTGAAGGTAAAGAATTGAATTCAACTTTTATCGTTGTCGAGGATCGAGTATGATCAGCCCCGATTTCATCAAGAGGTAAAAGTTATGTCATCAGAAACCTTTAAAGAACCGGCAGGCAAACGATTTTTGCTTATTACGGCAGTGTTGTTTTTATTCTGGGCCTGTTTACCGCTGGTTCTGCGTTTAACACAAATTCTTTCTTCTTAAATACATCCTCATTAACTATCAGGTAAACGACATTTATGTCAGTCACTTTGCTCGTTGTCGAGGATAAAGACAAAACTCTGGAGTCTATTTGTAGCGCGATAAAGCCACTTGGCTTCGAGGTTACTGTAGCCCGGGATGGTTTAGATGGCTTAAGTAAAGCGAAACAGAGCTACTTTGATATTGTTTTGCTTGACCACAAAATGCCGGTTATGGACGGTTTGTCTTTACTGAAAAACCTGCGCGATTTAGACGCTTACCACCGTACTCCATTGTTGTTTATGTCAACTCAGGATTTGGTAGAGATAGAGCCAAAGGCATTAAAGGCCGGTGCGACTCAATGTCTGGCTAAACCTTTGAGCGAAGATTTTCTGTTGGATACGCTAAAATCCTGGGCGGTGCGCTTTGTCGCATAATGATGAGACTAATATTATGGAATCAGCCACGACTGATATAAGAGACTCTATCGGCTCCATTCCGGACTACCCTAAGCCAGGTATTATTTTCCGGGATATAACGCCTTTACTGCAAAATTCTGATGCGTTCAGATTAACCATTAATACCTTAAGGCAACGCTATGCAGGGCAGGGCATAACGCAAATTGCTGCCGTTGAAGCCCGTGGCTTTATTTTTGGTTCCGCATTGGCTTATGCCATGGGGTGTGGGGTCACTTTGTTAAGAAAGCCGGGGAAGTTACCCGGTAAAGTGACACGTCAGAATTATGAGTTAGAGTACGGTTCAGATGAATTGCAAATGCATGAAAACGCTTTGACTGAAAACGACAGAGTGCTAATTGTCGACGATTTACTGGCTACCGGCGGAACCGTGGTAGCTGCAAGTCAGTTGATTAAGTCCTCCGGTGCAGACGTTGTTGAAGCCGCTTTTGTAGTCTCTTTGCCTGAGCTCGGTGGTGAAGATAAATTGCAGCAGGCCGGCGTTGCGTGCTATACCTTATGTCAGTTTTAACGAAACAGAGTTAATAATCCATCCTATGAGTTATCAGGTACTGGCAAGAAAATGGCGACCTTCGCAATTTGCAGAAGTTGTCGGCCAACAACATGTTTTGAAGCCGCTTGAGCACGCGTTAGACAAGCAGCGGCTTCATCATGCTTATCTGTTTACCGGTACTCGCGGGGTGGGTAAAACCACCATTGCACGAATCCTCGCTAAAGCGCTGAATTGCGAAGAAGGTATTACGGCAACGCCATGTGGCAAATGCAGTGCCTGTCTTGAAATAGAGCAGGGACGGTTTGTTGACTTGCTGGAAATTGATGCAGCATCAAGAACCAAAGTTGAAGACACCCGCGAGTTACTTGATAACGTCCAATATCGCCCCACCCGTGGTCGCTATAAGGTGTATTTAATTGATGAAGTGCACATGCTGTCACGGCACAGTTTTAATGCGCTGCTGAAAACACTGGAAGAACCACCGGAGCACGTAAAGTTTTTGCTGGCGACCACCGATCCGCAAAAGCTACCGGTCACCATTTTATCGCGTTGTCTGCAGTTTAATTTAAAAGCCTTGTCGAACGACGATATTACACAGCAGCTTAGCTATGTTTTATCGCAGGAACAGGTTCAGGCTGACTCCGAAGCGCTGCCACTGTTGGCTCGTTCTGCCCGTGGCAGTATGCGCGATGCGCTTAGCTTAACCGATCAGGCTATTGCCCAAGGTGGCGGCTCGGTTAGTATCGACAGTGTCAGACGTATGCTTGGCAACGTACCCGTGGCAGATATTGCCGCATTACTGGAATGTGTTCTGGAAGGGGATGCAGAAGCGGTAATGCAGCGTGTGGACAGCATGGTATCCATGGTACCGGACTTGAGTTCAGTTCTGGTTGAGCTACAGAGCTTATTGCATCAGTTGGCTTTGGTTCAGCAAGTACCCAGTGCCGCTAATGTGTTCGAAAACAGCGATGTTGTGAAACCATTATTGCGACGCATGCCGGCTGAACTTATTCAGGTTTTCTATCGCACGGTTCTGGAAGGTCGCCGCGAGCAGGCTTACGCTATAGACGCGCGTAGCGGACTCGAAATGACTTTATTGCGGCTGCTGTGTTTCCGTCCGGCAGACAAGGGCGATTACAACATTTCAGAAGCGGACTCGTCTGCTGTTGATATGCCGGAGTCAAAGCTAACGGCTCCTGCGCCGGAAGTGACTGAGACTGAAACCGAGACGGCAGCAGAAGTAACACCGCAGGCAGAAGCAGAGCCGCAGCCTGAAGCGGAACTATCAGAGCCTATGCAACCGTCTTACAGTGAGCATCAAGAGCCTCCTGAATTTAATTACTCTGAACCGGATGATGATGCGGGCTTTTATCATAATGATGAGCCTCCGTATCATATGGAAGAGGCGGCTAGGTCGGAGCCCGTACCTGAGCCAACAGCAGATCAAACAGCAGAACCAACGCCTGAGCCAGCGGCGCAGAGCAGTTCTGGCGTAGCCGATCTTTTACGCGTGCGAGAGCAACTGGCTGAAAAAAAAAATCCAGACAATAGCAACAAAACAATAAACAGCCAGACAGAAAACAGCTCGCCGATGCCGTTAACTGTTCCGGCAAAAGCTGAACCAGAAGCTCAATCCGCGCATCAGCCGGAAGCAAAAGACGAATTAAACGAAGATCTGCCAGAATTAAATGACGATATTCGCGAAGCCGCCGAAGTTGATAAATGGAGTGCGATGATTGCGGGCATGGACATTTCCGGGCTGGCTCGTCAGGTGTTGTTAAACTCCGAACTGCAAAAGCTCGGTGATGACGACTGGCTGATTCTGGTGGCTGAAGAACAAAAAAGTTTATTGAACGAATCGACCAGTCAGGCCGTCAGAGAGTCTTTGGCCGGGTTATTAGGGGCGACTGCAAGGGTAGAGTTTAAAGTTGGCGTACCGAGCCAGCCAACCCCTTTGATGGTGCAACAACATATCAATGAATACCGTCACCAGCGCGCATGTGAAATATTACATGGGGACGCCAGCGTGCAGGAATTACAGCAAAGGTTTCAAGCGCAAATTGATGAGTCATCAATTCAGGCGCGTTAATTTTTTAAAAGCTTAAACGAGGAAGAAAATTATGTTTAAAGGTGGAATGGGTAACATGATGAAGCAGGCGCAACAAATGCAGGAGCGCATGCAAAAAGCCCAGGAAGAAGTCGCCAATATGGAAGTGACTGGTGAAGCCGGCGCAGGCCTGGTTAAAATTACCATGCTGGGTAACCACAACGTAAAGCGTGTAAGCATTGATCCAAGCTTAATGGAAGACGACCAGGAAATGCTGGAAGACTTGATTGCTGCAGCTACCAACGATGCTGTGCGTCGCGTTGAAGAAACCAGCAAAGAGCGCATGTCTGAAATAACCGGCGGTATGGGTTTACCTCCGGGCTTTAAAATGCCTTTCTAAGTAGTAAGGTCAGTTAATGAGTATTAGTCCGGCAATCGATCAACTGGTCGAGAATTTAAAACGCCTACCGGGTGTTGGTCAAAAGTCAGCACAGCGTATGGCGTTTCATTTGCTTGAGCGCGATCGCGGTGGAGCCTCAAGGCTTGCTGAATCTTTGCAGTCGGCGGTGGAAAAAGTAGGCCACTGCGAGTGTTGCCGGACCTTAACCGAAGAACCTCTGTGCCGCATTTGCAGTAACCCTATGCGACGCGAAAATGGTGTACTTTGCATTGTTGAAACACCCGCCGACGTATTAGCTATTGAACAGACTTCTCAATTTCAGGGACGTTACTTTGTGCTGATGGGACATTTGTCTCCGCTCGATGGTATTGGGCCGGCGGACATAGGTCTGGATGAACTGGAGCGGCAATTGCAGAGCGAGCCGGTGGAAGAAATTGTGCTGGCGACTAACCCGACCGTGGAAGGGGACGCTACCGCGCACTATATTGCCGACATTGCCGGGCAATTGAATATCAACACCACCCGAATTGCTCACGGGGTGCCAGTAGGCGGTGAGCTGGGTTATGTCGATCAAACCACACTGGGTCACGCCTTCAGTGGCCGAAAACAATTTTCCCGATGACTTGAAAATGTCTCCTGCGCCCCCATTGTTATTGCCATAGGTAATAACAGCAGGAGAAATATACTATGGCGGAAGCCGGTCAAATGGAAAAACATGGATTTCAGACAGAAGTAAAACAATTGCTTCACCTGATGATCCATTCTTTGTATTCCAATAAAGAAATTTTCTTACGCGAATTGGTCTCTAATGCGTCCGACGCAGCAGATAAATTGCGCTTTAAAGCTTTAAGCGACAACTCTCTGTACGGTGACGACAGTGACCTGCACGTTCGTGTTTCTGTTGATAAAGACAGCCGCACCATTACCATCAGCGACAACGGCGTTGGTATGACGCGCGACGACGTAATGAATAACCTGGGAACCATTGCCAAGTCAGGCACGGCTGAGTTCTTCGGTCAGCTATCCGGCGACGAAGCAAAAGACAGCAAACTTATTGGTCAGTTTGGTGTTGGCTTCTATTCAGCCTTTATTGTTGCCGATGAAGTTACCGTAAGAACCCGTTCAGCATTAGATAAAGACGCTCGCGGAGTCGAATGGCGCTCGCAAGGCGAAGGCGATTTCGAAATTGCTGACATTGATAAAGCCCGGCGTGGCACCGACATTATTTTACACCTGAAAGATGATGCCGATGAATTCTTAGATGAAAATCGTCTGCGCGGCATTATCAATAAATATTCAGAGCACCTGAGTATTCCGGTTCAGATGTGGAAAGAGCCGGTACCTGAGTCAGAAGACGACGAAGGCAATAAAGTAGAAGGGCAGCCCGGCGAATGGGAGACCGTAAACTCAGGTCAGGCACTCTGGACTCGTGAAAAGTCAGACATTACGGACGAAGAATACAAAGAGTTCTATAAGACCGTAGCGCACGACTTTGATGAACCACTGCTGTGGAGCCACAACAAAGTTGAAGGCACAACCGAATACACTAATTTGCTGTACATTCCAAAACGCGCTCCGTGGGACTTATGGAACCGCGAACAACAGCACGGCGTTAAGCTTTATGTGAAGCGTGTTTTCATTATGGACGACGCTGAGCAGTTAATGCCAACTTACCTGCGTTTTGTGCGTGGTTTGGTTGACTCAAATGACTTACCGCTGAACGTTTCGCGTGAAATTTTGCAGGATAATAAAATTACCCGTGCAATGCGTAACGGTAGTACCAAAAAAGTACTGCAAATGCTGAAAAAGCTGGCAAAAGACGACAAAGAACAGTATCAACAGTTCTGGGATACCTTCGGCAACGTGCTGAAAGAAGGTCCGGCGGAAGATCACACTAACCGTGAGCGTATTGCCGAGCTGCTGCGTTTTGCTTCAACGCATAACGACGGCGCAGTGCAGTCAGTCAGCCTGGACGACTACATTGAGCGTATGAAAGAAGGTCAGGATAAAATCTTCTACATTGTTGCCGACAGCTACGAAGCCGCCAGAAACAACCCCGCACTGGAAATCTTTAACAAGAAAGGCATTGAAGTGTTGCTGCTTTCAGAGCGCATTGATGAATGGCTGATGAGCCACCTGACTGAATTTAAAGAGAAACAGTTGCAGTCAGTGACTCGTGGTGACCTTGATTTAGGCGAACTGGACGACGAAGAAGACAAGGCCGAGCAGGAAAAAGCCGAAGAAGCCTTTAAAGAAAACCTGGAACGCTTTGAAAAAGCCTTAGGTGATAAAGTTAAGAAGGTTCGTGTGACTAACCGCTTAACCAACTCGCCGGCCTGTATCATTACCGATGACAATGATATGAGTACGCAAATGGCTAAGTTGATGGAAGCCGCCGGTCAGGCGGTTCCTGAAACTAAGTACATCTTTGAAGTAAATCCAGAACATCCGTTGGTTCAGCGCATGCTGACCAAAGAGGATGATACCTTTAAAGAATGGGCTGAAGTGTTATTAGATCAGGCCACTTTAGCGGAGCGGGGCAACCTGAAAGATCCAGCCTCCTTCGTTACCCGCCTTAACAAATTAATGCTTAACGCTTAATTTCGTATCAACCGCTGTGGGTAAGTCATTGCCTGCAGCGGCTTTCTGCGCTTGTAATAGCCCGCCTGTCAGGGTAAAGTTCGGGGCAGACTTTTGAATCATGCAAAGAGGTTTTCTATGCGCATTATTTTGTTAGGCGCCCCGGGAGCTGGAAAAGGAACTCAGGCACAATTCCTGATGAATACTTTTGGGATCCCTCAAATTTCCACCGGTGATATGCTGCGTTCAGCAATTAAGTCCGGTTCGGAACTGGGTAAAAAGGCCAAACAAGTTATGGATGCCGGACAGTTAGTGTCGGACGACATCATTATCGAATTGGTCAAAGAACGAATTGCAGAGCCAGACTGCCAGAATGGTTTTTTACTCGACGGTTTTCCAAGAACCATTCCGCAAGCCGACGCGATGCGCGATAACGGTATCGAAATTGATTACGTGCTGGAATTTGATGTTCCGGACGAAATTATTGTTGATCGCATGAGTGGTCGCCGTGTCCACCCTGGTTCCGGCCGTGTTTATCATGTTGAGCACAATCCACCGAAAGTGGAAGGCAAAGATGACGAAACGGGTGAAGATCTGGTTGTTCGCCCGGATGATCAGGAACAGACGGTTCGTAAACGCCTTTCGGTTTACCACGAGCAGACGGAACCTTTGGTAGAGTATTATCAAAAGCTGTCTGAAGAAGGTAAGACGGAGTATCACAAAATTGATGGTACGCAACCCGTTGAAAGAGTCAGTGAGCAACTGGGCGATTTGCTCAGAAAGTAATTTTTTACTAAAAGGCTCACATGGTGAGCCTTTTTTAATGAAGCCAGGCCCCAACGAATAACAAGAGGCATTCCAATGACATCTCAACTAACAATAACCGGCTTTTATGCGGGCATTTTAACGCTTATTTATCTTGTTTTGGCTGTGAACATTATCCGTTTGCGCTGGAAACACCGGGTAGGTTTGGGCACCGGTGAAGCGGAAGAGCTCAATGTTGCAGTGCGTATCCACGGTAACTTTATTGAGTATGTGCCTCTGGCGCTTATTCTGTTTGCTATGATGGAAGTACAACACGCTCCGATTGCTCTGCTCCATGGGTTGGGTATTGCGTTAGTCGTTGCTCGCTTATGTCACGCTATAGGGTTAACCCGCAGTGTCGGCGTGAGTTTGCCCCGCACCATTGGGGTATTAACGACTTTTGCCGTTTTATTGTTAGCTGCTGGCTTTGGTATTGGCCAGTTTGTTGGTGTCAGTTTATTATAAAGTGAAGCTATGTCTGAATTAGAATCAGGTATTCATCTGTACGGCGAACAACAAAACCCGCCGGTTGTTTTGTTGCACAGCTCGCAGAGCGCCAGTAGCCAGTGGCGGGCGTTAATAAAAGAGTTAACCAGCACTCACTTTGTTATTGCGGTTGATTTGCTGGGGTATGGG
Source organism: Idiomarina sp. H2 (assembly GCF_004364275.1). Lineage (NCBI taxonomy): Bacteria > Pseudomonadati > Pseudomonadota > Gammaproteobacteria > Alteromonadales > Idiomarinaceae > Idiomarina > Idiomarina sp. H2. Next base: position 49,391 of record NZ_SNZY01000011.1, read on the forward strand.
CAGGCGCCTAACGTTGAGTTTACGGCAAACTTTCGACTGGAGCAGGAACTGCCCCGTATTATTAGCGCGGTTGAGCAACTTGCGTTATCCAGGCCTGTGCAACTGGTTGGTCACTCCTATGGCGGCGCTGTTGCATTAAAACTGGCGCTGGAAAAGCCATTTAAAATTGCCGATGTGGTTGTCTACGAACCTGTTGCCTTTCACGTATTACCGGATGATTCTTCAGGAATGCTGGAAATACAGGAGATCAGTCACGCTATGCACGGTAAAGACGCAATAGAATGCACACGCACCTTTGTCGATTACTGGAATGACGCCGGATATTTTGATGCTTTGCCTGAACGCATTCAGCAAATTATGGTCAGTCAGGCTGCTAAAGTGGCTCTGGACTTCGATGCCTTGCTTAACGAACCCCGACGCCTGGAAGACTACCGCGGGGTAGGGCAAAGCGTTCTGCTGCTGCAGGGCGAACACACTCGTCGCAGTGCAAAAGCTGTCGCAGAGGCTTTATCGACGATACTTCCTGATGTCCAACGAGACTCCGTTGGAGCAGGGCATATGGGGCCTTTGACTCATCCGGCTGATGTGAATCAGCGTATCCTGCAATTTTTGCGTAAGCAATCCTAACCCAGAGAAAACGCGCGTGAACTGGTGGACGAATAATAAAGGCGAATTTAATAAGCTGGCTAAACTGACCGGTCCTATTCTTGTGGCTCAGTTAACTCAAATGTTAATGAGTGTCGTGGATACGGTTATGGCTGGGCGCAAAGGGGCACTTGACCTGGCCGCTGTGTCGGTCGGCGGCAGTATTTTTGTACCAGCAACTTTATTGGTGTTTGGTCTGGCGCTGGCTTTAGCGCCAATTATCTCTCATCTGGACGGTTCAAATTCGCACCGACGTATCGCCAATATACTGCAACAGGGCTTATACGCCTGCGCCATTGTCGGGGTGATTACTCTAATCGGAATGTCCTCGGCGCCCTGGTTGCTGGACATGATGGAAGTTGAAGACGACTTTCGCGCCATTACGCTGGATTATTTGTTTTACATCTCCTGGGGCATACCGGGCTTTGTTATTTACGCGGTACTGAGAAACTTTTGTGAGGGCTTGTCGAACACCATGCCGTCGCTGATCATTGGTTTTATCGGGCTATTGATAAATATTCCGGCAAACTACATTTTTGTTTACGGCAAGTTTGGTATGCCGGAGCTGGGCGGAGCCGGTTGCGGTCTGGCAACGGCTATTGTCTTGTGGGGTATGGCGCTTTCAATGGTTGTTTATACCTTTACCGCCAAACGTTACAAGCGGTTGCGTCTGCTCCGTCGCTGGTACCGGCCTAACTGGGACGACGTTACCTACGTTATTCGTATTGGCTTTCCTATTTCGATGTCACTCTTTTTCGAGGTCAGCCTGTTTGCTGCAGTCGCGTTATTAATTGCGCCGCTGGGGCCGACGGTGGTTTCTGCTCACCAAATTGCACTGAACATAAGTTCGTTAGTGTATATGGTGCCGCTGAGTATCTCTATGGCAGTGACTTTACGGGTTGGCTTTGCGCTGGGTGCGGGTAATCCGAAAAACGCCATGTTGAGCTTTAAACTCGCGATGCTGTTTGGTGGCGTGTTTGCGGGCGTTAACGGTTTAATTATGTATCTGGGTGGTGGTTGGTTAGCCAGCCTTTACACTCCTGATAAGGATATTATTAATCTGGCAGCAACGCTGATGGGGCTGGCGGCTATTTTCACTGTGTCGGACACCTTCCAGGCCATTTCTATTGGCACTCTGCGTGGCTACAAAGACACTAAATACCCAATGATATTGGCCTTTATTTCGTACTGGCCGTTTGGCTTAACCGTTGGTTATATTCTGGGGCTGACCGACTGGGTTGTGCCAGCCATGGGCGCGGCAGGCTTCTGGATTGGCTTTATTAGTGGCCTAAGTGTCGCAGCGGTACTCTTGTCATTGCGCCTACGCCGCGTATCCCGCCGATACGAGCGTAAGCATTTTCGTGAGCAGTTAAACAGCGCCGCTTAACCGCGGCGCTTCGCTAATACCTCCAGCACATCGTCCAAACTAAGCTCATTGGCCCGTAGCGCAACCAGCAAGTGGTAGAGTAAGTCGGCGCTTTCATTAGCCAGCTCGTCTTTATCGGCAGTTGCCGCTGCCAGAGCGACTTCCACGCCTTCTTCCCCAACTTTTTGAGCCACACGTTTTAATCCCTTAGCAAATAGGCTGGCAGTGTAACTTTCGTTGGTATCTGCGCCTTTACGGCTGGCAATGAGCGAGTCAAGCTCATGCAGCAAGGGTTTAGGTGCCTCGGCAAAACAACTGCGGTTACCTAAATGGCAGGTAGGGCCATCGGGTATAGCCTGAACCAGTAATGCGTCATAATCACAGTCCGAATAGATGCCCTCAAGCCGGAGGTAGTTGTTTGAGCTTTCGCCTTTAGTCCATAAACGTTCTTTACTGCGGCTATAAAAAGTGGTTTTACCGCTTGCTAAGCTTTCCTTAATGGCTTCTGTACTCATATAGGCCTGCATTAACACTTCACCGGTTAGAGCGTGTTGTACTGTGCAGGGCAGTAAACCTGACATTTTCTCCCAGGCCAACTCGTCTATGTTATTCAAATCAATTTTCATGTCGTCTCCTGAAGCGCTTCAATGGGGCGAACCGCAATATTATTGGCTGCCATTGCGGCTTTCACTTCGCTGATACTGAATAGGCTTTTGTGAAACACCGAAGCCGCAAGTGCACCATCCACCTGCGCCTTTTGAAAGGCATCAACAAAATGCTGAATTTCACCGGCACCACCGGACGCAATTAAAGGCACAGAGCAATGTTCGCGCAATGCCGACAGTTGTGCAATATCGTAACCTTGACGCACGCCGTCCTGATTCATGCAATTCAACACAATTTCACCGGCCCCACGGGAAATGACTTCCTGCAACCAGTCTTTGGTCTGCCATGTTGATTTCTGCGACTTGCTTTCGTCACCGGTAAACTGGTGCACTTCGTATTCACCGGACTGTTCGTTATAGAAACTGTCTATGCCAATAACAATGCACTGCTGGCCAAATTCCTCCACCAGGGTATTAATTAAATTGGGATTAAGCAGGGCAGGCGAGTTAATGGAGATTTTGTCTGCGCCCATAGAAAGCATGGTCTGTGCGTGCTCAACCGAACGAATACCGCCGGCAACGGTAAAAGGAATGTTGATTTCCCGGGCAACCCGCTCAACCCAGGACTTATCCACCGTGCGGCCATCTGCGGATGCGGTAATGTCATAAAACACCAACTCGTCAGCGCCACTTTCTGCATAGCGTTTTGCCAGAGGCAGAATATCACCAATAATTTCATGGTTACGGAACTTCACTCCTTTTACTACTTGCCCGTCGCGAACGTCCAGGCAGGGTATTACGCGTTTTGCCAGCATGCCAGTGCCTCCTGCATAGTGAAAGCGCCGGTAAGCAATGACTTACCCAGAATAACTGAATCACAGTTTACAGCCTTTAAATCTTTAAGGTCGTCTAAGCGACTGACACCACCCGACGCCTGCCAGACCACCTGCGGGTAAAGCTCTTTGTAGCGTTTATAAAGCTCAACATTGGTGCCGGTCATGGTGCCGTCTTTGCTGATGTCGGTGCACAACACGTGGCGGCAGCCTAAATCCAGGTAACGGTTGAGAATGTCATCCAGTGTATGCGTGCTGGCCTGTTGCCAGCCGTGGGTAGCGACCATGGCATTGCCACTCTGATCAATATTCACATCCAGCGCCAGTACAATTTTTTCGCCGCCGTAGGTCTGCAACCATTGTTTTACTCTGTCCGGGTTATTAACCGCGGTGGAACCAATGACGGCACGCTCAATACCGGCGTCAAACAAGGCTTCCAAATCCTCGGTTGTACGAATTCCGCCGCCAGCCTGACACTTCATACCTGAATCTGAGGCTAGTTTAGCCAGCAGTTTCTGCTGGCGCTTGTCCGGGTCTTTAGCGCCGTCTAAATCAACCAAATGCAGCCATTCGGCACCGGCCTGAGCATAGAGTTGGGCCTGACCCAGCGGGGTTAAATCAAACTCGGTTTTTTGCGCGAAGTCGCCCTGATATAGGCGTACCACTTTGCCGTCAATTAAATCCAGGGCAGGTATCAGCATAATGTTAACTCCAGAAAACGTTTCAGCAGAGCTTCGCCAGTCTTACCTGAACGCTCAGGGTGAAACTGCGCACCAAAATAGTTGTTGTGACGTATCATTGAGGCAAAACGCTCACCATACTCGCTGCTGGCTATAGTGTACTCATCAACTGCTACAGCAAAACTGTGCACGAAATAGCAGTAGCTGTCGCTCGTGTCGACTAACGGGTTATCTGCGGTTGGCTGCAGGGTATTCCAGCCCATATGCGGCAAAGGCAGACCAGAATCGCGCAGGCGTTTGGTTTTTGCCGGAATTAAATTCAGGCAGTCAACGTCACCTTCTTCTGAGTGTGAGGTCAGTAACTGCATGCCCAGGCAAATACCCAGCACCGGCTGGGTTAACTCCCGTAGCGGCTCCACGAGTTGCTTGCGCTGTAAGTTACGCATAGCTGCGGCAGCGGTACCTACGCCAGGCAAAATGACACGGTCAGCGGCGCGTATTTGTTCTGCATCATCGGTAATAAGCACTGAGTAGCCCAAACGTTCAACCGCAAAGCGGACAGATGTCAGGTTGGCACACTCGGTATCGACAATCACCACATTCATGCCAGCATCCCCTTACTTGAAGGCAACTGTTGGTCTCCGGTTTTGGTAATGGCCTGACGCAGTGCCCGGCCAAATACCTTAAACAGGCTTTCGACCTGGTGGTGGGTATTACCCTCGGTGGTCGATAAGTGCAAGCTCATTGCCATGGCGTCGGTTAACGAGCGGAAGAAGTGCTCGACCATTTCGGTGGATAATTCGCCGACTTTGTCGCGGGTGAAGTCTGCTTCCCATTTCAAATAGGGGCGGCCGGATAAATCGATGAGACATTCCGCCCGGCATTCATCCATAGGCAGAGCAAAACCAAAGCGACCAATGCCGCGCTTGTCGCCCAGTGCTGAGCGTAATGCCTGACCCAACGCCAGAGCCGTGTCTTCAATGGTGTGGTGATCGTCAATGTGCAAGTCACCCTTAACCTTAACCGAAAGCGAGAAACCGGCGTGTGTGGCTATCTGCTCAAGCATGTGGTCAAAGAAGCCAATGCCGGTATCAAATTCGCGCGGAGCCTGACTGTCTAAATCCACCTTAATATTGATGTCCGTTTCCCGTGTGGTGCGGGTAACCGACGCTGTACGCGGGTTGTCCAGTAATTGGTGAACAATGGCATCCCAGTTGAGTTCGCTACGACTGTAACGCAGACCTTCAATACCCATATTTTCTGCCAGTTGCAGGTCGGTTTCACGGTCGCCAATAACGTAGGAGTTGGTAAAGTCGACACGGCCTTCTTTCAGATACGACTTTACCAGCCCAAGCGCAGGCTTACGGCAGCTGCAGTTATCACTGTCAAAGTGAGGACAGATCAAAACATCGTCAAAACGAATGCCTTGTGACTCAAACACCGCCATCATCAAATTATGTGGCGCGTCAAAATCAGCCTGCGGAAAGCTGTCTGTACCCAGACCGTCCTGGTTGGACACCATCACCAGCTGATAACCCGCCTGTTGCAGTTTCAGCAAAGCCGGTACCACGTTCGGTTCAAACACCAACTTTTCAACGCTGTCCAGCTGTTTGTCAGTGGCTGGTTCTTCAACCAGGGTGCCGTCACGGTCAATGAATAAAATAGGCTTCTGGCTCATGAAAAATAGTCCTTCAACTGTTGAATCAGTTCGTCATTTTCGGCGGCGCTGCCAATGGTTATGCGAACAACGTTTTCCAGCCCCCGCTGCGCCGACTGATTACGTATTAATAAGCCGTTATCGGCAAGTGATTTCACTAAACCAGCGGCATCTTCACACTGATACAGTAAAAAGTTCGTGTCACTTTCCGATACCAGGGTCAGTGGTGTTTGTTCTAAGGCTGTTTGCACCCGATCGCGCTCGGCTAATAAGGTTGCTACCTGTTGCTGCAGCCGTTCAAGCGAGCTTGTCTGCAAAGCCTGAACCGCAATTTGCACTGTCGGGTCTGGCAAAGGGTACGGCGCCAGAACTTTCTGCAGTAACTCAATAATGTCGTCATTCGCCAGCAAAAAACCGCAGCGAATGCCGGCCAGAGCAAAGGCCTTCGATAAGGTACGTAACACCACCAAGTTCGGATAACGTTCCAGCCAACTGACAACGCTGTCACCAGAGCTGAACTCAATATAGGCTTCATCAACTACCACAATAGAACGTGGCGAGTGTTGCAGCACTTGTTCAATATCATCGGTATTTAGTGCATTGCCCAGCGGGTTTGAAGGCGAGCAGAGAAAGATGACTTTGCACTCAGCAGCAGCTTCTATAACCGACTCCGTATCCAACTGCCAGTTGTTCACCTCTCCGCTATTTAGTAAGGGAACCTCAGTAACACCAACCGCAAAGGTTTTAGCCGAAATAGCGTACATACCGTAAGTCGGTGGGCAAATCAGTACTTTGTCCTGACCGGGTTCACAAAAAGCTCGTATCAGTAACTCGATACCTTCGTCTGAACCGCGGCTGCTTAATACCTTCGAGGCGTTAATTCCGGCGTACTCAGCGTAGGCCTGGTTCAGCGACTTAGACTGAAACTCCGGGTAACGGTTAAGTTTGCTGTCATCAACAGTGTACGAGTTACTGTACGGAGACTCGTTAGCGTTCAGCCAGATATTGCCGCCACTCATGCTACGTCGTGCAGAGGCGTATGGCGTTAGCTGTTTCAGGTGCTGGCGCTGTAACTGCTCAACAATGCTCATAGTTTGCTCTCCGTACTTTTAGTCTCCGTACGAATAGTCACGGCACGTTTGTGCGCATCTAAACCTTCAACGTCAGCCAAAGTAGTAATGGCTTCTGCTAACTGGCGTAGTCCGTCGTGACTGGCTTCCTGGACCGTATAACGACGGTAGAAGTCGACCAGCCCAAGGCTGCTGTAATTGCGGGCATAGCCATACGTTGGCAAAACGTGGTTGGTACCGGTGGCATAATCACCGCCGGACTCTGGTGTGTAGTGTCCGACAAAGACAGAGCCTGCACGGGTTAACTGTGGCAGCAGCTCACGCGCGTTATCCGTCTGAATAGAAAGGTGTTCGGGCGCATAGGTTTCGCTAATGGCTATGGCTTCATTCATATCGGCAACTACCAGCAGACGACTGGCCTGTAAGGCCTGCTCGGCAATATCGGCGCGACTTAGCTGAGCGCATTGTGCCATCAGCTCCTGCCGTACATTTTCGGCGACCGTCATTGAGGGCGTAAGCAAAATAACCTGAGAATCCGGTCCGTGCTCGGCTTGTGACAGTAAATCCGCCGCCACATAGGCCGGGTTTGCACTGTCATCAGCAATCACCAACAGCTCTGAGGGGCCTGCCGGTAAATCCATGGCACAACCGCTGTCATTCTGGCTAACCTGTTGCTTGGCTTCGGTAACAAAGCTGTTACCCGGGCCAAAGACTTTACCTACAGCAGGCGATGACTCTATACCGTACGCCAGCGCACCAATAGCCTGAGCGCCGCCACACAGGAGAATATCGGTTACGCCGCAACGCTTAGCAGCGTAGAGCAGGGCGGCTGGTAATTCGCCCTGTTTATTAGGCGGGCTGACCATAACCACACGCTGACATCCGGCAATTTGTGCGGGCACGCCCAGCATTAATGCGGTGGAGGGCAAAGTAGCACTGCCGCCCGGAATGTATAAACCGACGGCGTCTAACGGTGCATAACGCAATTCACATTGTACGCCCGGCGCGGTTTCAATGCTTAAATCTTGCGGCTGCTGTGCGTCGTGAAAGCGGTAAATCGTCTGGTAAGCGGTGTCTATGGCGCGTTTTACTTTGTCATCTAAACTAGCAACGGCGGCTTCCACCTGTTCACTGCTCATTCGCAATGAGGTCGCATCCGGGTTATCGAACTGGCGGGTATAGTTCAGCACCGCGCGCTCACCGTTATCACGAACGTCACTCAGAATAACTGCAACCTTCTCTCGCAGTGACTCTGCCTGAGCCCGTCCGGGGCGCGCTAAGCGTTGAGCTTGCTCCGCTGACGACAGGCTCTGCCATTGTTCAATGGGTATCCGTAATTCACTCATGATCACCCCATCATTTTTTCAATAGGTAATACAAGTATTGAACTGCAGCCCATAGATTTAAGATCTTCCATGGTTTCCCAGAATAGCTTCTCGGTGCTGACCATGTGCACGGCAACCTGCTCGTCGGTGTGGCTAAGCGGCAAAATGGTTGGTGTTTCTGCGCCGGGTAATAGCTCTACTACCTGCTCTAATTTGTTCTTTGGCGCGTGCAGCATAATGTATTTGCTTTCCCGCGCCATTTGCACGCCGTCTATGCGGGGCAGCAACTGGTCTATCATGGCCTGCTTTTCTTCCGACAGGCTGTCAGCACGTTGTATTAACTGCGCCTGAGAACGGAATATCACGTCTTTTTCGACTAACCCGTTTGCTTCCAGCGTAGCACCGGTGGAAACTAAGTCACATATGGCTTCGGCAAGGCCCGCACGGGGAGCAACTTCCACAGAACCGGTCAGCATAACCGTACGCGCATTCACGCCGTTGTCTTTCAGGTAACGCTTTAGCAACTGCGGGTAAGTGGTCGCGACTCTTAAACCCTCTAAATCTTGTAGCGACTGGTACTGGCTTTCTCTTGGCACCGCCAGCGACAAGCGGCACTGACCAAACTCAAGTCCGCGTAATGGCTGATAGGCCGCGACAGAATCCGTTGCAATGCGCTCTAACCGGGCTTCTTCCAGCACGTTTTCGCCAACCAGACCTAAATCAACCACGCCGTCCATAACCAGACCCGGGATGTCGTCATCACGTACGCGCAGCAAATCGATAGGGTGACTGGTGCTGTGCGCAATTAAGCGTGCTTCGTTAACACTAAATTTCACACCGCAGGCATTCATCAATGCCATAGATTCTTTACTCAGTCGTCCTGATTTCTGTATCGCAATGGTTAAACGGTCAGTCATAACAGCTCCTAAAATGAAAAACCCCCGAAGGTATATGCCTTTCGGGGGTTGTATAGTCAATCGAAAGGCTAGCGTTTATACGGCTAGCCCAAACATTAAGTTCACGGCTAGGCCATACAGTTCCAATGATGATGGTGGTGGCTGTGAACAAAACGCATAATTAACACTCCAATAAAAATAGTTTCACTTCGTAAAGTTGTATAGCACTATAACAGCTGAGAAATGTAATGCAAGAGTAAACTTATTGGTTATTTAGTCGATATAAGCTTATTATTTAACCAGTGGTTGTATAGTCAAATAACAGAATTCATTCTCTGCGAGGCGAAAGACAACAACAATGGCAAACTTTGATGCAATGGTTCCGTTGATCCCCAAAGACACTCGCGTGCCTGTGGACTTCGCACGTGAGCAGATGAAAATAAACCAGATTGAGAAGATACACGAACTCAACGCTGTAGATGAAGACGAAGGGGCTACCATCGAAGATGATCAAAAAAGAGAAAGTAGCCAACAGCGTCAACATCAACAATCGTCGGCTCAAACGGACGTTGAAGAGGTTGCTGATAACGATGAAACCTTATCTTCAGGACATATAGACACCTACGCCTGAGCAAACATCTATGTCATAATACGTGCCTATTTCTTCGGCGGTATAGGTTATGGCGACGGTTTTATCAGTATTTAAGCCAACAGGCGAGCTCGCACAAGCAATTACAAACTTCCAGCCACGAGCCGCTCAGCAGCAAATGGCAGAAGCCATAGCCGCTACCGTTAAGAAAAAAGGTGAGTTGGTGGTTGAAGCCGAGACCGGCACCGGCAAAACTTTTGCGTATTTGGCTCCTGTACTACTGGGCAAAGGCAAAGCGATTGTTTCTACCGGTACCAAAAACCTGCAGGAACAGCTGTTCCACCGCGACTTACCCACATTAAGAAAAGTGCTGGCGCCGGAAAAAGTTGTCGCTTTATTAAAAGGCCGTTCAAATTATTTGTGTCTGCACCGCATGGAGCAGGCAACCCAACAGGCCGGACAGTTCAGTAAAGACATTCAAAACCAGCTTATTACGGTAAAGCGCTGGGCGACATCCACACGCAGTGGTGACGTGGGCGAACTGAATGCCTTAGCGGAAGACGCCTCGGTATTACCGCAGGTAACCAGCACTCAGGACAACTGCCTGGGGCGGGACTGTCCGGTGTACGAAGACTGCCACTTAGTCAAAGCCCGCAAAGAAGCTATGGAAGCCGATATTGTGGTGGTCAACCATCATCTTTTCTTTGCCGATATGGCGCTAAAAGACACCGGTTTTGGTGAATTGATTCCGAGTGTCGACACCGTAGTTTTTGACGAAGCGCATCAAATTCCGGACATTGCCAGCCAGTATTTTGGCGAAACGGTTTCCAGCCGGCAATTGACAGAAATGTGCGAAGAACTGCAGCGCTTGTGTATGACCGAGCTGAAAGACCTGTCACAAGCCAGCGCAATGGCACGTACGTTATTGCAAACGCTGAAAGACTGGCGCTTGTTATTTCCCCGAGACCCTATGCGCGGTAATTGGCGTGACTGGCGCAAAAAGCCGGATGTTGCGGAAGTGGCCGAGCGGGTGCAGGAGCGTTTAACCCTGCTGACCGACGTCATGAAAACCGCTATCGGCCGTAATAAAGACTTTGATAATTTACATGAACGCGCTGAACAGCACCTCTATATTTGGCGTCAGCTAATGGACGTCGATCGCACCGGCTACAGCTTTTGGTTTGAAACTACACCCCGACACGTCAGTTTGCATCAAACCCCGCTAAGCGTTGCCAAGACCTTCGGGGGCTATATCAAGCGCAACAAAATGAGCTGGGTATTTACCTCAGCTACTTTGGCGGTTAACGGCAAGTTCGATTACTTTACCAAGCGTTTAGGCATAGATGACGCCGACACCTTGTTGCTGGAAAGCCCCTTTGACTTTGCGAAGCAGGCCAAGCTGTGTTTACCGCGTTATTTGCCCGAGGCCAACGACCCGAATCGGCATCAAATGTTGACTGAAATTGCGGAGCAGTGCGTTAAGGTGAACCGGGGGGGCACTTTTCTACTGTTTACCAGCCACCGTATGTTGCAGCAAATGGCCTCAATATTACGTGACAGGCTGGATCGCGACATTCTGGTGCAGGGCGAGTCCGGTAAAACAGAGTTACTGGAAACCTTCACCAAAAAAGGTAATGCCGTGCTGTTGGGTACTTCGTCCTTTTGGGAAGGGGTCGATGTGCGGGGTGAAGCCTTGCGTTGCGTTATTATCGACAAACTGCCGTTTGCCTCGCCGGATGACCCTTTGCTGAATGCGCGTGTTGAAGATGCCCGTTTGCGTGGTGTCGACGCCTTCAGCACGATACAATTGCCGCAGGCGATAATTGCGTTGAAGCAGGGCGCAGGACGGTTAATTCGTGATAAAGACGACTCCGGTGTGTTAATTGTTTGCGACAGTCGTTTAGTAACGCGCCAATACGGTAAGCAGTTTTTATCCAGCTTGCCAGCTATGTCGAGAACCCGGGATTTAAATGAAGCGCTGAGTTTTTTAGCGCAGGTTGCAGAGAAAGATGAAACCAATAATGACGAACTTATTAGCAGTTGATACGTCGACCGAAAATTGCTCAGTGGCTATTCGCTGGCAGGACAATTTCTTTAGCGAAGCAATAGAAAGCCCGCGGGAACATTCGCAGCGTTTACTGCCTTTCGTTGAGCAAATGCTGCAGCAGGCGGAAACCGATTTAAGCCAGCTGGACGGGCTGGTCGTTGGCGTAGGCCCGGGGAGTTTTACCGGTGTACGTATTGGCGTTTCCATGGCTCAAGGTTTAGCTTTTAGCGCGGAACTTCCCGTGTTTCCGGTCAGTAGCCTGCAGGCGTTAGCGCAACAAGCCATTCGTAAACACAATGCGGAAGCGGTTGTTGCCTGTATTGATGCGCGCATGGGTGAAATTTATTACGCCTTGTACCGTAATAATAATGGTCTTGCCGAACAAATAACGGAGCCCGCCGTTGCTGAACCCTCTGCCAGTTTATTTGCCGGGCATAATGTTCAGGGGTTCCATACCGCCGGAACTGGCTGGGACAACTACGCGGGTACCCTCGACCCTAAGCAGGAATTAAAGCACAGCATCGATTGCCGGTTACCGCTGGCAGAAGACATGCTGATAATAGCAACTAAAGGTTGTGTTACTTCGGTCGATGCAGAGAACTTAGAACCTTTGTATGTTCGTAATGAAGTGACCTGGAAAAAATTGCCAGGTCGATAACTTGTAGAATGGCACTGAACTCGCCATAATAAAATCAGTCTTACTAACAGATGAGTCATCGTTGACGTGCGAATTAATCCGCAAGCGGTTCAGCCGCTAAACAGCCAACAGCAAGGGCCTCAAAGGTCTGCGCCGGAAGATCAGCAACGCCAGGAACAGAACCCGGCGAAAGTCGCTGATACCCGGCAGGTAGTGCCCGATGCCCGGCAAAGTCAGCGGCGCGCAGAACGGTGGGAGTCACTTAATACGTTTTACGATGAGCCACCACAACGTTCTCAAAAAGCACTTAATGCTTATCAAAACATAGCGTTAAGCGAGAAAAGAGAGCAAATTACGTCAATGTTTGGTGTTGATGTTTACGCCTGAGTGAGGTCTGTTATGAAAATGATATTTGCAGTATTAAGCGCAATGGTGCTTGCTGGTTGCACTTCGGTTCCGGATGAGCTTGCCACTGATAATGAAGAGGCTTTGGTGAGTTACAAGGTTGCCAAGCATCAGGGCGATGAAGTAGCCGGTGAGCCAGCCCGTTGGGGCGGTGTCATTGCCGATGTTCGCAACGCCGAAGATCATACCGTGCTGGAAGTTGTCAGCTTCCCGTTGAAGCGCTGGGGACGTCCTGAGGTTAGTGATAACAGCGATGGGCGTTTTTTAGCGGTAGTTAATGACTTTGTTGATCCCGACGTGTATCAGCAAGGCCGGTCAATCAGTTTTGTTGGTACGATAGGCCAAACTCAGCAGGGCAAAATTGACGAATATGTTTATACCTACCCGGTTATCGAAGCAACGGGTTATCACCTGTGGAAGATTGAAAAACAAAACAACCAGGTAGAAATTGACTATTCGCCATTGTGGTTCCGTCATAACTTCTATTCGCCTTATTATCCTTACCGTTATCCGGTTCCGGTGCGCGTTCGCGTACAGGACAACTCGGGTACACCGGCTAAAAACCGCAACTAATTCGTTCTTTAATGGATTATAGAGAAACCGCAGAGCAGGCTACCCCAGTCAGTTATCAGCTCGACTGGGGTTCAGTTCGGGGGCTGTGCTGGGGCGATCCTAACGACATAAGAGTTGTTGCAACTCATGGTTGGTTAGACAACAGTCACAGCTTCTTACCTATAGCCCGGTACTGGTCACCTGAAAAAGGTGGTTTTTTAGCGCTTGACTGGCCCGGTCATGGACATAGTGATCACCGTCCGGTGGGCAACTATTATCATTTTATCGACTATGCTTACGACTTATGGCAGTTGATTCAGCAGCAGGGCTGGCAGAACCTGACCTTGCTCGGTCACTCTATGGGGGGCTTTGTCAGCAATGTGGTTGCAGCATTATGTCCTGAGCGTATTCAGCAACTGCTATTAGTTGAGGCTTTTGGGTTACTGGTGTCTGATGGAACGAATGCGCAGGAGCAGTTGAAACAGGGCTTTTTAAGTCGCAAAAAACTACACACACCACGCTGGCGAAGCTACGTGGATTTCGACTCGGCGGTAGAGGCCAGAGCGGGCCAAGCTGATTTCTCAGCTAATTTAGTCCGGTTAATTGTTGAACGTGGTTGCGAGCATAGTGAAGATGGCCGCTGGCATTGGCGGGCCGATGCCAGGGTGAAAACAACATCGGCCTACAGGTTACCGAGTTCGGCGGTGGACGACATGCTTGAAAAGTTGACCATGCCAGTGACCGTTGTGCGGGGAAGCCGCGGTTACGATCAGTTAGATAGCGCGTTTAAGCGATGGCAGGATAAAGTTTCTAGCTTAAGTTGTAAGACATTGGAAGGTGGACATCACGTACATATGGAACAACCTGAGAAAATAGCTGAACTGCTTAAATCGTACGTTTAGCGGCGGGTAACGACTAGGATTAACTGGTCGGATATGCGATGATTGCGCCACTGAAAATAACTATAAATAGTGAGAGGCGGAGCCTTTTATGGATAAAATTTGGTTGGAAAACTACCCAGCGGGAGTACCGGAAACAATTGACCCGGATCACTTTGCGTCGTTGGTTGATATACTTGAGCAGTCCATTGAAAAGTACGGCGAGAAAACGGCTTTCGTAAATATGGACTCAGAAATGAGTTTCAAAGAACTGGGTCTGAAAACTCGCGACTTTGCCGCTTACTTGCACAGTACTGGCCTTAAAAAAGGCGACGCCGTTGCGGTTATGATGCCAAATTTGCTGCAATACCCTGTGGCGTTATTCGGCATTTTACGCGCAGGCATGACTGTGGTGAACGTCAACCCACTTTATACTCCGCGCGAGTTAAAGCATCAGCTGGTAGATTCTCAGGCAAAAGCTCTGGTTATTTTAGAAAACTTTGCTCAGACCTATGAAAAAATAAAAGAAGAAGCGCCGCTCGATTTAGTTATTACCACGCAAATTGGCGATCAGTTACCTTTGCTTAAACGCTATCTGGTTAACTTTGTGGTTAAGCATATAAAACGTATGGTGCCTTCTCATAAGCTAAAAGGCACGGTGAGTTTTAACCAGGCGCTGGCCAAAGGAACCGTGGCGGGTTATAAACGCCCTGAAGTGACCGGCGATGATATTGCCTTTTTGCAATACACCGGCGGAACAACGGGTGTGGCTAAAGGCGCTATGCTGTCGCACCGCAATATGGTGGCTAACCTTGAACAAGTTTCCTCGGTTATTACTCCCATAATGAACGATGGCGAAGAGACTATTATTACCGCGTTGCCGCTGTATCATATCTTTGCGTTAACCGCGAACTGCCTTACCTTTCTTAAACACGGCGGTAAAAACGTTTTAATTACCAACCCGCGCGACATGCCTAACTTTGTGAAAGAGCTGAATAAGTATCCTTTCTCAATGATTTCAGGGGTTAACACGCTGTTTAATGGTCTGTTGAACACTAAAGGCTTTAAAGACGTTAACTTCTCTAACTTAAAAATTGCCCTGGGCGGCGGTATGGCGGTTCAGCGAGCAGTTGCCGAAGAGTGGGAGCGGGTCACTAAGTCACGCTTGCTGGAAGGTTATGGTTTAACCGAATGTTCTCCGGTGGTGACCGTTAACCCTTACGATATTGAACATTACACGGGCAGCATTGGTTTGCCGGTACCAAGTACTGACATGCGTATTGTTGACCCCGAAACACGTGAAGAAGTGGCTTTAGGTGAGCCGGGCGAACTGGAAGTGAAAGGTCCGCAGGTTATGGTGGGTTACCTTAACCGTCCTGATGCGACAGCCGAATCAATTAAAGACGGTTGGTTTGCAACGGGTGACATGGCCACTGTTGATGAGCGTGGTTACTTCAAAATTGTGGATCGTAAAAAGGACATGATTTTGGTGTCTGGCTTTAATGTTTATCCGAACGAAATTGAAGACGTACTAGCTGACCATCCTAAAATTCTTGAGTCAGCAGCTATAGGTGTGCCGCACGAGTCGTCTGGCGAAGCGGTAAAAGTCTTTATTGTGGCAAAAGATAAGTCCTTGACCGAACGTGAAGTTATCGACTTTTCGCGTGAAAACCTGACCGGTTACAAAGTACCTAAACTGGTTGAGTTTCGTGACGAATTGCCTAAATCCAACGTCGGCAAAATAATTCGCCGTGAATTACGCGATGAAGAGGATGAAGCTTGACTCTGCCGTTAGAATTACCCGAGTCGGTACAACAATACCGGCTCGTTACCACCACTCACGATTTACAAGATCTCTGTCAGCAGGCCGTAAAATGTGGTTGGTTCGCCATAGACTCTGAGTTTGTGCGCGAACGCACTTACTACGCTCAGCTAGGCTTATTACAAATTCACGCTAACGGCACAACGGCTGTTATCGACCCGCTGGCAGATATTGATTTAGAGCCTTTATGGGAACTGATTTCCGGCGATGAGGTTGAGACGGTATTGCATGCCGGAGGCGAAGACATTGAGCTGTTTTTTCAACAAAGTAACGGTCGCCAACCCAAGCGAATTTTTGATAGCCAGATAGCCGCCGGTTTTTGTGGCTTAGGCGACTCAATGGGCTATGCCCGCCTGGTGGATGCCTTATTTGACGGGGTGGAGCTGGACAAGAGCTTGTCGCGCACCAACTGGCTGAAACGTCCGTTAAGCGAGGAGCAGCTGGACTACGCCGCTGCCGATGCCAGTTACTTGTCGGTTATGTACCCGTATTTAAAAGCCTTGTGCGAAGAAAAAGGCGTACTGGATATTGTGTACGAAGAGTCGCAGATTCAGGTACGTAAACGCACTCAAAGCTGGCCGGATGATCTGCTTTATTTAGGTGTTGGCAATGCCTGGCAACTGAACCCGCGTCAGTTAGCTGCGCTTAAAATTTTAACGCCCTGGCGTTTGCATAAAGCACGTGAGCGCGACATTCCCTTAGGCTTTATTGCCAAAGACGGGGTCTTGCTTGAACTAGCCCGAAGAATGCCAAAAAGCGACGACGAGTTAAGTCGAATTCCCGATTTGGCGCCTATGTCACGTAAGTATTCGGGGCGCGATATTATTCGCTGTATTCAGCAAGCCGAACAAGTGCCTGAGTCTGAATTTCCGCAAACGCTGGAACGTCTGGACGATATGGAAGGCTACAAGCCAACTTTTAAGGCCATTAAAAAGGCCGTTACGGAACTGGCTGAATCTTTACACATACCGGCGTCACTGGTGGCGTCACGCAAGCAAATTAATGATTTTATTAACTTTCATTGGCAATACTCAACGCAACAACAGCAGCGTTTGCCGCAACCTGACTTAATGGTGGGTTGGCGTCAGCACGCAATTGGGGCAGAATTACAGGCTATAATTAGCAAGTAGCCCCATTCAGGAGAACTGCCATGCTGTGTGATGTTTATCGCAGCTCGAAAAAAGCCGATACCTATCTTTACCTGCCTCATGGTAACGAATTTACCGACGTGCCCGATGTGTTGTTGGGCCAGTTTGGTCGCGCCGAAAAAGTGCTGACAATTAACCTGGCCAACCGTGAACAGTTGGCGCGTTTAACGGTCGAAAAGTTACAACAGCATTTGCATAACGATGGTTTCTATTTGCAGTTACCACCGAAACGAGAGGAACTTCAAGTCAATGTTAACAAATAAAATAAAAGTGGCAGGGCTGGCTCTTTGTCTGGCTTCTTCATTTGCGCTTAGCGCACCGGTTTCTGCGTTTCAGGAAGCTGAGGATAATGCGAAGAAAGAGTCCAGCGAAGAGGTTAATCAACAGTTTGCCACCTACGTTGAAGCTCTGAAAGCCGAAGCCATTGAAAGCGGCTATAAGCAGGACACACTGGATAAAGCTTTTGCCAAAGTTAAGTATTACGAGCGGGCAGTCGAGTTGGATAAAAATCAGCCGGAATTTAAGCTAACTCTGGATACTTACCTGCCACGTGCAGTACCGGACTGGAAAGCCGAAAAGGCACTGGAAAAGTACAACGAACACAAAGAGCTGCTGGAAAAAGTGGGCAAAGAGTACGGCGTGCAGCCGCGCTTTATTGTGGCGCTGTGGGGCATTGAAACTAACTTTGGTTCGTTCACTGGTGGTTTTGATGTGGTTTCTGCATTAATTACGCTGGCTTTTGACGGGCGTCGCGAAGAGTTCTTTAAAAAGCAATTGTGGGAAGCTTTAACCATTATTGAAGACGGCCACATTGAACCGGAGCAAATGAAAGGATCATGGGCTGGCGCTATGGGTCAGACTCAGTTTATGCCCAGCTCTTTCATGAGCTACGCTGTAGACTATGACGGCGACGGCAAAAAAGACATTTGGGGCAGCTACCCGGACGTATTTGCGTCAGCCGCTAACTACCTAAGCTCTGTTGGCTGGAAAGACGATGTAACCTGGGGACGTCAGGTACAACTACCTGAAGGTTTTGATGAGTCATTAGCCGGGCTGGACACTAAGAAAAAGCTGGGCGAGTGGGCTGACTTAGGCGTTACGCGTTTTGACGGCTCTGCGCTGCCATCGCGTGCCGATATCGACGCATCAATAGTGATTCCTGACGACAAAGAAGGCCGCGTTTATCTGGCTTATGCCAACTACGACGCTTTAATGCGCTGGAATCGTTCACATTACTTTGTGGCCGCCGTGGGCTATTTGTCCGACCGCATTCGTTTTCCAAGGTAATGCCTTGTCGGTATTAATGAAATGGTATGAACAACCACTGCACACACTGAGTCACGCACAATGGGAAGCCTTGTGCGATGGTTGTGGGCAGTGCTGTTTAAATCAGCTACTGGACGAAGAAGATAACCTGTACTCCACCGACGTTGCCTGTCGGTTATTAGACACCGATACCGCGTGTTGCAGCGACTACGCTCACCGTAGTGAACGGGTACCAGCCTGCGTAACCTTAACTCCTGACAACCTCGACGAGGTTTACTTTATGCCAGCCAGCTGCGCGTATCGGTTGCGGGCAGAAGGGCAACCTTTGCCTGAATGGCATCCGTTAAGGCACGAGGGGAGTAAAGAGCCCATGAAAAAAGCCGGCTATCATGTAGCCGGCCATTGCGTTAGTGAGGCGAAGTTTAAGGGCGACCTGGAAGACAGAATAGTAACCTGGCCCTTGTCTTAGCCCTGACATTAAAACGGATTATTTGTGGTAAAGCACCAGCCCGTCTTTTTTCGTGAACGACGAAACAATGTGGCAGATAGTCACAATAATACCGATGAGCAACAAGCCCGCAAAAATCACCGTCATCCAACCGGGCATACCTAACCCCAGCCATTGCCAGTCAATGTCACCGCATAACCCCGGTGCCGCAAAAAGCCCCGGCATCCATTCGTGCAGTGGAGCCCAGTCAGGAAAATTAGGCGCACTTTCACACACCGCAAAGAACGCGTTTTTCGAGGTTTGAAGATCCCAGTGATCGTAGGCAATTAATAAGCCCTGATAACTGCTGTAAAGCCAGCCAAT
Source organism: Idiomarina sp. H2 (assembly GCF_004364275.1). Lineage (NCBI taxonomy): Bacteria > Pseudomonadati > Pseudomonadota > Gammaproteobacteria > Alteromonadales > Idiomarinaceae > Idiomarina > Idiomarina sp. H2. The sequence goes on from NZ_SNZY01000011.1 coordinate 68,623, forward strand.
TAAAGCCGCCCAGCGCGTTAACCAAAGCCCGGAACCAAACAGGCCGACAATAGCGGACAAGCCAATACCGACAACCGCCATACGTTGATAAACACACTTTACGCAGGGCTCTAAGTTAAGAACCATCTGGAAGTAAAGCGCGGCGCCCAACAGGCCTGAACACCCTAGAAATAACAGTAACCAGGCAAAAGGTTTGTTAGGCCACTGACCCACAGACAGCATGATGATTTTCCTTAAGAAACTGTAAAAACGTAGAAACCATACCCAAATAGCGTGGTGTTGTCGATATAAAGGCAGAAGTTATCTTGTCCGACCTCACACAAGGCTGCTAGAATCCTTTTATTAGTTAGTTCACAGGCGGGAATATGATAATAAAAGCTAAAAGTCCGGCGGGTTTTGCCGAGGAGTACATCGTAAAATCTATCTGGAACGGGCATTTTGCACCGGGCACTATTCTACCCGCTGAACGAGAGCTGTCTGAATTAATAGGCGTAACGCGAACTACCCTGCGCGAAGTGCTGCAGCGCCTGGCACGCGACGGCTGGCTGACTATTCAGCACGGCAAACCCACCAAAGTGAACAACTTTTGGGAAACCTCTGGCCTTAATATTCTGGAAACTCTGGCGCGCCTCGACGAAGACGGCATGCCGGAGCTAGTCGACCAGTTGTTGTCTGCCCGCACCAATATTAGCGCCATTTATATTCGCGCCGCCATTCGCCATAACCCTAAGCGAGTTCTGGAGCTACTGGAACCCACCAGCGAACTGGAAGACAACAAAAAAACCTTTGCCGAGTTCGACTATCAGTTGAACCACGACTTAGCCATGGCCTCGGGCAACCCCATTTATGTGCTGGTACTGAACGGCTTTAAAGGCTTGTACGCACGCATTGGCCAGTATTACTTTTCATCGACAGAAGCTCGCCAGCTGGCCCGCGACTACTATGAAAACCTAATAGCCGTAACCCGTGAAGGCGACTACAACGAGTCCGTGAACCTGGTTCGCCGCTACGGCTACGAGTCCGCCGAAATTTGGCATAGCCTGCGTGGCGATATGCCGGATGATTTGGTGGGTTGATTAAGCTGGTTTCCCGGCTTTCTCGATAGAATTAAATTTAGTTTGTTAATTAAAACCTGATGGCTCTTTTTGAGTTGCCAGGCTTTTTTTTGTGCGCTTTGTTTCTAATGGGCCACAAGGAGCTCCCTTGTTTTCATCGATAGATATGGCTCGCTTTTGCCTGCTAAATTGCATGTTTTATTGTTGCTTTTAGTTTTTAACCCGTTTAGTGTCAATTACATACGTAAATTGTAAAGACTGATATTGTGCACTTTAAAATAGTTAAATGAGCACGCTTACTTTGTTTTTGCCTTTTACTGCTATTTTTTGGTGAAAATATTTTATTTATTAAATGATTGCGAAAGAAAATGCTGCCATTTAATGAATGACAAATTGCGCATGCACAATATATAAATGTTAGGCCATACACCTTGGAGAGCACATGAATATTGAGGTCTGGGTCACGTTCGTTTTGGTGGCTGTCGTAGCTACGGCTATTCCGGGGCCCGCGATGTTACTCGTAGCGTCACATAGCATCAGTTGCGGTGTTGCAAAAACCGTTTTCACAATTTTGGGCAATATCACCGGGCTTACCATCCTATCCACGCTCTCCGTGCTTGGGCTCGGTTCACTACTTATTCACTCACCAATGGCGTTCACTGCCGTGAAAATTATGGGTGCCATTTATCTAATCTACTTGGGTATGAGTATGTGGAGAAAGGGCTTATCGCCTGTGAGCGCAAAGGCTAATGCTCACCGTAAAAATGTGACTTCATTGTATGCCCAGGGGGTCGCCGTCGCTCTCTCTAATCCGAAGGCAATATTATTTACAACAGCACTATTCCCCCAATTTATTGATCCTAATGCAAATTTATTGCCGCAATTTCTGTTACTTGTCATGACATTCATGTTTCTTTCGTTTTCATGCTTGATAGTTTGTGCAATTACAGTGGGTCGCACGTTCACGGCAATCAGCAGCGCCAAGCTATACAAATTTACAGGTAAACTATTTGGTGGCACATTCATAGGCGTGGGCGCTCTACTTGCAACCCTAAAAAATGGCTCAGCCTAACAAATGCAGGCACGGCGACGCCTACTACATTGCGCCTTCGGCTACATTCCGTAGGCGCGCATGCTGCAGGCGTTGGTATGACTCCCTTTGTCAACTCTGAACGCGTGCAGCCCTGGCTCTTTTCAACCATAATCAGTTCTTTCTATTCTCAAATAAATTGAGCTAACGCACCAGATGAGGCAGTAATGTCGTCGGTTGCTATGCTGGTATCCGTGGATTATTTATCTTGTGATAAACAGCGCCTACCTTACTCACTCCGCCGTAGCTCCTTCTCATCAGTCTATGCTCGTGGGTCAATAACGAATTAGGTTATTGCCATCATAACGCCGTCGTAGGTTGTGCCACGTCCGCGGCCTGATCCGAATGCGTTAGCTCAAACTCGTTTATCATGCGGGTACCCGACTTAATCGAAGCTTTGGATTAACTGGCGTGAGTACCACTTCTCTGGCAATGGCCCAGAGATAAGCTGCCATCTCCCTTGCTATGGCGGTGATGATAAGATTGTAATGTTTGCCTTTTTTATTCATACGTTGATAGCGCTTGCACAGCCTGAGCTGAGTTTTCCAGGCGATATCTACAATATCTTTGGGTAACCCTTCCTGGCTAAGTTGTAAGTCCTTCGACACGTTGGCGGGGTAGCGATAACTGTGCGCTCCTTCAACCAGTTCGCCGTGCCCTCATAATTAATATTTTTTCTGAGCAGCAGAGCTTTCAGTTGGTATTTCGCGTTCTTTAAGTCTTTCATCGCCGTTTCGCGAACCCGGGATAAATCACGGACGGCTTCGTCTTCAGGCACAGGCACACAAATCGGGGTGAGATCCTCTGAATTTAAAAGCTTCACCAACTTCAGCGCATCACGGCGGTCGGTTTTAAATCGCTCCCCGTTGCTCTTCACAATAGGCGACTTCGTGAAACTCTTTATGAGTATCCAACCCTAGAAAAATCATGCTATGTTTGTTCATGCTAGCCTCCAAATGATTTAGTCTTGAACAAACTAATTATGGCACTGGCTTTTAGCTAACCCAGGAAAATGCGGAGGCTAGCATTTGGCAGGGAGTCATTGTGTCTATACACAAAAGGAGATTCAGTGCATTTTCCACACTGGCAGCATTTTTTATCGTTAGAAAGAGATTTCATCGAAACGATTGAGTTTGTTGAGCTTAACCAATCAAATGATGGCGCTTTCTCGGTAGCATATACAAAGCTATTCCTAGCCATATGCTCGGAGATCGACGTTGTTGCCAAGCTGGTTTGCAAGAAAATAAATGCTTCATCGTCAGCAAGAAATATTGGTGATTATTGCTCGGAAATTATTGGAAAGTATCCATCATTTCATACAGTGGAGTGCATGATTCCTCGCTACGGCATCAATATTCAGCCTTGGGCAAGTTGGTCAGGCTCTAGCAACCCTTCTTGGTGGCAAGATCACAACAAGGTTAAGCATCAGCGCGATACTCATTCGACATTAGCAAATCAAAAAAACGTTAAAGAGTCGCTGTGCGGATTATTTTGTTTGCTCTTGTACTTGTATCAGCCGGAGCTGTACTCGGCAACATTAAATCCGCTTCCTGTACTTTTGGATTATGAGCGCATGCCGGGGCATTTATCGGTAAACCCGGGGGCGGTTCTCCCCGATATACCAAGGTAAATGCGTGTATAACAAAGTTATCAACCCGACCTCCACTGCGTTGCTTCGTTTGCGCTTAAACGCTACGCTAGCGCAAACAAACCAACTCCGTTTAGGCGGGTTATAACGGCGCTAGCAGCGCAAGAATCGAAGAGAATCGTATGATCAAGTTACACAATATTGGCGATGATGAGTGGGTTTTTGAGGACAGCCTAGTTGATTTCTCTGTGCATGAGAGGTTAGATGATGCAATAGACCTGTGGCATTCAGGAAAGCCAGATAAAGCTGAAAGCTTAATCAAAGATATTATAGAGAAAAATCCCTATCACATAGATGCCTACCATCATGCATCAATGATATATGAGGAAAATGGGCTCGATTTTGAAGCTTACCTTTGCTGTAGAGAGGGCGTACGAATAGGTTTGTCTGCGGTTCCTGAAGAATTTTCATGGGCAACGTCAAAAATGGAATGGGGTCACCTTGAGAATCGTCCTTTTTTAAGGGCCTATCATAATCTCGGTCTTTGGTTGGAAAAACGAAATGAAGTCAATGAGGCCATTAAAGTGTATTCAAATATGCTTTCTGCATGCCCAAATGACAACATTGGGGTTAGGTATGTTTTGCCTAAGCTATGGATGGAAACTGGTGATTTTCTTTCTATTGTGCGTCTTAATAAAGAATATCCAGACGACTACTCTCCAGAACTCATGTATACGCATTCGTTAGCGTTAATTATGCTAGGTGAAATTGATCAAGCAAGAACACTACTTAATGATGCCAAGACTGCTTTTCCTCTGGTAGCAAAAGAACTAAAAAGGAAGCGTCACCCAAAGCCAAAATCGAGTTTCTCAGAGGGCATCATTGTCGGAGGCGCTGATCAAGCTTATGAATATTGGAAGCAATATGGCAAGTATTGGAGCAATTCAGAACAAGCCATGAGTCTGTTGTAAACCGTGAATAGGCAGCTAACAAAACCATTCAGCGGACGCGCCAAAGGTGCTCTGCGCTGATGGGTGGCAATAAATGAGGTATTGATTCAGTTTAAGAAAGCGGTATGATATTTTCATACTGCTCTTTTCGAGAGGCACTATCTATGAGCATGCACAGGAAAACAATCACGCTGACTGAGCAGCAGGACGACTGGGTGAAAACTCAGATTGAAAGCGGTCATTTTGGCAATGATAGTGAGTATATCCGCGATCTCATTCGAAGAGACCAGCAAGCCAAGGAACGTCTTGCCGCCCTAAGACAGGCACTTACTGATGGTGAGTTAAGCGGAAAACCTAAACCATTGGATATATCTTCTATCAAAGCGGCTGGGCGTAAACTGATGAAGGCGGCTGATTAGTGCTGAAGCTAAGCGTTACACCGAAGGCAGAATCTGACCTGACCGCGATTTGGCTGTACACCTACGAAGAGTGGGGAGCTGAGCAGGCTGATAAATACTTAGATCATCTTGAGGCAGGCATGAAACAGCTTCTTAGCCATCCGTTGCTTGGCGCTGACTATGCTCATGTACTTGTCGGCTATCGCAGATTGTACGTAGAGCATCATGCGGTTTTCTATCAAGTGTTGAAGTCAGAGGTGCTTATTGTTCGTGTTCTGCACGAAGACATGGATGCGCCCCAAAGGCTTTTGGATTAGCGGGCGTTGGTATGACTTCTTTCGCTAACTCTGAGCGAGTACAGTTCTGAACTGGAGGAATATATGGCTCTAACTGAATTTGAGGTCAAAAAAATAGAGAAAGCCGGAGAAGCATTTCTTGCTAAACACCGGCCACCGCCAAGTATAAGAAGTGATCTAGATATTGGTTGGCGCCTGGAAAAGCAATCTATTTATATTTTTGAAACTCGACCAGTTTGGAATAATCCATCTGAATATCAGAATTTGGATATCGCAAAATCTACCTTTGTTCGCAGTCAGGGTGTTTGGAAAATTTACTGGATGCGGAGTGATTTAAAGTGGCATGCCTACGAGCCTAAAAGCCAGGTAAAAACAATTGACCAAGTTTTTAAAGTTGTAAGTGAAGATGAGTTTTGTTGTTTTTTCGGATAAGCCGTATAGGAAACCGCTAAGTTCTCCATTAAACAAAGCCATCATTGGAGGATGATCTATGGCAATTGACGAAGATAAAATCGATGAGTCCGTTTTGGCTTTGCTATATCTAGCATTGCATGATGACAGTCGGGCTTGGAAGTCTTTTGACTGGGATGCAATGAACCGACTTCACGAAAAAGGACTCATTGGTAACCCGGTCGGTAAGGCAAAGTCTGTTGTGTTCACCGAGGAAGGATTAAAAGAGTCAGAGCGCTTGTTTCGGGAGTTGTTTACCACTTGATTACTAAATGTCCACTAAGTGTCCACCCGTATGTTCAAAGGTTATGAGTTAAGGAGCTATTATTGAATTCAATGGATCTTAAACGGGCGGAAAAACTGTCTTTCAACTTACTCATAGCATCCGTAGCGCTGGCCGTGCTTATTTTTCTAGTAGTAAGTTTGACTGGTGACGGTTGGGCTCAAATTGCTGGTTTTTTTATGGGATTTTGCGTTGGCGGCTTTTTGGCTGTAGTTCCTGCACTATATTCTGGTTATATTCTAATAAAAACGAATGCGAGTTCAGCTAACCTAAAGTCAGTTTTAGCACTCTCAGTTGTGTGGTTTATGACAGTATGCGCTTTATATGTCTTTTAGAAGATAACAAATTATGACAACCCTTATAACCGTAATTGCCGTTTTGCTACTCGCAGCAGTATTAAACTTCTGGAGGTTTTGGTGATTGTCAGGAAAATGGAAGAGAGGGATCTTGAAGCTGTAAGCGGCATCTGCCTTGCCTCGTTTCTTCAATCTGTAGCTGATAGCTTGTCTGATGAAGGCAACAAAAAGAAAAGGAGTATCGAATGGAGTATTTTTACTTACTAAGCTTATTAGGGCCGCTTTCATTAGTTGTTGTTCTTTTTATGCTTCGCTCATCGCGTTTAAATAATCCCGAACATGTTTTGCAAGAAACGGGAGATTCCGTACGGATTCTTCATACTCCTTTGGCCAGGGTCGTGCCGTCTCTGGGGAAACTCATTAACAAACACAAGGTAGCTCGTATTCAGAAAGCTGACAGAATTGTGACTGTTTTCAATCAGAGCTCAAATGCAATTGATATCACGCTGTCGAAAAAACATACCGACGTGGTGTTTAACCGAGCTGGCTCGTTATTTCCAAATGCTGAGAAAGTGGTTATTAATAGCTAGTAATGAGCATACTTGGGCTGGTCAATGCTGCTGTGGAAAAAGATTAAACTTTAACCGGAAGCTGCCGTTAACAAGTTACGGGCTATACTAAAATCAAGCTATAGCCGAACTTTTCAGGAGCAATATTATGTCAATTACTACAGGTAATAGCACCTCCGTAACGGGCTCTGGCAAGCAGAACAGTCCCACAAAAACCGACGACAACCGCAACAGTATGAAAGAGATGGCAGCGCAGTCTAAGCAGGCAAACAATGCTGGCATTTTGCGCGCTCATGAACGGGTATCGCTGAACAGTAATAATGACTCGCTCAGCTTATTGTACAAAACGGCGCTGGAAGGCATTAACGCTGAGCTGGAACCGGTAATGGGCAAAAATGCCACGCAGAAAATTTACGATTCCGGCGTTGATACTTCTCCCGAGGCCACGGCAGATCGCATTGTTTCTTTTGCCACCAATTTTTATGGTCGCTACAAGGAAATGAACCCGGGCGAGTCGGAAGAAGACACTTTGAATAATTTCATGGAAGCTATTACTGGCGGTATTGAGAAAGGTTTTAATGACGCCAAAAATATTCTTACAGGCTTGCAAGCCTATGAAGGCGAAGTCGAAAGTGGTGTCGACAAAACCTACGATTTAGTCATGAAAGGCCTGGACAGTTTCCGTGAAAAAATGCTGGAACTGGCAGCCGAATCAGAAGAGTCTGAAAATAGTGCTGAGGACTAACCTCAGCGCTTTGCTCCCCGAATACACCTCGGCTAAGTACTTTCGATAAGTTCAGCATCTAACCTTTGAATTGTTGATGTAAAGAGTCGTCAAGTGAAGTAAAGGTGCTGGTAATTTTTTAATTTCAACAGGTAAGATAGTCCCCTTTGACTCTATGCAATACAGAGGACATACCGTTGACGCCCCCTGATCACAACACAGATATTGTAGGAAAGTTTATTGATGTGTCTTTGTATCGGGAGCTTGCAGAGACAATACCGGATGAAAATCTGGAAGTTATTGAACAGATTCCCCAGAAAGATAAAGAGCAGATAGTTAATGCTTACAAACCCTACCTGAATGGCATGGAGCTCAGCCCTTTTGCCGTCACCTTAGGCGATAACGTGCTTTTTACAAATTCTGTTGGTACTGTCTACTACGTTGATTTTGACTTTGGTGTTTTCGATATGGGTAGATCTCTCGATGAGTTTGTTGCTGAGTTGAAGAACGGGTTATGAAACACGAACTATGGACTGAAGGTGAAAAGTCACAGACGTTTTGTCTTTCCGGCCCTCGGGGTGATAGTGCCCGAGGTTTGTTAAGGCCTGGAGCGGAGCTTGCCTGGACCTGCGAAGCTTCATCTTACTTTGAAGCTATGACCAAATATTACGAGTATATGGGCTGGGGAGAATACATAAGTGCCTTCCCGGAGCAGGATAAAAAAACATATAAAGAGCTGGGCTGGGAATGAAACTGAGTATTGGAATAATCATCGCTATTTGCCTGGTGATATTGGGTCTATGGGCTGCTGATATTGCTAGTGATCGTGGCAATAAAGTAAAAATTACGGAAGCTGTGTCGGCATACAGCAATTGGGAATGTGGCTACTCCAATAAACCGGGGTGCAGCGTTGTATTCGATGTTCCGGCCGGAACTGACCATGACGTTAAACGTATACGATACGGCAAAGACTTTATGGCCATTCAGATTAACCAGGATGGTTTAAGCGGCTGGGTGTTTTCAGGGAAAGGAGTGCAAACCCTTGCGAAACCAAGTAGTTAATCAACTTCACTATTGCGTTTCTGTTCAACGTCGAGAATGCCATGTTTAAGCGATTACGTAATTGGTTTGAGAACAGACGCATTAGAAAAATGGGTTTCACGATAAGTGAGTGGGAGTCAGCGGTAGCAGACTGGCCGGTAATGGCGCGTTATCAAGGCGCGGAGCGCGATGCTCTGCGAGATATGAGCTTCCGTTTTCTGGTTCGTAAAAACTTTGCGTCAGGCGGGGATTTTCAGTTCACCGATGCGATGTGCCTAAAAATAGCAACCATGGCTTGTGTGCCCGTTTTGCACCTTGGGTTAGATTGGTACGATCATTTATACACCATTATTCTTTACGAAGGGGACTTTGTTCCTAATCGTCCGTATCGTAGCGACGACGGCGTTGTTCACCCTCAAAGCCCTGGGTTAAGCGGTGAAGCATGGCTGCGCGGTCCGTTAATTCTCTCCTGGCAGTCGGTTTGCCAAACCGGGCCTCATGCTCGTCATGGAAAAGCCAGTAATGTTGTTATTCATGAGTTTGCCCACAAACTCGATATGTTGCGCGATGGTGCTAACGGTGCGCCGCCTATGCATCCGGATATGAAGCCCGGCGAATGGCACGATATTTTTTCGGCTGCCTGGGAAAGGCTGCAGAGCGATTCTATCCATCATAGGCCGTTACCGCTTGATGGCTATTCGTTAACCAGCCCGGCTGAATTTTTCGCGGTATGTAGCGAAACCTTTTTTGAAGACCCTCAGAACATGAAAGAGCACATGCCCGAGGTTTACCGGTTGTTATGTCAGTTCTATCGACAGCGTCCTTGCTGACGAATATTGCTGTGCTCCAACAGCGCGGGCGGCTTAATCCGTTGTAACAGCAAGTTCCATGGCAATCCGTTCGCCTTCTACTGAATCGACTTCCTGAGGCTCTTTAATACGCACCCGCCCAGAGGGTATACCGCTCTCCGAACTGTTGACCAAGGCGTCGCGTACGGCCTCTGCACGTGCATTTGCAATGGCTTTGAGTTCCTCATTTGTAATCGATTGTGCGGCTATTACCTTTTCAGCTAAGTTATTGCGATAGGCCAGAGCGTCGAACTTCGCTTCATTGGATGCTTCACTTGGTTTTTCAGTGAAGCGGTCTTTCAGGGCTTCGAGTTCTGTGTCCGGGTAATGAGAGGAGAATATTGCTTCCATAGCGGCCTGATTCGACTCGCTTGTCAGGCTTGGCTCCTCTATCTCGCGTCCTTCTTCCGCCAGACGTTGTTGTAATACTTTCATCGCTTTATCTTCTTTCAGAGCAGGAGCATCGAAAGCCCGGTTGAATGGACCTGCTAGCCCCAGAGCAAGAGCTGGCCGCTTGTTGAGCGCCTCGCGAAGCTTAGCGATGCGTTCGCGCTGGGGAGGGAGTAAATTGGTACGTCCCTCCGGAAATTCAACTTTACCCATTTCTTCTGAGTCCGCGCCTACAAGATTAGCTAAAAAGCTGAAAGGTGCGGTAACGACAGACTTAATAGCGTCTCCCACGGCCTGTTGGATAACTTTGCCAAAGTCGAACTGCGGGTTGCCAACATCTCCACTCACCGGCAGATTTAGGTCAATGACACCGTCGCTGTCCTGCAGCAATGCAATGGCGAGGTCCAGCGGTAGATCCATAGCGTCGCTGGATTCCATTTTTTCGCCGAGTTTCAGGTCATGTAGCACCAAGTTATTCTGTCCGTCTAGCTTTTCCTCATTAACGGTGTAATCGAGATCAAGATCCATCGTGCCGTCTGCTATTTTTCGGCCAGCGAAGTTCACAGTGTAAGGAGAGTATTCCGGGATCTGAAGGTTACGGAATCTAACATTAATAGTAGTCTGGCGCGTTGGATGCCAGGCGTGAACGGTGCCGTTTACCTGTGCCAGGCCAAATTCTGCTACCTCACCTTCAAGCTTCACCCGTGCAGCCTCAGACGAATCTGAACTCAAAGTAGACACTTCTCCGCTTAGCGTATGAATACTTGTAGAGAAGGGCAGCGGCAGAGAGTTATCGGAAAACTGAACGTCTCCGTCAGAGAGCTCAACACCTTCTATAGTGATACCGAACGGTTCGGTTTCCTCGCTTTTATTTGTATCGCCTTTTGTGTCGGCTGGCGCATCAACGACAAGTTGTCCGAAGTTAGTGGTTTTGTCCTGGTTAATGACCACCCGGCCAGACAAGCCTTTAACGACAATGGGCGCTGTTTCAATCTCTTTGCTTGCTATGTTCAAATCAAACTGTTCGGTTTGAAGGCTATCCCATCCAAGGAGAGTCTCGTCGTTAGAGGCTTCTTTGATATTCAGCGTGTTAATACTGGCAGAGCCTTTAAAAGTAAAAGGTTGTTGTGCATTGGTACTCATTTGCCCATTCAGAGTCAGTGTTCCGTTTTCGAGTTGCACGTTCATAAACTGCTGTAGGTAAGGGGCTGCCTGCTTAAGCGCCAACTCATTAATTTCGGCATTTCCTTCCAGAGCTGGGCTCGGCAATAATTGAAAAGTTCCGTCGAAGGCGAGTTTACCGCCCTTTGTAAGTTGACCATTCAGGCGCAGCGGGAATCTGGCGTCATTTTGCAGGGTGAAATCTTTTACCCAGAGGCCGATGTTCTGCAAAGCCAGTGATACCTGTTTGGGCTCAGCGTCGTCAGCAGCTGTTACGTCTTTTAGATTGTCAGCAAAACGCAGAACGCCGTTTTCCAACTTAAAGTCTCTGATGCGTAAGGCAGACATTTTCGCAGACTCTTCTTTCCCTGATTCTTTTTTCTCCGATTCTGGATCAGAGCTTTCGGCGGCGAGACGGGATAAGCGCGTTTCACCTGAGATAAAGCGTTCTTCCTGAATCATTAGCTTGTCTATGCGAATTGCGTCGAAAGTCCAGGTTTGGTCAATAATGCTCGACCATTCCAGGTTGACGAACAGATTGCCCCAGCCAAGTAACCGCCGGTCATCTTTGTCATTTAGCGTAACGCCGTTCATTCTAAGCGTTAGTGTATACGGGTTGGTTTGCACCGACTCTATGCGCAACTCACGGCCAAAATCTTCTTTAGCCGTATTCACCGCAACGTACTGGATTACCCAGGGTAGGGCAAAAAAGCCCAGCAAGGTGTAGAGAATAATCAGTACCAACAGCCAGAACCGAACGCGACGCGGGGAGGCCCATTTTTCTCGCAGATAGTTGCCGAATTGACCAAGTGAGCTGCCGTGCATAATAGAGCCTCCGTTAAAGCGAGTAATAATGCACAGTGTAGCCGCCCGAGCGGCCAGCGTCACTTTCGTGTAACGTAAATTTTATTGCGGTACTCTTGCTGGCTATGGTGTAGTAAATAGTTGTGGAACCTAAGGACTGTCGAAGCACCATTTCCACAGATGCCAGTAAAGTAAGCCATAGAATCAAAACGTAGCGCCAGACCTTTTGGAGACAACATGAAATTTAGCTTAATCATGCTTTTTATATTGAGCTTTGCCGCTCCCGTGTGTGCGGAGACTCAGGAGCGCTCTGATTGGGGAAGCGTATTCGAAGAATATGAAGTTCAGGGCACTATTGTCGTAGTCGATGGACGTGAAAATGACCAGACGACATTTGTGTTCGATAAAGAAAGAGCTGCAAAACGGTTTTCACCTGCGTCAACATTTAAGATCCCACACACGCTTTTTGCCCTTGATGCAGGCGTCGTTCAGGACGAGTTTGAGGTGTTTAAGTGGGATGGAGTGGAACGCAGTTTTGCAGGACACAATAGTGACCAGAACCTGCGCTCGGCTATACGTAACTCAACTGTTTGGGTTTATCAGCAGTTCGCAGAAGGCATAGGAGCCGAAAAAGCGAAAAGCTATTTAAAGCGCATTGATTATGGAAATGCAGCTCCGTCTGACGATATCCGTAATTATTGGCTGGATGGGAAGTTGGCTATTTCTGCCAATGAACAGATTGCCTTTTTGCAAAGGCTTTACCGTAACGAATTGCCTTTTGCGGTAGAACATCAGCGGCTAATAAAAGATCTGATGATTGTTGAAGCTGAGCGGAACTGGATTTTGCGGGCAAAAACCGGCTGGGAAGGCAGTTTTGGCTGGTGGGTAGGCTGGGTCGAATGGCCTGAAGGTCCGGTATTTTTCGCATTGAATATCGACACGCCGAACCGCATGGCGGATCTTGGCAAACGTGAAAAAATCACACGTGAGATTTTGGCTTCTATTGATGCCTTACCGGGCCGTACAGCTGAAAAGAAATAGTCAACGTCGTTGAAGTGGCGCAACAGAAAAAGTATAAGAAATGAAATATGAACATTGAAATTGAAAGTTACTATGAGTTGTTGGCCTTACATAAGACGCTAATGGCCGTTAAGTTCGACGAATACTCTTCTCTCAAAGACGCACAAGGTAGCCCTTTGACGGCTAGCCTGGCTTTTAAGGTGTTCGATTTACTCGTTTCATCCAGTTTCAACGAAGGCCAGAAAAATCGAGCTCAAGACTGGCTCGAGTGGCAGCGCGCCGACAGGAACCGGTTGGAAACAAAGTTACTTCTTAAGCATATAGCTGACTCAGGTTGGTGGAGCGAGGCCGCCCCCCCGGGAACGAGAAGAGTACGTACGGGACTTTATGGCTCCGTTGATACTGAGCGATGACGCATTTAATGAAATTCTCAAATATAAATAACAACCCTTTGAGGCTGGCACTTAATGGTATTCGAAAACTTTCTTGAGGCAGTTGAAGGCCCTGACCGAGACTTAAACTTTGCGATTAAGTCCGGTAGCAAAAAAACATTAGGCATTATTGGTAAGCTCTCGCAGAACGTTAATGCTTATGATGATGAAGCAAAGCATACACTCGTACGCCAGTTGTTCTCGTTGGCAGCCAATATTGACCTTCGTGACAAGAAAAGTGGTCAGCTTATTGCGGCTATTGGAACGTACTTTTTAAAAGCGGCTAAATCGGCAGAGAGTGCGAAATTTATATTTAACGAGTGGTCTAGGCGACTGCTTTATCTGGACTATAACAAGAAAGAAGAGTGTCAGGCGGCGTACCAATGGTTGCTGTTACTAAACCAAAGCGACGGAAGCGCACCGAGCCCGCGTGAGCTGGTAAAAGTATTTGATGAGTCGCAACCTATTCTCAGCGAAATCTACGAGAAAATATTAGCGGTTTCTAATGCCGAAGGTTTGCTGGTTGATAAATCAGGCCTTCAGCCGGGTTACAAGCTCGTCGAAACCTTTTTAACGACCTGTTTTTATCATTCAGACAACTGCCCCTCCAATTATGAGTTATGGGTGCTTGGCTGTGTCGAAAGAGACATCAGCTTCGGTAATGGCTTGATTCTGTCTGTATTGCAACGCTCCGATGAGCACCCTCAGGTTGTGGCACGGCTCATTGATTTATATATAACCTCTATGGTTGATGAAAACGATGGTGGCATGGCCTGGCGGCTTTTCTTTGACTTATTCGATTCTGAGGAATATCCGGCTCAGCAGCTAAATCAAATAATCGTTTATCTCGAGCCTAAAGTCAGGCAGTGGACTGATGAGCAAAACGAGCATGCAATTAATTGTCTATTTGCTCTGGAGCGGGACGATAATGACTCGGTTAAAACCTTACTCACTCGCTCAAAAGTGGCTGGGAAGCTGGCGAAATTACTGGCCTCCAATGGCAAGGGTCGTGCTGCTACGCAGTTAGCGAGTTTGCTGGCGCGGGATTTGAGCCCGGCTTACGAGCTTCCTACCGGCGGTGAAGCTCAGTTCGAAGATTTAAACTTTAAACTCATTGTTATTGATGAGCTCATGTACATTCATAAGTTGTTGTCTCCTGAATTTAATTTAAGAGACTTCGCTAAAGCCTATGACGCCAGAGAAATTTCAGTTTCAGGTTATGAAAGCATACCTGAGGCTCTGGATTACATGAGAGGGCTGGCTATTCCGCAAGAGTTACTGTCCCGTATTACTCATTTAAGTTATGACGCTTCAAGAGAAATTTATAGCCAGCTAGTACCATTCGGGTTCTACCCCGTTATCACGGACAGTTTAAAACGTCTGTAAACTTCTTGTCTTGATTCGCTACTCTACGTCGCATCCTTGGATTATGAAACCGCTCGATGTAAAAAAATATGTCCGCACGGGCTTCATCTCTGGTTCGGTATTTTCGGTGATTCACGCGCTCTCGTTTGAGCATACCGAAAAAGCCTTCACAGGCAGCGTTATCGGCACAATGACCCACGGCACTCATGCTTCCCAGCAGGTCATTGCTCTTTAAGTAACGTTGATAATCACCGCTGGTAAATTGCGTTCCGCGATCCGAATGCAATATTGCCTGCGTCGACTCAGGGCGTTGCCAGACGGCCATTTCCACCGCTCGCAGCACCATCTTTCTATCCTGCCGGTGATGCATTGACCAGCCCACAACGACATTGTTGAACAGATCCAAGACAACACACAGAAAAAGTTTTCCTTCGTCTGTTTTAAGTAGAGTAAGAAGCAGGGCGTAGTCTCACTATCTCCCTGCTTCTCCTCACCGAACCGTACGTGCACCTTTCAGCGCATACGGCTCTCCACTTAA
>NZ_SNZY01000012.1:0-62565 GCF_004364275.1 Idiomarina sp. H2
AAACTGACCAAAACCAAAGGCGGTTTTAGCAATGAGAGTAGCTTGCTTAAGTTGCTGTACGCGGGTATGTTAAAAGCAACTGAGCGCTGGTCGCACCCGGTGCAGAACTGGAATCTGACACTGTCTCAGCTAACCATCCACTTTGAAGGTCGACTGGATGGTCACATAGATTTATGAAAAATTGGCTGACACAGAATATTGAACACTCTCACCGTTGTGAGTGATGACCTCCATCTTGTTATCAACAAATCTTTTGCTAACAATTATGGAGGTAACAATTTGCTCATAGGGACGAAATCTAAATGTTTCATCTTCGATTACCTGACCAGCTAACACATCGCCTAAATAAGCCTTATTAGCGCCCAGACTGCCAAAAACAGAAACAATACTTACATCGACTAAAAATGTTTTTTCCATCAGCTTATACCGCCTCTTTTACCTTGATCGGTCTAAAACCCACGGAAAAGCGAGTACCTTTTAAGGCAAACCAGTCATTGCTAGCATCAGTGTGTGACATTAAGATTTTCTTTTGCTCAATTTGCATATCTGTGAGAACTTCATGATTCGCGTATGAGGTACTGATGCGGTGAGCTTCAAAAACTAGAGACTGTTGTTCAACTTTAATAATGTATTTCTGAAATTCCTTAGTATTTTTGACTAATAGATTTAGCTTAGGCAGCTCTGTATTTATTTTTTTAGCTTTTTCTGTGGGCAGCATAAAACCAAATACAAGGTATCGCTTACGTCGTATGTGATAAAACGCTGGGGTTTCACTACCATTTTGTAATACGTCACCAAAGGCACTTTTCAGGTTGTTCTGAAGCCAATTTTTATGTTTCTCAATTTTGTTTCTTTCGTAAGCGTCACATAAACCACGCCTAGTCAGCACGTTGCAGATAGCCTAATTTATCGCCACGTTCTAACCAACGAGGTGATTTATGAGTCGAGCATACCGCTCTAAAGCGCAGTGGCAGGCGCTAATTGATGAGTTTGAGCAAAGCGGGCTAAGCCGCAAGGCGTTTTGTGAAGCGCAGGGTATTAATCCGGACTACTTTAGTCAGCGCCGCCGTCAGTTGCAGCAGGAAACTGAGGGTACCGGTTTTGCACGAGTGGCGACTGAGTCGCCGGCACCCACAGCGGCCATGCAGGTGCGCGTGGGCGATGCGCAGTTAGTATTGCCGATGTCGGTATCGCCCCGCTGGGTGGCTGAGCTGGTCAAAGCCCTCAGCGTATGAAGATGTTCGTCGAGCCGCCGGCGATTTATCTGTATAAACAGCCGGTCGACTTTCGCAAGAGCATCAATGGCCTCAGCGCCATTGTCGAAGCCGAGATGGACCGCTCGCCGTTCAGCGGTGCCGTGTTTGTGTTCTGCAACCGCCAACGCGATAAAGTCCGGGCGCTTTACTGGGACAAAACCGGTTTTTGCCTTTGGTATAAATGCCTGGAAAAGAATAAGTTTAAGTGGCCGCACAAGGTAAAAGGCGATGTCCTTAATTTAAACGCACAGCAATGGCAGTGGTTGCTCTAAGGCCTCGATATTACCTTGATGAAAGGTCATCAGCCATTGCATTTTAGTGCCACAACCTGATCGAAAACGGCTTATAAGGATCCTGCATAAAAACCGTTTTACGATCACGAATCGGTCTAAGCAAACCCGCTAAAACAGCGGCTTCGACGGTGCTTTTGGGGTATAATAGCCCCCATGAAAACGAGCAATGCAAACACACTCCCGGATGATGTTGAGAGCCTGAAAAAGATGGTGCTCGACATGCAATCTCAGCTGCAAACAGAGCAGGCTGAGAAGTCGCGTTTGCAACATCAACTTGATTACCTGAGAGAGCAGTGGCAACTGTTGGTGCAAAAACGCTTCGGTGCCAGCAGCGAAGGACTGCCCGGTCAGGGTGAGTTGTTTAACGAGCTTGAAGAGGCTCTTGAGCCGACGGTGGAAGAAGTAGCCGCAGAGCAAACCGTTACCTACACCCGTAAAAAACCGCGTCGCCCGCGTATTGATGAATCATTGCCGCGCGAAGAGGTGCTGCACGATATCGCAGACGAAGACAAAATCTGTGACTGTTGTGGTCATGACTTGCATCGTATGGGCGAAGAAATCAGCGAAGAGCTGGAATTTATCCCGGCAACCAGCCGGGTGGTGCGCCATGTACGTCCGAAATACAGCTGCCGCGTGTGCGAAAAGCACGGCACCCAAACCGCTGTCAAAATCGCACCGGTTAAACCGAGCATACTGCCCAAGAGTATCGCAACGCCGAGCTTGCTGGCACAAATCATCAGCGCCAAGTTCCAGTTCGGGTTACCGCTATATCGTCAGGAAGCGATGTTTAAACAATACGGCATCGAGCTGAGTCGCCAGACCATGAGTCGCTGGATGTTGACCGTCAGCGATAAACTGCGACCATTTTATCAGCGCATGCACGACATCCTGCTAAAACAGCCGGCTTTATGGGCTGACGAGACAACGCTCAACGTGCTCGATGTGGATAAATCCAAATGCTACATGTGGGTTTACGGCTGTGGCACCGATAAGCCGAGGCCGGATAAATCACCGAACATCGTGTTGTATGATTATCAGGACGGGCGCGGTGGCGCCCACCCCGCTGCGTTTTTAGCTGACTATTGCGGTCCACTGCAGGTGGACGGCTATCAGGGCTATGAGCAAACCGCTGCCCGGCTGGCCGGTTGCTGGGCGCATGCCCGTCGTAAGTTCATTGAGGCCAAAACCGTACAAGGTAAAGGCAAAAGTGGTAAAGCCGACCAGGCGCTGAGCTTTATCCAGAAATTGTACGGCGTTGAGCAGAAAATCAAAGACGACTGCCCGGCGCAAAAGCAGGAAAAACGTACCGCCTTAGCACAACCTGTGATGGACAAGCTAAAAACCTGGCTCGACAAGTCGGCGCTGCAGGTCAACCCGCAGTCACTGCTCGGCAAAGCCATCCATTACACGCTCAAACAATGGGACAAACTGCAGGTTTACCTGCATGACGGCCACGTTAATATCGATAACAACCGTGCCGAGCGTGCAATAAAACCGTTCGTTATAGGTCGTAAAGCCTGGCTGTTCTCAAACTCACGAGGCGGCGCGCAGGCCAGCGCTATCCTGTACAGCATGGTCGAAACCGCCAAGGCCAACGGCCTGATGCCGGTCGACTATCTCATGATGTTGTTCGAGCAACTGCCGTTGCTCAACGACGGTGATGACATCGACTCACTGCTGCCCTGGAATATCCAGGACGGATTAACCGACAATGTAAAACTGACCCACCTGAACGACTAAGCAACCCGTTCGGGTGGCACCGAAAGCCTCTCAGCGACAATTATCTTGGCCGGTTGTGTGGTTTATGCGACGCTTACTTTCTTTCCGCACCTAAAGTAGCCTTATGGAGATTACTATCTTGTTTAAGTCTTCTTGAAAGATAAGTACTTATATTGTCGTAAGATAATTTGCTAAGCGGATATTTTGTCGCTACTAATCTAAATGGTCTTGTATGAACCAACAAATCAGCATAAAGCACTTCTGTAGGATCAGTCAGTGTACTAAAATAAGGTTTCCAATTTAATTGGAATTCAGCGCCTGTGTTTACAATAAACCGAGACTCATCAAGTAACCCCATTGATTTATAAATCGCTGAGATTATTTGCAATTGTGGCTTTTCTATAAGATTAAGTGACACTATTCTTGCCGACATCACTTCAATTTCTTCATGAAGTTCATCAATCAATTCATCGTCATCAACTTCACAGATAAAAAGATACTTTAAAGTGTCATGTTCAAAAATGGCATGAAGATTATTTTTAGAATATTCCTGATGTAGGGCGTTTTCAGCAGCCGAGAAATTAGCGAAATTATAAACACCTCTCGCGAATAACCCTTCTGCTATTAATTCGGGAATCTCAAGTAACCACGCAAAAAGCTTGGCCTGATATTGAAGTTTAGTATGCAATTGCTCAAGCAAAATCATTTAGTTCTCCAAACAAAATAACGAACAAACAATGGCCTACCAACACATTGCTTTATTTATTGTTCAAATAACCAAATTTTTACGGATGCTCCGCTTCACTGTTCACGTTTTTCAAGGCGAAAAACATGTGTAGGCGTAGGCTGTCCGTTCAGCCTTCATATTATAATATCGCCAAAAAACAAAATGACAACTTACGTATTTGTACAACTTTAGGTAGATATTTTGAGTTTGAACTCTGAAAAGCTAAGCCCAAACAGGGATACGACCATCTCTTCATTTATATTGGAGCCGGGAAATTTTTTTTCAAAATTTCCAATAATGCTATCTAGGTGGCTAGCTAATATTTTTACTAAAAATATTTCCGAGTTTGGTGAGAGTGCAGACAGTGCTATCAATGGGTTGTCAAAGGATTCAGCTTTTATTTTTACTAGTAAATCGCTGTAACTGTCACAGCCATATAGACAAATAGCTGCCCCTTCTTGGGCTTGTCCAAGGGGAATAGTTAATAATTTAGATAATCGTTTTGCCTGCCTTTTTATATTTACTAGCAGGTCTTCTTTATTAAAAGACATCAATACACCAAAAAACGGCAACGCTAGGCCACGCACCTATGTCACTCAGTTTTTATGTGAATATTTAATCTTTTAGTTCAGAGTAAATCCATTTCGTCCTGTTTTCGTGGGAACGGGCTTCTCTGAAAAGCCACGGCAAAAAGCAGTGGCTATTGTCGCAATATTATAAGGAAATGTGAATGGTAGTTTGATGCCTACATATTCTTTTCAGTGAATTCAGCCAAGCTACTACGCTCTACTTCATCAAAGATCAGCACTGATCCTTTTTCATAATGACGATATACATTTACGGCAGCGCTAGCACCAGACGAAGCAGGTGTTACAAACTTATCGTCAATCTGGGCTAGGTTGCCCAATACGATTGTCCGACAATTTTTCCCACCACGGCTTAACATGCCCTTGATTTGCGCTCTAGTCATGTTTTGAGCTTCATCAATGATTAAAACAGCATCGTCTATCGAACGGCCACGAAAATAAGCCATGCTAGTAAATTCTATATTGGCTTTTTCAATAACATGCTCAACTGTTGCATGAATATTTCCTTCATGATTATCATCCGAGTGCATCGAGATAAGTGCATCCGTAATACCTACAAGCAAAGGCATAGATTTCTCAGTTAAATCACCCGGAAGGAATCCGGGATCATCATCCATGAAGTCTCTGGAGCGTACCACCACTATTTTTTTGTACTTTTTCAACTCTAATACTTGATGCAGCGCCGAAGCAACTGCCAAAAAAGTTTTTCCGGAGCCTGCCGGACCAAGTATGATATTTAGATCATAATAAGGGTCTGTTAATTGACTTAAAGCTACCGCTTGACGCTGGTTTTTAGGCAAAATGCCCCATACTTTTTCATGCTTACGCGGCAATAACTTTGTGTAAACTTCAGTATCAGTTACTTCTGAAATCCGCCCGATATGTCCAGCCTCATCATACCAATACATGTTGGGCTGAACTTCATCATTAAAGAGACTTACTGGGAATGTATAAACCTCCCCTGAGACTTTGAAATCTTTATCTGATTCAATTCGATCAAAAAGATCACCTTCAAACGACTGTACTCCTGTATATAACAAATCTATATCTGCGATTTGATTATCAACGGATACATCTTCAGCCATAACACCAACAGTTCGAGCTTTTAGTCGCATATTGATGTCACGGCTAACAATTGTTACGTCTTTATCTAAATCCTTCTGAAGATACAGCGCATAGTTGATTATTCTATTGTCAGCATCACTTCCAATACCGTGCTTTAACTCTTTAGCCATTTCGAGTTGGGTATCAATTCCAATAAACAGTTTTCCTCGTTTAGCTGTTTCAGTAGAAGGCAGTGGAATGCCAGCTTCCATCTCTTCCGCACTATGCCCATTTATTATATCTTCAAGCATTCGAATACAAACACGAGCATCAGCACTTACAGATTTATTGGTTCTTTCTTTTAGGTTATCAAGCTCTTCAAGAACCGTTAGACAGATGTAAATATCATCTTGATATGACAGGATACTTTTTGGATCATGAACCAACGCAGACGTGTCAAGAACACGAGGGTTTCGGTTTTCAACAGAGCTTTTCATGACGCAGCCCTCCAAAAGTTTGCATCGTTGCTTGAATGCGTGTTGTACTCACATCCCAAATAACAAGTACTCTGTAAAGATTGGCTATTGTGGGAATGCTTAAAGTCGTTACAAAAATCCATGTTTAGAGAAATTCTTTTTACTTTTTCTATAGGCCAATAAAAACAAGGGGGTAAAAACTTTAAAATATTTCCAATTCGGGGTTGGGGTGAACCCCCCAGGCTCCATAAGACATCATCCGTTCTACGCTTAAATCCATCAGCGTTACAGTTTCGCTGTCGTATTCTTCCACCCGCGCCGCAAACTTATTGGTTGAATCAATAATGTATTCATTAGCAAAAACCTGAGGCAGCAATTCGCGACTCACCGTGTGGTAAGCATCGCGGCCTTCCTGCTGCGTTTGGACTTCACCCACCTGCGACCAGAAGTCGCCTTCAAACTTATAAAACCCTTTGGTCAGCAAGCGAATGTCGTCAATAAGCTGGTCGGTGCGATAATCATCAACGTACTTCATACCTGCGCCTTTGGCTTTCAGGCGCATATTGATGTCTTTGGTAACCAGCACCACGCCAGCCGGCGAGCGCTCCCGTTGAATTTCCAGTGCCGCCTGAATAATGCGGTGATCGTTCTCTGCCAGCGACAACACTGACTCGGTCTGCTCCAGCTGATAGTCGGGAAAAATGGCCAGGGTTCCGTTCGCCGTATGCTCGCCTTGCACCCTGTTTAACGGAACACCAGCAACAATTTCTTCCGGTGTGGCCTCTTTCAAAACCTCCTCGAGCGAGCGAATGGCGACCCGTGCTTCGCGGCTCACATCTCTATTGCGATCTTTTATATTGTCGAGCTCTTCCAGAACCACCATGGGGATAACCACGTTGTGTTCATCGAAGTTGAGAAAAGCGAGAGGGTCGTGCAGAAGAATGTTGGTATCCAGGATAAAGAACTTGCCAGCGTTTGTTGTCATTAGCGCGTACCTTTGCATGTGATTATTCTTTTCTTACAGCTTAGCCTAAAATTCATGACACAACGGTTACAGAAATAAATTTTTCCTCGGAATTGGCGAGCGAATTAAGTACCATTGCGACCTTGGTAAATGGCGCGCAGGAGTGTGTAGTGAGCGAGTTTAGAGTTGGACAGCGTTACCTTAGTGAAACTGAAACCGAATTAGGGCTAGGCATGATCACCCAGGCCGAAGGTCGTCACTTAACCGTGATGTTCCCCGCAACCGGTGAAGTGCGACTGTACTCAGCTCAGGAAGCCCCTCTGGCCCGTTATCAACTGCAAGTACAGCAACAAGGCAAACACGCCGATGGCTGGAGCTTCACAATTCAGGAACTGACAGAGTCGCAGGGTATTGTGACCTATCATGGTTTACGCGACGACAATCAGGAGTCGGTTGTGGTTCCGGAAACCCAGTTATCTCATCAGGTGGACAGTAACCCCGCGTTAACTCGTTTACTGGCAGGCCAGGCCGACCGCCTGGATATGTATCAGTTGCGCTGCGAAGCCAGTGAACACCTGGCGCATCATCAGGCCAGCGAGGTTGCCGGTTTATTAGGTGTTCGTACCCATTTGCTGCCGCACCAGTTGTATATTGCCAAAACTGTTGCCGACCGTTACCACCCGCGAGTGCTTTTAGCCGATGAAGTGGGCTTAGGAAAAACCATTGAAGCCGGCATGATCATCAAGCGCCGCCTGAATACCGGCCGCTCGCAGCGGGTCTTAATTGTGGTACCGGAATCTTTAATGCATCAGTGGCTGGTTGAGTTACGCCGCCGCTTTGCGCTGAACTTTACTCTGTTTGATGATGAGCGTTGCGAGCAGGCGGAAGCCGACAGTGAAAATCCGTTTTTAACTGAACAGCACATTATTATCAGTAGCCGCTTTATGCACGAGTCGCGCTGGAGTGAGTCATTACTGAAAGCTGAGTTCGACTTATTAGTTATCGATGAAGCACACCATTTACAGCCCGAGGCACCGGAATTTCGTGCGGTTAAAAACCTCTGCGAAGCGGTTCCCGGCTTGTTGCTGTTAACGGCAACCCCGGAGCAAGAAGGTGCCGAAGGCCATTTCCAGCGACTGCAGCTACTGGACCCGGACAGGTTCTCCGACTTTGCCAGTTTCCAGCAAGAGCAAACACAGTATAAAGAATTAGCAGAACAAGCCGAGTCTGTTACTGACCCGGCAGAACTCGATGACCTGCTGGATAAACATGGTACCGGCCGCGTTATGTTCCGTAACCGTAGGGCCGATATTGGCGGTTTTCCTGAACGCCATTTTCATCCGGTAGAACTGGATGAATGCGAACCCGATGAAGACATGCCCTGGTGGATGGAAGATCCGCGCATTGACTGGTTATTGAATCACATTAAACAGAACCGCTCGGAAAAAGCACTGCTGATATGCAAAACGGCAGAGCAAGTACTGGATTTGTCGGAAGCCTTGCGCGTACTGGCGGGGGTACAGGCGGCAACCTTCCATGAAGGTATGACGCTGACCGAACGTGACCGCTCCGCCGCCTTTTTTGCCAGCGAAGAAGACGGCAGCCCTATTCTGCTGTGCTCAGAAATTGGCAGTGAAGGTCGTAACTTTCAGTTTGTTCATCAACTGATTCTGTTCGACTTGCCAACGAACCCTGACCTGCTGGAACAGCGTATTGGCCGCTTAGACCGCATTGGCCAGCAGCAAAATATTGATATTTACCTGCCTTACTGCAAAGGTTCCGCAGAAGCCATATTGCTGCCATGGTACGAGCAGGGTATGAACGCCTTCTCTCAATGTAATGCGATAGGCCGTAAACTGTACGATGCTTTTGGTACGGACATTGAGCAGGCTGTTGCTGAGCAGAAGCCACTCAGTGACGAGTTGCTGGAGCAGACGAAAGAACTGCACAAAACCTGGCTGGAACGGAACCGTGAAGGGCAGGACAAGTTGCAGGCACTAAACGCCTGTCGTCCTGAAACTGCTGAAAAAATCATAGAACAAATTCATAGCGACAGCGATACCGACACTCTGGCCGACTTTATGATTGCCTTCTTTGACCGTTTTGGCGTGACTAACGAAGTGCTGGATGAAGAGCGCTGGTTTATTCGCCCGGGTGAGCATATGCGTGTCGGCAGCCTGCCGGGACTGCCGGATGATGGCATCACCATAACCTTTGACAGGGTGACCGCACTGAACTTTGAAGATACTGACTTTTTAAGTTGGGATCACCCCATGGTGCAGGCTGCGCTTGAACTGCTGACTGCAGATGACTTTGGCAGCACCTGCGTTGCAGAGCTGAAAAACCCGGCTATTCCGGCTGGCAGCTGGTTCCTGGAACTGGACTTTGCCAGCATAGTACCGGCGCCTAAAGCCGCGGCATTGCAGGAGTTCTGCCCATTGCAGAGTTTACGTCTGTTGTTTAATGGTCAGGGTCAGGAGCTGTCCGCTAAAGTGTCACGCGAGCTGCTGGACCAACAATCCAGCTTTATTGATAAAAAGACCGCGCGACAGATATTGCGTCAGTTACGTGACCCGGCGCAAAAGATTATTCAGTCCGGCCAGCAACAGGCTCGTGAGTGGCAGCAAAAGCAGCTGGATGAAGTAAAGCAAAATGCGCTGGCTGCACTGCAACACGAACGCACGCGCTTGCTGGAATTACGACAGAAAAACCCGTCGGTGCGCAGCAGTGAAATAGAGGCGATAAATTGGCGCGAAGAGCAAATTACGGCGGCGCTGGAGAGCCCGCAGTTATCGCTTCAGGCAGTGCGTATCCTGGTGAATAACCATTAATGACGCTGCTCCATTATCAGCCGCCGACAACGCCATTTCTTCAGGTTATCTATGAGGACAGCCAGTTGTTGGTGGTTGATAAGCAAAGCGGGCTGCTCAGTGTTCCGGGCAAGCGACCAGAACATAAAGACTCGGTTTATACCCGCGTACAGCGCGTACACCCAGAAATAAGAGTGGTCCACCGGCTGGATATGGCAACTTCCGGAGTTCTTTTACTGGCAAAAACTAAAGCCGCGCAAAGTCACCTGAACCGGCAGTTTCAGAATCGCACAACCAGTAAAAGGTATATTGCCCGAGTTTGGGGCAAACCACCTTCTCCGCAAGGGGAAATAGAGTTGCCGTTGTCCTGCGACTGGCCGAATCGCCCGCGCCAGCACATGGATTTTTTCACCGGCAAACCCAGCACGACCTTTTATCGTGTAACGGATTTTGATAACGGTTGTAGCCGCCTTGAACTGACACCTCATACCGGACGCTCACATCAGCTCAGAGTTCATATGCAGGCCCTTGGCTGCCCGATACTTGGAGATAAATTCTATGCACACAGCGATGCTTTCGCTGCTGCTGAGCGTTTATTACTGCATGCGGAATACCTTGGCGTAACCCATCCGCAAACCGAACAACCTATAGAGTTTTTCAGCCCCGTTCAGTTTTAGCAATTTGCACTCAAGCTAGCGCCGCTTCAGCCGATACAGGCTGCATGAAGCGCTATCTATTAATTCTGCTGGCGGTTGTTTTCATCAACCCCGCAGTAAGCCAGGACGACCTAGAACGTTATTTGCCGCAAGACCAGCTCCATTGGTTAACCGGAAATGACGGCGAACGCTATTTGGCGTTAAAGAAAGAGTACTTGCAGGCCTTTGAGCGCGGGCAAATGGTGCTTTTACCCGACTGGCACTACCATCCACTGCAGTCTTTTTATATTCGTCCGGTTTATGAAAACGCCCCGGATTTTGGCTGGACAACCTGGGCTTTAACCCCGCCCGACAACGACATACGTACAGACAATTTGCAGACACCTGCTACGACAACGCATTTCCCTGAGGCTGCAGACGAAGAGGTCTTTACGGCACCAGTGAATGCTTTGCAGCAACGCATGACTCTGCTGCTGAACGAAACCCTGGACCGCCCGGGCTTTTCTGTATGGGTAGTAGAAGGAATTACCGCAGACATAGCCCTGCGTTTGCTGGAAAGTGAGCCTTCAATAATGCCCGATGCTATTGTATTGGTTAACGCTTATGTGCCTCAGTTTCAGTATAACCGCACTCTTGCTGAACGCATTAGCCAGTCGCAACTGCCGGTTCTCGATATTCGCAGTGCGGAAGCTAACCGTTGGGTGAGTGAACACTGGGCCTTGCGTAAAAAACTAGCGAATAAATACCAGCACCCAGCGTACCGCCAGCGTCAGCTGGTTAATTCCGGTAACACCGGGCAGCGTGAATTAATCTCTACTATAAAAGGCTGGCTGGAATTTCACGGCTTTTAACCTTTCCAGTTTTAACACCCTTTTTTAACGGACGCCGCGCTTTTCTTTGATCTTCTCATAAGCCGCCTGAATGTCCTGAGCACGTTGCTGAGCCTGCTTCATTACCTCTTCCGGTAACCCCTTAGAAGCCAGCTTGTCCGGATGATGCCGAGCCATTAATTTACGATACGCTTTCTTAATTTCGGCGTTACTGTTTTGAGCTGTTACGCCAAGCACTTCATAAGCGTTATTTATTTCATCCTGGCTGGTGGTTTTTCGCTGTTGCTGATGCTGCTGCCGACGATGCTGATGAAAACGAAAAGCCGCTTTTTCCATCATCAACCACTGGTCCAGCTGAAAACGAGTAAACCCAAGGTGCTTAGCCACGTTAACCAAAACTTCATGCTCTGACTTTTCCAACACACCGTCATTTAACGCAAGACCAATCAGCTGCTCCATAAAAAGCTGCAGAACATCGCGGTTACCGTAAAAGGAGGCACTAAAATCCTTCATGACTTGTTGCAGAGGAAACGTCGGTTCTTTACCTTCGCGAAAGGCTTCCTGTGCTTCGCGGGTCGCGTCCTGATTTAAATTCAAACGACGCATTAGCTCCTGAGCCTGAGAAATATCGCTAGTGGTGACTTTACCTTTTGCCTTAGCAACGTGGCCCATTACTGCGAACAGTGTGTAAATAAAATTAGCGTCCCCGGCGGCTTGCTCTGCCCCATACAAAAAACGCCCCCAGGCGCCTTTTTGGGAAAAGTCCTGAGCCATGCCCCGATCAAACCAGTGACCAATGAGCGCCCCCAGAATAGCACCCGGCCATTTCATAAACGCAAAGCCAGCCAGTGCGCCGACTACCTTTCCCCAAACCATGTTATTTCTCCAGCCGCTGGTTAACTTGATGCAGGCGTTCCGGTGTACCTACGTCTGTCCAAAATCCATCCTGATGGCTTGCTGCCAGTTGCTTCTTATTAATTGCCCTGTCGAAAAAAGGCTTTAATGCCCGTTTCCCCTCAGGGTATGGCGCCAACAGTTCTTTGCGATACAGACCAACACCGGAAAAAGTTTTACGGGCATCATTCTCATTTTCCCCATTAACCAACAATCCATTTTCAATAGCAAAGTCACCATTTGAATGATGAATCGGATTATCCACCATAATTAAATGTCCCAGCAGCCCTTTTTCCAGATCCGTTGGTAAATCCCGGTAATCCCAGTCTGTCCAGATATCACCATTAATAACCCAAAACGGGTCATCTCCGAGCAGTGGCAAGGCTTTAATAATACCCCCTGCAGTCTCAAGTCCACCCTCAGGTTCCGCAGAGAATGAAACCTGCAGACCCCACTGGCTGCCGTCCCCGACAAAATCTTCAATTTGCTCACCATGCCAGGCATGATTAATAACCACTTCATTAACACCTGCGTTTGCCAGCTTTTCCAGGTGATAACCCAACAAGGGTTTTCCCGCTACCGGCAACAAAGGCTTTGGCTGATTATCCGTTAACGGGCGCATTCTACTGCCCCGTCCGGCAGCTAAAATCATCGCTCTCATAGGCTGTCCTTCCAGGCTGGGATAATGCGCTCACGCAACCAGCGGTTGTAATTTGAAAGCTGCGGATAGTTAGCACTTACTCGCTGCAAATACCCGAGGGTTCTGGGCACATCCTGTAAATAGCCGGGCTTATGATCGCGATGCGCCAACCGGGCAAAAATACCTGCCGCTTTGGTGTGCCGCTGCAGCCCCATCCAGTCAAACCAGTGTTGCCATTGTTGTGGTTCAACCTGCGCCGCTAAGCAGTCAGACTCAACCAGATGTTGCCTTAACCCTTCACTCAATTCGTTGACCAATTCCTCTGGCCACTCAATATAGCAGTCGCGTAGTAACGACACCGCGTCATAGGTCACCGGACCCAGCACCGCATCCTGAAAATCGATAATACCAATACGGTCATCGTCCAGCAGCATTAAGTTACGTGAATGAAAGTCCCGATGCACTCCCACCTGCGGTTGCTGCAATGCGTTATCAATCATTTGTTGGCTAAACTGACTCCAAACTTCATCGTCCCCGGTATGCCAGTCTAAGTTCAGGTGATGTTTTAATAACCAGTCCTTAAATAAAGAAAGTTCACGTTCCAACAAAGCGGTATCGAAAGCGGGCAGCTCACCCTGCTCAGTCCGGCGTACCGACATAATGTTAGGCAGCGCGGTAAGTGCCTGCTGGTAGTATTGCCGCGCATTTCGTGGATGCAGTTTACTCAGCAACAGTATCTGACCAAAATCGGATTGCAGCATAAAGCCCTGTTCTAAATCCGCCGCAATAATCTCTGGCACAGTAACGCCGGCTTCAGAATAGGCTTGTGCAACGGCCAAAAAAGGCTTCATTGGTTCTTTTTCGGGAGGACAGTCGACCGCTATCAGGCTTTCCTGGCCATTAGTTGCCCGAAAATAGCGACGGAAACTGGCATCACCGGATACAACTTCTAAAGTTGGTTGTGAAACACCTGTCTGGGCTTCACACCAAGCCTGCAGAGCCACTTCTCGTTTGTCTTCCAAAATATCCTCCACCAAATTTGTCGCCAAGCCTTAAAACTAGCAGTGTACCAAATAGCGAAACAAACAAAATTGCTTTATTATACCCTCGCGCTGCAAAACAGAATAAATGCATTTAACAACAACGACGGAAGATTAAATTGCTGCAACGGTTTATTACTTCGCTAATGCTACTGCCCTTTCCCGGCAGCGCGCTAGCGGCTTTACAAAATCAAGACGCACCACAACACATGACTTGCACCGTGCCTCAGTCTACTGAGAGTACGATTACCGCCGTCCAGTTGCAGGAAACCGATGCAGGAACTATTGGTGTTGAATCGCGTAGCGCCGAAATTCTGGCCAATGAAAAAGCGTATTTTACCGGTAACGTCATCATTCAGCGTAACGGACAGTGGCTTTCAACTTCAAAAGCCACTATCGATCAGCAGCGGGGTGAGATTATCGCCTCAGACGGCATTACTTTTAATGACGGCTATTTAAGCGTTACGGGTGATTCGTTATCGCTAGACTTAAACGATGACGAGGCCAAACTCTACAACAGTGATTACCGACTGCGAAATCATAACGCGCGTGGCCACGCAGAGTTGCTTTCATTGTCCCGGCAGGAAGTTTTATTACAGGACTCAAGCTTCACCACCTGCCCGGGCGAGACTCCGGCCTGGCAATTACGCGCAGAACGTATTCAGATAAATGAAACCAGCGACTTCGGTGAAGCCTGGCACGCCCGATTTGAGTTATTCGACGTACCGGTGCTTTACTTACCGTATTTTAATTTTCCATTGAGTGACGCGCGTAAAACCGGTTTGCTCTACCCCACGTTCGACTCATCATCAAACAGTGGTTTTGAAGTAGAAGTTCCCTACTACTTTAATATTGCTCCCAATATGGATGCGACAATAGCTCCGGTTTATATGTCCGAGCGCGGCACCATGATGAAAGGCGAGTATCGCTATTTATTTGAGCAAAATGCCGGACAATTCAATTTAGAATATTTAGGCAATGACGACACTCGCATCGCAAATAAAAAACGCTACCTTTGGCACGTTCAGCATTCGGCGCAAATAAACCAGGACTTGAGTTTTTACCTGGATGCGACCGAAATTAGTGACGACAACTACCTGAATGACTTTGGTAGTGATTTTGCAGGCCGGGCTGACACTCACTTATATCGCGTAGCCCAGCTTGATTACGACAACGAAAACTGGACCGCACAATTACGTACCGAAGACTACGAGCTTATTGGCGACTACCGCAGCCCCTATCGCACACTGCCGCAGCTTAGTATCGATTACAACACTGGCGACTTCACCGGCTTTAGCGCCAGCTTATACAACGAACTAACCTATTTTCAGAATCAGGATCAGACCCGCGAATACGCGACCCGGGCACATATAGAGCCGAGCATTCAGTACCGTTTTGAGAAGCCTGCTTTTGATACAGAAGCCGAGCTTTCTTATCTTTATACGCGCTATTGGCAGGAAAGCCCGGACAACAAGATTGCTGAGGAAGTTTCACGTGCGCTTCCCCGCGCTCGTGTAAGGGCTCGTTTGCATCTCGAGCGAGCCATTGAACTGGGTGACAGCCAGTACCGTCAAACCCTGTCGCCGCAAATTCAGTATTTGTATGTGCCCTATGAAAACCAACAGAACATCGGCATTTATGATACCTCTTTATTGCAGGACGATTACCACGGGCTGTTCCGTAGCCGCCGTTTTTCGGGGTTGGATCGCATCGCCGAGGCTAACCAGATAACGTACGGTGTCAGCAGCAGCTTATTCACTCAGAATGAACGCGAAGTGCTGCGAGCCAGTATTGGGCAAATTTACAATATTAATGACAGTCGTACGCAACTGTTTGCCAGCGATGAAGAAACCACAACCTCCAGTAACAGTGAGTGGGTTGCCGACATTAACTGGGCTGTTGATGAGAACTGGTCAATACGCAGCTCAATTCAATACGATACGGAACTTAACACCACCCGTAAGAGTCAGACCGCGGTAGAGTTCCGTAAAGATGAATCAAACTTGATACAGGTCAGTCATCGCACCGCAACCAACATTCTGAACAACGATATTGAACAAGTTGGAACGCAGGCAGTTTGGTCAGCAAGTTCGCGCTGGCAAGTCGCATCAAATGTCTTTTACGATCTCACACATGATCGTTTAAATGATGCTATGGTGGGCATTCAATACAGCAGTTGCTGCTGGGCCTTACGGGTTAGCGCGTACAGACGCATAAACCGTGATCTTGAGCCGGCTTTTAGTGCGACTCAGATAAACGGCGAAACTCAATTTGACAATGGCATTAGTATACAATTTATTATCAGCGGTTTAGCTTCTGATAGCAGTGGTCTAATTAACATGCTTGAGAAAAGTACGTACGGTTACCGCCGTCCTTTTTATCTCAGTAACTAGTGGTAGGTATAATGAAAAAAATTGCATCGTTTTGTTCAGCAGCTGTGCTGATTGCATCGTCTTTTTTGCTGAATAACACCGTTCAGGCTCAGCAAATACTGGATCGCGTTGTCGTCGTAGTCGATGACGGCGTAGTGCTGCAAAGCCAGATTGACCAACTTATCCAACAAGTTAAGAACGGTCAGAACTTCAACTCGAGTAACGCGCCTTCAGACGAAGTTCTGGAAACTCAGGCTATAGAACGCCTGATTCTGCAGGAAATTCAGTTGCAAATGGCTAACCGCATGGGTATCGAGATTGACGACAACCAGTTAGAGCAAGCCATCAACGAAATAGCAAATAACCAAGACCTTACAACAGCTGAGCTTCGGGAAAACATGGTCAGTAGTGGTATGAGCTGGGCAGCCTACCGCGAAAATATTCGTAACGAATTGGTTATCCAGCAAGTTCAACGAGCAGCTGTACAGCAACGCGTTTCTATCACACCGCAAGAAATTAATAACCTGGTGAAACTCATAGAGAGCAACCAGGAAGTTCAGACAGAGTATCGTTTGGCTCAAATTCTGATTTCCGCTGACTCAAACTCATCACAAGCCGAACTTGAAAAAGCCAAAGAGCGTGCCAACACAGTTTTGAATTTACTGGACAAAGGTAGTGACTTTGCTGACTTGGCGGTACGTTCCTCCTCCGGTTCTGCGGCATTGGATGGCGGTGACCTGGGCTGGATGACAGTTAATGGCATGCCGACCTTGTTTGCGGAAGCGGTAGATGGGAAGTCTGTAGGTGACGTTGTCGGCCCAATCCGCAGTGGTATCGGCTTTCATATTTTGAAAGTACAGGACAAGCGCGGAGAGCAAACAGTCGAAGTACAAGAAGTTAAAGCACGTCATATTTTAATCAAGCCTTCCGTTATTTTGTCAGACAACAAAGCGAAAGAGATGCTCAATCAATACCGTGAGCAAATTGCCAATGGCGAAAAGACTTTTGCTGAACTTGCACGTGAACATTCAGCTGACCCTGGTTCGGCCTCTCGTGGCGGCGATTTGGGCTGGGCTCGTCCCAATAAATACGCACCAGAATTCAAGCAAAAAGTAGAAAGCATTGAACAAGACACAATAAGTGAACCGTTCAGCACACAGTTTGGCTGGCACATTGTAGAAGTTACCGGTCGCAGAACTCTGGATGCCACTGAAGAAAACAAGCAAGAACGCGCATACCAAATGCTGTTTAGCCGTAAATTCCGCGAAGAGCTTGATAACTGGCAGCAAGAAATTCGCGACCAGGCGTTTATCAGAAGAGTTGCTGAGTGAGTATACCAACTCTTGTATTTACACCGGGTGAGCCGGCAGGTATTGGCCCGGACTTAATTATAAAAATAGCGCAGCAGCCCTGGTCGGCTGCTGTCGTTGTCTGTGCAGATAAAAATTTACTAAAACAACGCGCCGAGCAATTGAACCTTCCTATTACCTTGCACAGGTATAGAAAAGGTGAAGAACTGCCGCAACATGAACCCGGACATCTTTGGGTAGAACATATTCCAGTGTGCGAAGACGTGACTCCTGGCGAGTTATGTACAGCCAACGGTCATTATGTGGTTGATTGCTTAAAAAGAGCCTCTGACGGTAATCTCTCAGGCGAGTTCGATGCCATTGTTACCGGCCCTGTACACAAAGGTGTGATTAATCAAGCCGGTGTGGCGTTTTCAGGACACACTGAATTTTTAGCTCATGAAGCGAACTGCAATGATGTCGTTATGATGTTGGCTACAGAAGGCCTGCGTGTGGCGCTGGTCACGACTCACATTCCGCTGGCCTATGTGGCAAAAGCCGTTACCGCGGAGCGTCTGACCAACATTATTACCATACTGCATAACGACCTGACTAAGAAATTCGGCGAGTCGTCGCCCAAAATATTGGTTTGCGGATTAAACCCTCATGCGGGAGAGTCGGGACATTTAGGCAGGGAAGAAATAGACATTATTATTCCGGTTCTGGAACAACTTAAAAAGCAAGGCATGAACTTGCACGGCCCGTATCCCGCAGATACCATTTTTCAGCCAAAGTACCTTGAAGATGCCAGTGCGGTAGTTGCTATGTATCACGATCAGGGTCTTCCGGTGCTAAAATATAAAGGTTTCGGGCAGGCCGTAAACATTACACTCGGGTTACCTTATATCCGGACTTCTGTTGATCACGGTACAGCACTTGAGCTGGCCGGGTCTGGCAAGATTAGCGACGGTAGTTGCCGCCTGGCAATGCAGACCGCTATAGATATGGCAAGAGCAGCGTATTATGAGTAAAAACCAAGGTGGGAATAAACACCAGGGCGGAAGTAAAACCCACTTGGGCCACCGGGCACGTAAACGGTTTGGCCAGAACTTCCTGAATGACGACTATATTATTGAGCAGATTGTTGATGCCATTAACCCTTTGCCCGGTGAAAACCTAATAGAAATTGGCCCGGGGTTAGCAGCACTAACTGAGCCGACAGTAGATCGCAGTGGCCATTTAAAAGTTATCGAAATTGACCGTGACTTAGTTGAAAGGCTTCAGCATCACCCTTTTTTAAGTTCAAAACTGGAAGTGATTCAAGCCGATGCGCTAAGCATAGATTTTAGTCAGTTTGCCAAAGAGAGTCCGGCACGAGTGTTCGGTAACCTGCCCTATAACATCTCCACGCCGCTTATCTTTCA
Source organism: Idiomarina sp. H2 (assembly GCF_004364275.1). NCBI lineage: Bacteria > Pseudomonadati > Pseudomonadota > Gammaproteobacteria > Alteromonadales > Idiomarinaceae > Idiomarina > Idiomarina sp. H2. The sequence goes on from NZ_SNZY01000012.1 coordinate 19,022, forward strand.
TCTGCTGAAGTTTGCCGATGATGTAAAAGATATGCACTTTATGCTGCAAAAAGAAGTGGTTGATCGCTTAGCAGCAGAGCCCGGCTCAAAAAGTTATGGCAGAATCAGCGTCGGTGTACAGCAAGCCTGTAAAGTCACTCCGGTGGTTGCTGTCCCGCCATCAGCGTTTACGCCGCCACCGAAAGTAGAATCATCGGTGATTCGGTTAGAACCCTATGCCGAAAGCCCTCACCCAGTTAAAGATAAAGCGCAACTGCATAGCTTATGTTTGACAGCGTTTAACCAACGCCGTAAAACAATAAGAAACAACCTTAAACAGTTGGTTCCTGCGGAGCAGCTGGAAGCCCTTGGTATTGACCCGGGCGCAAGGCCGGAGACGCTCTCTGTAGACGATTACTGCAGGATATCCGACTGGCTCACTGAACACTCGCTCACAAAACAAGCGGAAAAGAATGACAGTCAGTAAAATTGAAATTGATGTAAAAACGCAATATTTAGCGGCGCAGTCAAACCCTGATGCCGGACAATATGTGTTTTCTTACACCATAACCATAACCAATGAGTCCAGCCAGTTAGTGCAGTTGCTTGCCCGCGAATGGCGAATTACCGACGCTGACAGTAAAATAACCCGAGTGGCTGGAGATGGCGTTGTAGGACAACAGCCTAAACTGGCTGCCGGTGAATCATTCAGTTATACCAGCGGCACCGTTCTGGCTACGCCTATTGGTACTATGGAAGGTCATTACCTGATGATAGATGAACACGGCTCGCAGTTTAAAGCGCCGATTCCATCGTTCCGGCTGGCCATTCCTAATATTATTCATTAATTATGAGCAATTACGTTGTTGGTGATATTCAGGGCTGCTTCCGCGAACTTGAAGCCCTGCTTACTCAAGTCAGCTTTAACCCTGCAAACGACTCATTGTGGTGTGTAGGTGATATTGTCGCGCGCGGCCCCGATTCGCGCGATGCGTTGCGTTTTTTCTACGAAAACAGTAACTCGGTACACACCGTATTAGGTAATCACGATTTAAACTTAATGGCAGTATTGCTGGGTTACCGGCAGCCTAACCCGAAAGATAAGCTTAACGCATTGCTAGAAGACAGCAGCCGCTATCACTGGTTAGACTGGCTTCGCCACCAACCTTTGCTTCACCAGCTGGAAGAGCACAATACGGTAATAGCTCACGCCGGTATTTACCCATGGTGGACACTCGAACAAGCCAGTCAATACGCGCAGGAAGTCACGAAAGTTATTACTGGCAATGAGTTTGAAAGCTTTATGCAGCAATTATTTGGCAACTCCCCGGAAAAATGGGACTCAAGTCTGCAAGGTTTTGACCGATACCGTTTTATAGTGAACGCGTTTACCCGAATGCGTTACTGTAACCTGGAAGGTGAACTGGATTTTTCTCAAAAAGATAATCCATATAAGCGTTCGTCGCAGGATTCGTATAAGCCATGGTTTAACTTTTGGCCAGAATCTGAGAATCGAGTATTATTCGGGCATTGGGCTGCGCTAATGGGCGAAACCCGCCGTCAGGATGTGATAGCGCTGGATACTGGCTGTGTATGGGGTCAGTACATGACGTTATACAGCGTTGAGAATAAAACCTTCTTTCACGAACCGGCTTTGACCGGAAAGTGATAATTATAATCATGCAGTGCTGAGGAAAGTTTCATGAAAATTACTGTTGCCATGCGAGTTATCGGTGGTTTTGCCATCATTACTTTGCTATTACTCATCATTAGCTTAAGCTCGTTGTTTAATATCAACAGCATAGGTTCGTCGGTTGATAAACTCAACGATGAGGCGGTACCGGCACTGAATCAAGTCTCGGCTATTAAAGTCGATATTCTCGAGCTGGGTACAGTTCAGTTAGAAACTTTTTATGATGAAAGTTTAGAACAGGTAGAAGCTCATAGAAAAGAATTCAATGAGTCTAACAAGTTGCTTTTCTCCTCTCTTGAGAAACTTAAAGAGCTTATTCAGGGGAACGGTCAGAGTGACGAGATTAATGAGCTGGAAAAAGACTCACGCCAGTACATTAGTCTGATAGATCGCCTGTTTAGTCAGCACAGCGAATACCTCGAACTGCAGAATGTTACTGCCTCACAGTTAGATGAAATTGCATTCAATATCGATGATGCCGCTATCATGCTGCTGGACACCATGGACGCCTCTAATAACGAAGTAATCTCCCGTGAAGCCAGCAACATCGAATCGTCACTGTCCAGTCTCATCACTTTAATGTATGACCTGAACAAAGCGAATAAATTAGACAGTGCTCAAATCATTCGCAGCGAAATAGATATTAATATCGACAGTATCCGTCCCCGCCTTCAGGTATTAGATGACGAGCCAACAGGGGCGGCAGGAACAATGATCGATGATGCAATTACAACCGTTCGTGATGCGCTCGACAGCCTTCAGGGCGCGGGTTCGTATCCGGACAATGTCATTCGTCGTCAACAACTTCGTGTGGACTCAGAAGATTCTCTCAACAAATCAGAGGTTCAGCTAAATAAATTAATGACTGAAACTGATAGTCTACAAACTGCTGTTCGCGGAATAGCTGACGGTACAAGAGCTTCAGTGACAGACTCTATCTCAACCAGTAGCTGGCTCAATAGTATTATTACCATTATTTCTATTGTTTTAGCTGTGTTCATTTCATGGTATACCGTGCGTAGCATCAGTCGCCCACTGGCACGTGTTAACCATATGTTGAATATTATGGCTGATGGTAATTTAACTGAACGGGTTGACTATAGCTCGCAGGACGAATTTGGTGAACTAGCCTCAAACACCAATAAACTGACCGGCAATTTACGTAAACTTATTGAAGGTATTGCGAACCGTGCAACTCAACTAGCTACGGCCGCGGAGCAGTCTTCCAATGTTTCAGACGAGACAACTAATGCCATTGACGAACAACGCCGTCAAATTGAGCAAGTAGCCACGGCCACTCAGGAAATGAATAGTACTGCCAGCGAGATGGCTGACGGTGCAGAACAGGCCTTACGCGAAATTCAACACTCTGACGATGAAGCAAAACGCGTTCGTCAAATTTCAGACAAAAACCGTGCGACTATCGAAGGCTTGGCTAGTGAAATTAAAGGCGCTTCGGAAGTTATCGATCAGTTGTCAGAAAACAGCAAAAACATTGGTGGCATTCTGGATGTCATTCGAGGTATTGCCGACCAGACCAACTTGCTTGCACTGAACGCAGCCATTGAAGCGGCACGTGCCGGTGAGCAAGGTCGCGGATTTGCGGTTGTTGCTGATGAGGTTCGTACTCTGGCCAGCCGTACTCAAGAGTCCACTGAAGAAATTCAGGACATGATTGAGAATCTGCAGAATGACTCTCAGCGAGCGGTTACCGTAATGAATAAAGGCCGCGAGCAGGCTGAGCTCAGTGTGCAGCAGTCCGATGAAGCAGCTCAGGCACTTCAATCTATTACTGAGTCAGTGCATCAGGCGTCTGACAGCAGTAACCATATTGCTAATGCAGCGAAAGAGCAAAGCAGTACTGCGCAGGATATCAGCGAGCGTCTTGAGTCTATTGTTTCCATTGCCGAACAAACGGCTTCTGGTTCCAAACAAACAGCTCAAGCGTCTAACGAAGTCGCTAAACTGGCCGATGAGCTCCAGGACTCAATTAAGAGTTTCAGAGTCTAAAGCAAAAACCTCTGAACTGCAGAAACAAAAAAGGCGCCCTTTAAAGGCGCCTTTTTATATTTCACGGTTTTATTGCCTCAATAATTAACGCTGTTACGCCGTTAAGTTAATTTTAGCGAAGCGACGTTTACCCACCTGATAAACTCCAGAGTCCTTTTCTGTGCACAGGTAACGCGAATCGCTGAATTTCTCGCCATCCACTTTAACGGCATTTTGTTTTATCATTCGTAACGCTTCCGAGGTGGACTCAACCAAGCCGGCTTCTTTTAGCACATTACCTATTGCCATTCCCTCAGCTCCGACTTGCACCGTCTTTTCCGGAATATCGTCCGGTAAAGCATTTTTCTGGAAACGCTGGATAAAATCCTGTTCGGCTTTCTCAGCGTCGTCTTCCGAGTGAAAGCGAGCGATGATTTCTTTTGCCAGCAAAACTTTCACATCACGTGGGTTTTTGCCGTCGGCTACAGCCGCTTTCAGCTCGTCAATTTCAGTAATGGAACGAAAGCTGAGTAACTGGAAGTAACGCCACATGAGCTCATCTGACACCGACATAATTTTACCAAACATGTCATTTGCCGGTTCCGTAATGCCAATATAGTTATTCAGCGATTTTGACATTTTCTGCACACCGTCCAGCCCTTCCAGTAACGGCGTCATAATGACAGTTTGTGGACGCTGTCCTTCTTCTTTTTGCAGTTCGCGACCCATGAGCAGGTTGAAGCGCTGGTCGGTTCCGCCCAGCTCAACGTCAGCTTTTAATTCAACCGAATCCCAGCCCTGAACCAATGGGTATAAAAACTCGTGAATAGCTATCGACTGATTGTTCTGGTAGCGTTTTTTAAAATCATCACGTTCTAACATACGGGCTACAGTCTGGCGCGCAGCCAGTTTAATCATATCGGCTGCCCCCATTTTCGACATCCATTCGGAGTTAAAACGAATTTCGGTTTTAGCCGGATCGAGAATTTTAAAAACCTGTTCTTTATAAGTTTCAGCGTTAGCAATAACCTGTTCCGTGGTCAGCGGCTTTCTGGTCACATTCTTACCTGTAGGGTCACCTATCATGCCGGTGAAATCCCCTATAAGGAAAACCACTTTATGACCAAAGTCCTGAAATACTCTCAACTTGTTAATTAAAACAGTGTGTCCCAAGTGTAAATCAGGTGCCGTTGGGTCAAAGCCAGCTTTCACTGTCAGTGGCTTACCACTGGCCAACTTCTCAGCCAGTTCCTGCTCGAGTAAAACTTCTTCGGCACCGCGAGTAATCTCGGCAATAGCTTCCGCCACTTCGGTTTTCATCCTCATCTCCAACTGTAAAAACTCATAAACCAGCCATTTTACGCCATTATTACCACTGTTTTAAGCTCAATGATCTGGTATTCTTCATTTTTTCGTATTATCCTCGAAACCATAAGGTTATTCCGTGGTCGTAAACAGGTGCGGTAATCCCCGTGTTTGCTGACACATGTTTACTGGATAATCACAATAAAGAAAGTGAAGTGCGCTATAATATGACATTAAAATCTGTCACCAAAATTCAGCGGATGTTTCTGCAACTTCCGCATTCTCATAAAATTCTGATCAGTGCGATCAGCGTTGCCCTCTTGCTATTACTGATCATTCCGTCGGAACCTGCCACGGCATCTAAGAACAGTACTTCAGCAGAGCAGTTGATGCCAGGTAAACGTTACCAGCTCGATTTAGCTTTTGAGCAACCCAGCTCAGATGAAAGTACCGAAAACTCAGAGCTAACATGGCAAACCTATCAGATTAAATCGGGTGACAGCTTAGCTAAAATATTTAGCAAAGTAGGCTTTAGCGCCCAGCAACTGTATCGCGTTACCGAGTCCGGCGATGAAGCCAAATATCTTCGTAAAGTTCACCCTGGCGATTTGCTTCGCTTTGCGACTGACAGTGACGATAACCTGGTGCAGCTAGCGCACCAGATAAACGATACAGAAACGCTTATTATCACTCGTCAAAACGACAGCTTTGTTGCTGAAATCGAAACTAAAAAAGTTGAAGTTCGTACAGAATTCACTCATGCCGTTATTGACTCCAGCTTCTGGAATGCCGGTATCGACTCGGGTTTGACTGACAACCAAATTATGCGCATTGCCAATATTTTTGGCTGGGATATCGACTTTGCCTTAGACTTGCGTAAAAACGACGAATTTAGCGTACTTTATGAAACGCACTATGTAGATGGCGAGTTTGTTGGCTACGGCAAAATTTTAGCGGCAGAGTTTGTAAACCGCGATGAGAACTTCCAGGCCATTCTTCACGATAATGGACAATATTATACGCCGAACGGTCGCGCCATGCGCAAAACCTTCCTGCGTTCACCGGTTAACTTTACCTACATAAGCTCGAGCTTCAACCCTCGCCGCTTACATCCGGTTACCGGAAGAGTGCGCCCGCACAATGGTATAGATTACGCAGCCTCTACTGGCACGCCAGTAATGTCTTCTGGTGATGGTAAAGTTATCGCGGCTGGTTATACCTCGTTGAATGGTAATTATATTTTTGTGCAACACGGCGAACGCTACGTGACTAAGTATTTACACCTTAGCCGTAAGCACGTGAAAACAGGCGACCGTGTTAAACAGGGTCAGGTAATTGGTCGCGTTGGCGCGACAGGCCGGGTAACGGGTCCACACTTACACTACGAATTCCTTGTTGACGGCGTACATCGTAACCCTCGTACGGTGGAATTGCCGGAAGCCAAGTCGCTAGGTGAATCAGAATTACCGGCTTTCCGTCAACACGCGGATCAGGTAATGGCCATACTAAACGACAACAGACGCGTTTACCTGGCGATGCAGTAATGTTTCAGCGTTATATTGGACTGATGTCGGGCACCAGTATGGATGCGGTTGACGCGGCATTGGTCCAGATAGATGCGCAAGGCACGCCCAGACTTGAAGCTCATCACTCTTTGTCTTTCCCCCCGGAATTGCGTACTCGCTTATTGGCTTTAAGCCACACAGACAACTGGCAGGCCGATGAACTGGCCGGTTTAGACATTGCTTTTTCCGAGCTCAGTGCCAAAGTCGTAGAGCGGCTTCTTGAAAAAGTCAGTATCGCAGCAAAAGACATTACCGCCATAGCCAGTCACGGACAAACCGTTCGCCACAAGCCCAACTCAATACCAGCCTACACCTGTCAAATTGGCGACCCTACACGGTTAGCTTTGGGTACGGGCATTGATGTGATTTACGATTTTCGTCGCAAAGACATTGCCGCAGGTGGCCAGGGTGCGCCGTTAGTCCCAGCTTTTCATAAGCAAGTTTTTGCCCGAAAGAATCAAAGCATTGCGGTGATTAATTTAGGTGGTATTGCCAATGTCACCTGGCTTGGCCATAACGGCAACATACTGGGCTTCGATACAGGACCTGCCAACACCTTGCTCGACCAATGGGTTCAGCATAATGACTCAAGTAAAAGCTTCGATGAAAATGCTCAGTTTGCGAGAGCAGGCAAACTTCAGCCTGACCTGCTAAAGCGTTTATTGCAGCATCCGTTTTTTGCTAAGCCAGCTCCCAAAAGTACGGGGCGCGAGGAGTTCAACCTGAATTGGATGCAACGACAATTGACCGGACACAACATTAGCGCGGCTGATGTACAGCGCACTTTGACCGAACTTACCGCTATTAGCATCAAAGATGCACTGACAACCTTGCCACAACAACCCGATACGGCTTATTTTTGTGGTGGCGGCACCCGAAACCCATTATTGATGGAGCGCTTAACTCAACTTTTAGCGCCGATTAAATGCGATACTACAGCGAGTTTAGGAGTTGACCCGCAATGGGTTGAGGCAATCGCTTTTGCCTGGCTAGGCTGGTGTTACGAGCATAAAAAACCGGGCAACCAGCCTGAAGTTACAGGAGCCAGTCACCCGGTTGTTTTAGGCGCTAAAGTCCTACATCAATAGACTCTTTATTCGGCACCCAGTTCTTTAAACGCATCACGCGTCAGGTTTTCATTACCATCGGCTCCAACCACGATGCTGTCTTCAATACGTACACCGCCGTATGGACGCAGCTCATCAACTTTCTCCCAGTTAATATCTGCGCTGTCTTTGTGCTCTTCCAGTAGCTGATCGACCACATATAAGCCCGGCTCAATTGTGAAGACGTGGCCAACTTCAATGTCTCGTAATAAGCGTAAAAACGGATGACGCTCACTGCGCTCGTAGCTGTTACCTTTGTCGTCCTTCAGGAAACCGCCAACATCATGTACCTGCAAACCAATAAAGTGGCCTAATCCGTGTGGCATAAAGGCACTGGTGTAACCTTTGTCATAAATGCTTTGTGCATTACCTTTAATAAACTCAAAGTCACTTAAAATTTGCGCGACTTTCAGATGCATCGACACATGCAGGTCGTAATAGCTCACACCGGGCTTAATCTCGCTCAACAGCTCTTGTTGTGCTTTATCCATAGCTTCTACCAGATTCGCGTAGAAACCTTCTTCATAAGCGTATGAGCGGGTTATATCGGAGCAATAACCACGGTAGCGTGCACCAGCATCTATTAAGAACGAACGGATTTGCTTAGGCGGAACAGTGTCGTATACGTCGTAATGCAAAATTGCCGAGTGACTGTTCAGCGCAACGATACTGTTGTAGGGCACCTGCGACTCACGAAAGTCGATAGCGCCAAGATAAGCATGATGTATTTCCAACTCGCTCTTACCGGCAAAAAAGGCTTCTTTTGCTGCAACATGGGCTTTTGCCGCTAAGCGGTTGGCTTCGCGCAAATTATCCACTTCCCATTGAGTTTTTATTGAGCGGTGAAAGTGCAAATGATCAATCAATGCCTGCGGGTTACGTGCTTTTACTTTCCAGTCACTGACTGGCTGTGCAAAGTCTTCACCAATAAAAGCGGACTGCTCCAAGTCGCTGCCTAAGTCTTCAGTCAGCATACTTAAATCATCAATAATTTTTAAATCAACATGCTGCTGCCATTCTTCTTCCGGCACATTCACCGGAGCATGCCAAAAGTCCCGAGCCTGGAATAGGTAAACCGTAGGACGTTGACTGCCCTTGCGATAAAAAATAGCACTTTTGGGGCTTTCTGTGACCGGAACCCAATATTTAAATAGCGGATTAACCCGGTACGGCGGCGCGTTATCATCGAGAAAATCAACTCGTGGCTGGCCCGAGTAAACCAGTACCGATTCAAAATTGTTGTCCTCTAACGCTTTATCAAAGCGGCTACAAATTGTCTTGATGTGTTCTGCGTACGCGCTCATAAAAAAACCTCACAAAAAATTGTGAGGTTATTCTAGCGGAAAAGCCGAAAACTTTCAGCTGTTCCCGAGGGAAGGAACTAAAGCCTAAACGGAAAAACTCGAACCACAACCACAGGTTGTTGTGGCATTAGGGTTGTCGACAAAAAAGCGTGAACCCTGCAGTCCTTCTTCGTAGCTGACCACGCCCCCCATTAAATACTGTAAACTCATTGGATCAACCAGCAGGGTGACGCCGTTTTTTTCTATTTCCATATCACCCGGGTTTTTCTTTTCATCAAAGGTAAAACCATATTGGAAGCCCGAACAACCGCCTCCGGTTACGTAAACACGCAACTTTAAGTTTGGGTTTTCTTCTTCAGCAATCAGCTTACCCACTTTGCTTGCCGCTTGTTCAGTGAACTCAATCGGCATTGCCTGCTCTGCTGCACTGCTCATGATTTCTCTACCTTGGTTGAACTCTACTGCTATTTTCTCTTACCTGAGTATTTTGGTCAAGTATCGCCGTCACTACGCACACCGGGGTTGGCATCTCCGCGGCTAATTTCTTTCCAGAAAAAGGTTCGGTCCAGTGTCCCTCTACCACCTTTGGTTAGCTGCACTTTTACTTCAACCCGTTCTGGCACAAGCCCTTCAGGCATAAAGAAGTCGCCTTCGTACAAAGAGAAATAGCGCATAGAAAAGCTCCGTTCATCTTGCGCTATATTGGCAAGTTTCAGTAAGTCATAACGCTCTTTCTTACCATCAATGCGGCCGACCAGTTCAACTGTAACATTCCCCTGAACAAAGTTACGACGCTGCTCAATTTGCAATACCGCCAGAGAGAAATGGAAATGATTTTCTGAACGGTTCTTAGTAACCGTTAAAGAATCTATCGTAACGCCGCTTTCCTGTAGCTCCGGCGCCATAATCTTCTGATAAAACGCTAAGTCTCGGCGTAAACCATAATTATCGTTCTGTAACGCACTCAACTCGTCCTGCAAACTTTGGTTTGCCGAGCGCTCAATGTCTAGCTCAACTTGCAGCACATGGCGTTGATACTCCATCTGCTCAATACGCTGATAAAGCTGCTCAAGTTGTTGCGACTGTTTGGAAACTTCTTCTTTCAAGGCTTTTGCATGCCAAACTCCGGCTAGGTAAGCCAGGTAAACAACCAAAACAGCAACACAGATCAACAACACAAATACCGGGAAAGCTCCCCAGCGCTGTTGCCAGTATTTCAGGTTAAAATAGGGCTTCATAACTTCCAGCTCATTTCCATCAAGCGTTTATGCTGATATGTTATTGATAAATATGCAAGCTCATCCCACGGTTTAAGGTAAGGATCTTATTTTAAATGGCCTCTAACTCGGTATTCCGACAGCAACTGCGCAAACAGCTGGCGACCCCATCGACCACTATCGCCATTTGTTTAATGGGTCTTGCCGGCGGTATTCTTGCAGCTCTTATGATTGCCGGATTCCGTTTGGCGATTGAGCAAGGCGCTTATCTTGTCGGCAATGGTAGCTATTGGCAACAGCCTTTACCAACTACTTACCGCTTTTTACTCCCCATTATTGCTGCCGCCATTGTTTATGTTCTGTTTCGGCTATCGGGATCTAAACACGTGCGAATGGGTATTCCCTACGTTATCCACCGTATGAAACAGCACTACGGCATGCTGCCCTGGCGCAGTACGGTGAACCAATTCTTTGGGGGAATAATTTCATTAGTTGCCGGCTTCAGTGTCGGCCGTGAAGGGCCCGCCGTTCATTTAGGTGCAGCGGCAGCTACCTGGCTTGGTTTTCATTTCGACGCCCCTAAAAACGCCATACGAACCCTTGCCGCCTGTGGTATAGCCGCAGCTATCGCGGCCTCTTTTAATACACCTTTGGCCGCTATGGTTCTGGTAATGGAAGTGGTACTGCGGGAATACAAAGTTCACGTTTTTATACCGGTTATGCTGTCGGCGGTGGCTGGTTCGCTCATTACCGAAGAAATTTTTGGTGTCGCTTCTGAGCTGGCCGTGCTCTCAGCCCAGGATATCCCCACCACACAGTTACCCTGGGTGATGCTACTGGGCGTTGTACTGGGTTTTGTCGGGGTTTTGTTCAAAAAGCTCATGCTGGATGTCATGGAAACCGTACAAGACATGTCATTGCTTACCCGTTTGCTCTTTGCTGGCCTTATAACGGCTATGCTGGCCGTCATAATTCCCAGCAGCTTAGGTCCGGGGCTTACAGCCATTGAGCAGGTGTTGAATCATCAGGGTGAAATGTCGCTATTGACCACCTTACTCATAGCAAAGCTTTTTGCCTCAGCTATTGCTTTGGGCATGGGTATACCCGGCGGTTTAATTGGTGCCGTGTTCGGTATTGGAGCCATTATTGCAGCGGTATTTGTCGGTGCAGTTAACGGTTTGGATATTCAACAGCCACTGTCCTTCGACAGCTTCATTCTGTTGGGAATGGCAGGCATTTTAGCGGCCTGTATTCACGCACCAATGGCAGCTCTGCTCGCTATTGTCGAGTTGTCTCGCAGTGTGGAAATTATTATCCCCGCTATGCTAGTGATTGTACCTGCTTATCTCATTTCCAGTCAGTTACTGAAATCCAAATCCATTTTCATCTCCCAGCTAGAGTTGCAGGGTTTGCCTTACCAGCTGGCTCCGGTGCATGTCGCATTACAGAAAACCGGTGTTGAAAACGTCATGGAAACAGATTTCAAATTGCTGCTTGAGCCCACTCAGAACGAACTGGTTGACTCACTTGAATCTGCGCAGGCGAAAACCGTTATTGTCATGTCAGTCGATGAAGATAATCAGGCACTTTATCGTCTGGTAACTTATGATATAAACGCCGGGGACAGTCCCAGCCTGAGTTACACTCCTATCAAAGGAGTTCGGGTCACATCGACTCTGGCCGAAGTGTATGATGAAATTGGACCCAAGCGTCGGGGGGCTGTGTACATTTATGAGACCGATGATGGCCAGCCCTGTGGCATTGTTACCTGGGAACTTGTTCGTAAAGCCCTACAGAGAGAACTCGCATGACATGGATACTTTGGGTTAAAGCCCTGCATATTGCTTTTATGGTGGCCTGGTTTGCCGGCATCTTCTACTTACCACGTTTGTTTGTTTATCACGCAATGAACGCCAAGCCTGCCGTGGACGAGCAACTCTGTATAATGGAAAGGCGTTTACTGTATTTCGTCACCCCCTTTGCCATTCTTACCCTCGTTTTCGGTGTGGTGCTTATTTTTGCCTACGGCTCAGCGTGGTTTGCTGCCAGTGGCTGGATGCACACTAAACTGGTACTGGTGTTACTACTTTTTGTGTATCACGGTTACTGTTTCAAACTATTGAAAGACTTTAAAACCGGCACCAACCGCCGCAGCCACCGGTTTTACCGAGTGTTTAACGAGCTCCCGGTACTGGCACTTTTCGCTATTATCATTTTAGCGGTAGTTAAGCCTTATTAGATTCTCTTGTGCCGCATGATTTGCTATAGTGTGCGCCCAGTGACATTCTGCGGCAGAGGCGCACCCAAAGATGAATTTCACCGGCTCCAACATTCTTTCTGTAAATCAGTTCAATCGCGACAGCATTGACTACATATTCTCCGTTGCGGACAAGATGCAACCTTACGCCCGGCGTAAAACACGCACTCGAGTTCTTGACGGCGCTATCCTTGGTAATCTTTTCTTCGAACCTTCGACTCGTACCCGGGTAAGCTTCGGCACGGCGTTCAACCTGTTAGGGGGCGAAGTCCGCGAAACCACCGGCATGGAAAGCTCGGCCATTGCAAAGGGTGAATCGCTGTACGACACCGCTCGCGTATTAAGCAGCTACAGCGACGTTATTGCCATGCGCCACCCCAAGTCGGGCTCAGTAAAAGAGTTTGCTGAAGGCAGTCGGGTACCGGTCATTAACGGCGGTGACGGCGCAAACGAGCATCCGACTCAGGCACTGCTGGACCTTTACACTATCCAGAAAGAACTGGCGTACCATCAGCAGAGCATTGATAACATGCACATTTGCATGATTGGCGACTTGAAGTACGGACGTACAGTACATTCACTGTCCACTTTACTCTCTATGTACAAGAACATTAAGTTCACTTTAATTTCGCCACGTGAACTTTCTATGCCGAGCTCCGTATTAGATACGCTGGAAAACGCAGGTCACCGTGTAACGGTTACAGAAAAAGTCGACGGTATTGTCGACGCTGATATTGTCTATCAGACTCGAATTCAGCAAGAACGTTTTGCCAGCCCGGAAGACGCTGATCAGTATCGCGGTAAGTTTCGTTTAAATCAGGACATTTACACTAAACACTACAAACCCAATACGGTCATCATGCATCCTTTGCCGCGGGATTCGCGCGCCGAAGCTAATGAATTGGATAACGACTTAAACCAAAACCCCAACCTGGCTATTTTCCGTCAGGCTGACAACGGAGTTCTCATTCGTATGGCTCTGTTTGCATTAACACTTGGGGTCGTTGATCAGGTTGATAAACACCAATGTGATGTCATCTGGTACAGCGAAAAAAGCCAACAGTAAAGAGGTAGTTACGACATGAGTCGCTCAGAAGAACTATACACTAAAGCACAAATCAGTATCCCTGGCGGCGTTAACTCGCCGGTTCGGGCTTTTAACGGCGTTGGTGGCAGCCCCATCTTCTTTGAGAGTGCTGAAGGCGCTTATATGATTGATGCAGACGGCAAACGTTATATCGATTACGTCGGCTCATGGGGCCCAATGATTTTGGGGCATAACCACCCGGCAGTGTTAGAAGCCACCCTGCAGGCCGCCAAGCGAGGCCTGAGCTTCGGCACACCGACGGAAGTTGAAATCACCATGGCGGAGACTATTCGCAAAATAGTCCCTTCTATTGAAAAAGTGCGTATGGTGAATTCCGGTACTGAAGCCACTATGACTGCCATTCGTCTGGCACGCGGCTATACCGGCCGGGATAAAATTCTGAAGTTTGAAGGTAACTACCACGGCCATGCCGACTCCTTGCTGGTTAAAGCTGGTTCAGGTGCTTTGACTCTGGGCGTTCCTAACTCTCCCGGCATTCCGGAAGACTTTGCGAAACATACCTTAACCGCGACTTACAACGATATTGAATCGGTGAAACAAATTTTCGCTGAAATGGGCGATGAAATTGCCTGCATTATTGTTGAGCCGGTAGCCGGTAACATGAACTGTATTCCACCGGTTGACGGTTTTCTGGAAGGCTTACGCAGCATTTGTGACGACCACGGTTCAGTTCTGATTTTTGACGAAGTTATGACCGGCTTCCGTGTAGCTCCGGGCGGCGCTCAGGATCGCTATAAGATTAAACCAGACCTCACGACTTTAGGTAAAGTGATTGGTGGTGGCATGCCGGTTGGCGCGTTTGGCGGTAAAAAAGAAATCATGGACTACATTGCACCGGTTGGCCCTGTGTATCAGGCAGGAACCTTATCGGGTAACCCAGTCGCCATGGCAGCAGGCTTGGCAGCGTTACAGCAGTTATCCACCCCAGGGCTTTACGACCAGCTTTACCAACGCGTTGACACACTGCTTGACGGTTTACAGGAGCGTGCTGACCGGGCTGGCGTGCCAATGACAACAAATCGCGCCGGTTCTATGTTTGGTTTCTTTTTTACTGAAGAGCCCGAAGTAACCACTTACGCTCAGGCCACACAGTGTAATATGGAGCACTTTAAGACGTTTTATCACGCCATGTTAGAGCAAGGCGTGTATCTTGCGCCATCGGCCTTTGAAGGCGGCTTTATGTCGGCAGCGCACAGCGAAGAAGACATTCAAAACACTCTGAATGCCGCTGAAAAAGCTTTTGCTAAGTTAGCGTAACACTACGGCTGTAGCGCCTGGCCTTGGCCCAGGCGCTTTTAGCCACCAAATAAACGTTCCCACCAGCTTTTCTCGCGGATAGTGCCTTCACAGGTAATATCCTCGGGGAGCCTGATTTCCTCAGCCGGTAATTTCCGACCATTGTTGCAGTCTTCAGGAATTCGCTGTCCCGTTGTCGGGTGAAAATTTTGCATTTGCAGAGGCTCCGGTACATCTAAAGCCATGCTCAACGGCGGTAAGTAATCATAAAAATCCGCCACAACTTTGAGAGCGCCGCTACTTCCGGTTAAGCCAACCGGCTGGTTATCATCACGACCTAACCAAACCGTAACCACGTGCTCACCATCTACTGCAACAAACCAGCTGTCGCGATAATCATTCGTTGTACCTGTCTTGCCACCAACTACCTGACCGGCTAAAGCACGTTGCAGACGACTTGCGGTACCCTCTGCCACCACTCCCCGTAAACCATAGCGAGTCAGATAAGACACATTTTTATCGAAAACTTCTTCGGTCTCAGGTGCTTCGCGCCTATAAAGCACCTCGCCCTGATGGGTGGTGATAGACGACACCGCAGCTAAAGGCTGATAACGGCCATCATTCATAAGCGCACTGTACATTCGTGTCACCGCTACGGGAGACAACGATGCAGATCCTAAAGTCAACGATGGATAGGCTTGTAACGGCGTTGTCACGCCTAACTCGCGTAAATAACTCACTAATTGGTCTATGCCCACTTCCATGCCCACCCGAACGGCCGGTAAGTTGCGCGACTGAACCAACGCATCGTACAACAGCAAACTACCATCAAACTCTTTATCGTAGTTTTGCGGCTTCCATTCTTTTCCCTTTTTATCCGATAAAGTAATGGGTTCATCTGCAACCGGCGTATGCAGACCAATGTCTGAATCCTGCATCGCGGCTGCGTATATAATAGGCTTCATTAATGAGCCTATTGGCCGCAGTGCCAACAACGCCCGGTTATAACCTATAGCCTGACTTAAGCGGCCACCAGCGAGCGCGCTAATAGTGCCGTTGCGGTAATCGGCAACGACCATTGCCCCTTCTAACTTCTCATCTTCGCCGTCAGCCATAAGCTGTTGTGCTAACGAGCGTTGTACTGCATTTTGTGCATCCACCTGCAAATGCGTGAAGATTTTCAGCCCAGTTTCCTGCCAGTCTTCCGGCAGAATAATACGCTTCATTTCCCGACGTACTAAGTCCATATAATGGGGGTAAGGATGCTCAACCAGACGGCGGCTTTCTTTAACGTCAAGCGCCTGTTCAACCGCAGCAACGTAGTTATCTTTACCGAGTAAATCCTGTTCAAACATGACTTTAAGCACGGTGTCCCTGCGGCTACGGGCACGCTCCGGGTAGCGTCTTGGGTCATAATAAGAAGGCCCCTTTATCATCCCCACCATTAAAGCAATTTCGCTTGGGTTCAGCTCCTGCACCTGCTTACCAAAATAAAACTGACTGGCAAGTCCTATACCGTGAATAGCGTTGCTTCCGTCCTGGCCAAAGTACACTTCGTTCAGGTAGGTCTCTAATATGGTGTTTTTATCAAACCGGTAATCGATAACCAGCGACATCATGGCTTCGTGAAACTTACGCCATAACGTCTGGTCTCGGCTCAGGTAGAGGTTTTTGACCAGCTGCTGAGTCAGCGTAGAACCGCCCTGAACCGTCCTGCCCGCCTTCAGGTTGGCAGCCAACGCCCTTAAAATTGACCAGGGCGATACCCCCTGATGATGATAAAAATTTCTGTCTTCAACTTTTAATAGGGTTTCAATGAGTAAGTTAGGCACGACTTCCAGCCCAACTAACAAACGGTCTTCTTTACTTAAGGTACTAATGCGGCCTATTAGCTCAGGTTCCAGGCGAAAGCTTTCCAGCTCTCTGCCACTGGGCCAGCTCTTAATAGACTTAATACGGTCGCCGTGAAAGTTGATTTGCACTCTTTGCGCCATTTGCGGACCATCGGAAAAGTCGAAAGGTCGACGATGCACCATGACATTATTTTTACCCACCGAATAGTAACCCGACTGCTCGGTATTACTATTACGCTGATAACCGACTCGCTCCAGAATGCCGACTAGCCGTTGCAGCCGCATAGGATGATTGTTTCTCAGCGTTACCTCATCCGCGTAAACCAAAGCAGGGGCCTGATAGCGCTTGTTACTAAAATGACGGGATAAACTGGCATCCAGATAAATGGCATAAAGCCCAATAACGGCGATAAGTACCAGCCCTATCTTAAAGCTTGTCCAGAATAGGTATTGAAACCATCGACTTTTTATCACTACTGCTGCCTTTTGGTTTTAAACGTTGCGGTTGCATTCAGAGGGTCTTCGGGCCACGGATGCTTAGGATAGCGACCGCGCATTTCTTTGCGCACGTCGGCGTAAGCATTTTGCCAGAAACTCGCGAGATCATTGGTTCGCTGTAACAAACGCCCTGCCGGCGACAGAAGATCAACGGTCACAACTTGTCGGTTATCGATAATTTTAGGCGACTCAGAGACACCAAACATTTCCTGTAATTTGACCTCAACCCGGGGGGTGTCGTCCAGATAATTTATAAACACTTTACGTTCTGTCGGAGTTTGCCACCATTCAGGACAAGCCGAATTAAGACGTTGCAGTTCTGAGTAGTCGAAAAAATAACACAAGGCCTCGTATGGATCCCACTGCTGCAATTGTTTTAGTGACCGGAAATTCGTCCAATACGGCGCCGCCCAGCGCTCCAGGCTATTAAGTAATCCTGCATCGCTCATGTCGTAGGCGCTCAGCTCTTCGGCTTGTTGCAACCAGTAGACCCGCCGTTGTAGCTGTTTCGCGCGTTGACTCCAGTTGAGTTTATCCAGTCCTTTATCGCGCAACCACAGGCAGAACGCTTCGGCTTTTTGTTCATTGGAAACCTGTCCACTATTAGTAGTCTGGCTAAGTACCAGGGAGCCCAGTTGAGTACGAGTTATTTGTCGCAGTTGTTGCTGCTCACCTACCCATTCAGCTGTTTGCAAGGTCTGCAAAGGAATGGCTGCTTCTTTCAGTAACGCCTGGGCATCGTCCACAGGTAACAGGCAGCGACTGCGGCCTATCGTGCCTTGCTCATGAAAGGTGACATCAAAAATAATTGCCCAAGCTGGCTGCTTAAGGCGACTGCTGTCGCCACTCACCCGACCACCACAAGCCAGTTGAAAGTCACCTCGGCTGACATCGTACTTTGCAACTCGGTCGGGGTAACCCTGCAGTAAGGCGACGGCAAGTCCTTCTGCACTGGCTTCTGCGGTTTCTGCAGCTTCTTTCAGCCCAAAATGGTTTAACCAATAGCGCCAGCGTTGTTGCCACAAAGGCGCCTGGTTTCGTTGTTGATAATGCTGCTGGGTGCGTTCAGACAGATCGACTGATTTTATGCTAGTTTGCGGCTCTTCCAGTGTCGCCAGAACACGAGCCATAGCGGCTTGCTGCTCGTTCTTCAGCATTTTGGCTGCATCCGCCACCAGTAAAATTCTGGGATCAAAACCGCCGGACTCCAGCTGACGGGCTTTTGCGGTTAACTGCCCCTGCCTTATTAAGCCGGTACTGGCTAAAAAATCGGTCGCCGCGGCACAATGCCCCGGGTCAGGCTGAGAAAACCAGGCCAGTTGGCTCACCTCACTGCCCCAGCGCAACACATCCAGTACCAGTGCTGATAAATCCTGAGTGGCAACGTCCGGAGGCGCATAATCGGCAAAGCCATGCTCGTCGGAGCGCGCCCACAAGCGAAAACATTGCCCCGCCTGCTGACGACCCGCGCGACCCGCGCGCTGTGTTGCTGAAGCTTTAGCAATACGCTGCGTCGTTAACTGGCTTAATCCGTATTGCGGCAGGTACTGAGCCCGGCGCTCGCGACCACTGTCGACAACCACATCAATACCGTCCAGAGTTAAGCTGGTTTCAGCAATATTAGTTGCCAGAATAATGCGTTTTTCGTCCGATGCTTTTAATACTTGCCGCTGTTGCTGCAAGGGGATACGCCCATGCAGGGGTAGGATGAGTGTGCCCGGCGGCATTCGCTGACTCAGTTCAGTCGCAATCTTTTGTATTTCATAAACGCCCGGCAGGAAAACCAGAACACCTTTTTCGGCAGCAGCAAAGGCTTCGACAACCACTTTGGGTAAGTCAGTCAGCCATAGAGTAACATGAGATGCTGGGCGATAGTGATACTCAACCGGATAACTCCGGCCTTCGCTGCGCAAAACCTGCACCTGATCACAGTAACTCTCTAACCAGAGTTTAAGACTTTCTGCGGGCAAGGTGGCCGACATAATCAGCAGGTTTAAATCCGGACGCAATGGCAGGGCATCAATCACCAGCGCCAGACTCAAGTCACTGTGCAAATTGCGTTCGTGGAATTCATCGAAGATTAGCGTGCCTATGCCGCTAAGTTCAGGGTCGTCCTGAAGCCAGCGCACCAACACGCCTTCCGTAATAACGAGTAACTTAGTTGCCTTACTGCGCTTGCTGTCGCCGCGCACCGTGTAACCAACTTGCTCCCCTACCGACTCGCCCAACTGCTTAGCCAAATAATGAGCAATATTCAGCGCAGCAACACGCCGGGGCTGCAGCATGACAATAAGACCGTCATTAGCAATACCCTGCTGCAACAGAAATAGCGGAAGTTGTGTTGATTTACCGGCACCGGGCGGTGCCTCAATAACGACACGCGCTGCCGGAAAGGCTTTCGCCAGCTCCGGCAGCACGCTCTCAATTGGCAAGGTCATGCCAAATTAATCACCTTGTACGGTTGCGGCTATGGTGCGCACACCGGCGGCGGTAGCGCCTGTCGCCCACATAGAGGTCGCCGATTTTTGGTAAGCGCCAGCTAAATCGAAGTGCAGCCAGCCTTTGCCGCTGTTCGGCGCAAAGCGCAGTAAAAAGCCTGCGGCGTTGCTTGCACCACCGGCACCACCGCCTTTTTGCGGACGGCTGTTTGCCGTATCAGCAAAAGCTGACGGACAGTTTTCACTATGCCATGGGGCTAAAGGTAAGCGCCACAATAGCTCATTTTCTTTATCCGCATTAGCCAATGCTTTAGTGGCAGCCACTTCATCCACACTAAACAGCGCGTTGTATTCATTACCAACCGCCATTTGCGCGGCGCCGGTCAGCGTTGCCGCATCAATAATCTGTTTCGCACCAAACTCACCCGCTGCCTGTAAGCCATCGGCCAGCACCAGACGACCTTCGGCATCGGTATTAACAACTTCAACCGTCAGGCCGTTTTTATAGCGAATAATGTCGCCTAATTTGTACGCGCGACCATCAATCATGTTTTCGGCACAGCAAAGAATGAGCTTCACGCGCTTGTTCAGACCCCGGCGTATTGCCAGCGACAATGCACCGGATACGGTAGCTGCACCACCCATGTCGCACTTCATAGCGAGCATGCCTTCGCTCGGCTTAATACTGTAACCACCACTGTCGTAGGTAATACCCTTACCTATTAACGCAGTTTCTACTGGCGCATTGTCATCGCCGGTTGGGTTGTAATCTAATACCAATAAGCCTGGTGCGTGCTGACTGGCACGACCTACGGTGTAAATTCCCATCCAGCCAGCATCTTTCAGCGCTTCACCTTTTATAAATTCCGCACTGATGGCGTCTGGCGCCAGAGCCTTAAAGTGTTCGGTTACACGTTGCGCCAAACTTTCAGGGTAAATTTCTTCCGCTGACAAATTGGTCAGTTCACGGCTGAAACGAGTCGCTTCACGCATGGCATCAAGTTCTTTGACTGCAGGCTCGTCAGTTTTATTCCAGATAACCTGATTGGTCGACAAGGTTGAAGTAAAACCTTGTGACAGCGCCCACTGACGCTCCAGGTTCCAGTCACTGCCAGCAGCTTCAATGGTTACTGCTCCGGTGTTGTCCAGAGTCCGGCCTGCTTTCTGAATACGCCGCAAGTTTTCAGCTTCATCTTCAACTAAGATGATTTGTGCTTTGTTGTCACCAAAGACTAAGTTTGATTTTGGATTCCAATAACTTGCGGGGGCTTCCTGAGTTAAATAGATTGCGAGTGCGCTGGACATTCTGTACCTCTCCCGATAATTTGCTGTCTGTTTATACTAGAGTTATGAGGTCTCTGATGCAATTTAACAAGCCCCTGCGCCAGGGAGTTTTGCAAAAAAGATACAAGCGCTTTCTCGCCGACATTGATTTTGGTGACAACGAAACGACGACAACCCACTGCCCTAATACCGGAGCCATGACCGGGTGTGCAGAACCCGGCTTTACAGCCTGGTGCAGTGTTTCCGATAACCCCAAACGTAAATACTCACTGACCTGGGAGCTCGCTCAGAATAACAACGGTGAAATGATTGTAGTCAATACACAGCACGCTAACCGCATGGCCGGAGAGTTACTACACACCAACCTTGTACCTGAATTAAGTCAGTGGCAAGAGCTAAAACCAGAGCAACGCTACGGTAAGGAAAAAAGCCGCATCGACTGGTGGGGCGTAGACCAGCATAACCGTGAATGCTTTATTGAAGTAAAAAGCGTCACTTTAGCGGACGCAAGTCAAGGTTACTTTCCCGACGCAGTCAGCCAACGCGCTCACAAACACCTTAATGAACTGATGCAGGTTGTGGCCGATGGTCATCGCGCAGTGCAGCTTTACATGGTAATGCACGACGGTATCGAACGAGTTTCTCCCGCCGCACATATTGACAGCCAGTATGCTGAGCTGTGTAGAAAAGCAGCGTCAGTCGGAGTCGAGTTTTATGCAGTAAAGTGCCGCGCGTCGGCGAAAGAAATAAAACTGGAGAGACCAGTTCCCGTAAGCCTTTAAAACTCAATGCCTTCACAATTTCACCGCAGAAATTTAATCCGAATGACGTTGCCAACCGTAAACCTTTCTGGTATACGTAGCGTCCTTTTTTTAATGTACTGCTTTTTAAGCACTCTTTTATAGAGAATGTAGGAGATCCATGATGCCTCAAGGCAAGGATAAGAAAACCCATGGCATCCTGGCGATGGCCGGCCTGGAGCCGTATCAGGAAAAACAGGGCGAAGAGTACATGAACGATGCGCAACGTTCGCATTTTCGTCGTATTCTGGAAGAATGGCGTCGTCAATTACGTCAGGAAGTTGATCGCACAGTGCATCATATGAAAGACGAAGCAGCGAACTTCCCTGATCCGGTAGACCGCGCTGCGCAGGAAGAAGAATTCAGTATCGAACTGCGTACACGTGACCGTGAGCGTAAGTTGATTAAGAAGATTGAAAAAACCTTACAAAAGATAGAAGAAGATGATTTTGGCTTTTGCGAATCGTGCGGAATTGAAATTGGTATCCGCCGTTTAGAAGCTCGCCCAACAGCTGACCAGTGCGTCGACTGTAAAACGCTGGCCGAGATGAAAGAGAAGCAAATGACCGGAGCCTAAAGGCTCATGTATCGTGGCCGTTTCGCTCCAACGCCTTCAGGGCCTTTGCACCTGGGATCATTAGTAGCTGCCGTTGGTAGCTACTTAGATGCTAAAGCGCATAGAGGTGAGTGGCTGGTTCGCATTGAAGATGTCGATAAACCGCGAGCCGTGCCCGGAGCGGCCGATACTATTTTAACGCAGTTGGAAGCCCATGGTTTAGAATGGGACGGTTCCGTTTTATACCAAAGCCAGCGCGATTCGGTTTACCAGCATCAGCTCAATCAGCTGGAAAACGCTCAACGTCTTTATCAATGCGACTGCAGTCGCCGGGCTATTCGTGCCCGCAGCGATCACTACGATGGCTACTGTCGTAACCGCCAGCCTCGTTCAACCCCTTACGCCCTGCGCTTCATTAATAATAACCCGGTTGATACATTTAATGACCGCGCACACGGCTTATTAGAAGATCACTCAGCCTCAGTCAGTGAAGACTTCGTACTTAAACGTCGCGACGGATTGTATGCTTACCAGCTGGCTGT
Source organism: Idiomarina sp. H2 (assembly GCF_004364275.1). NCBI lineage: Bacteria > Pseudomonadati > Pseudomonadota > Gammaproteobacteria > Alteromonadales > Idiomarinaceae > Idiomarina > Idiomarina sp. H2. Next base: position 41,752 of record NZ_SNZY01000012.1, read on the forward strand.
GGTCGTTGATGATATTGAACAGGGTATTACCGATATTGTGCGTGGCAGCGACTTGATAACTCCAAGCTTCTGGCAGCTGACTTTATGGCAGTATTTCACCGGAAAGCAGCCGAGAATGATGCACTTACCTCTGATAATGAATGACGATGGACTCAAATTGAGTAAGCAAAACCATGCACCGTCAATTGAGTCCAGCCAGGCAAGAAATAACCTTTTCACAGCGCTGGATTATCTGGGTATTAAACCAGAATCAGAGCTGCGACACAGCCCTGTCAGTGAAATATTGCAGCAGGCGTTGCAAAGTTGGTGCAAAAAGTGGCATATAGCAGGTCGTTAACGGTACAATATGCAGACAACAACTGATTCTAAATAAAAACAATGGTAAGGGAGAACCACCATTATTAAGCGAATAAAAGCACTGGCAAAGCGCGCCTTTTCCAGTAAAGCGGCAGAGCCTGAATCCAGTCGGTTACCCAAATTACAAGTTATCTCACGGGACAAACATCCAGTATCCCGCAACGATATCAGTAAAAATGCAATAAAGGTTCTTTACCGCCTGCACAACAGTGGTTTTGAAGCCTATCTGGTTGGCGGCTGCATCCGCGATATTCTTCTGGGGCTTGAACCAAAAGATTTTGATGTCACCACTAATGCCACACCAGAGCAAATTAAGTCACTATTTCGTAACTGTCGCCTAATTGGTCGTCGCTTCCGCCTGGCCCATGTGGTGTTTGGAAAAGAAGTTATTGAAGTTGCGACTTTCCGCGGCCACCACGGTGACAGCCCGCAGGAAGAAAATAAGAAAAACCGCACGGCAGACCAGGATGAACACGGTCAACTGGTTCGCGATAATGTCTACGGCAGCATAGAAGAAGACGCCGAGCGTCGCGACTTTACCGCCAATGCGCTGTATTACAACATCGCTGACTTCGCCATTTACGATTTTGCCAACGGCGTTGATGACATTAACGCTGGCATTTTGCGGATGATTGGTGACCCGGAAGTGCGCTACCGTGAAGATCCGGTACGCATGCTTCGCGCCGTTCGCTTTGCCACAAAACTGAATATGCAAATGGATAACTCGGTCAGCGGCCCGTTAAAAGAACTTGCGCCGTTACTGATAAACATTCCACCGGCGCGTTTGTTTGACGAATTCCTGAAAATGTTTATGTCGGGCAAAGCTGAAGCTAACTTCCTGATGATGAAAGATTTCGGACTGTTTCAGCAGTTATTCCCAATGCTGAAAGATTACGTCGCTGACGAACAAAGCCCGGCATATCAAATGATGCTGAAGGCTTTTAAAGACACCGACAGACGCATTGCAGAAGAGCAGCGTGTTACTCCGGCCTATTTAATTGCCGTGTTGTTGTGGTGGCCGTTACAGGCTCGGCGCGAACAACTTGAGAACGAAGGTGGCCTGCCACCTATGGACGCGTTAAACGTTGCCGCCGCTGATGTTATTCACAGACAGTCGCAACGTGTTTCGTTGCCCAAACGGTTCAGTCTGCCAGCCAGAGATATCTGGCAGTTACAGCGTCGTTTGAATATCACTAAAGGTGTGCGCGCTCAAAAAGTGCTTGAACATAAACGGTTCCGCGCCGCTTACGACTTTTTATTGTTACGCTCTTATGCGGAAAATAGCGATAAAAAATTAGCCGGACTGGCAGAGCACTGGAGTAAAGCGCAGGACAACCCGGCGCAATTAAAGTCCTCAAAGCCGGAGGCGGGATCAGGCCGACGCAAACCGCGCCGTCGTCGTGGTCCACGTCGTAAGCCTCAGGAAAATAAAGGTAATGACGCAACATAAAGCCTTTATTGCGCTGGGTAGTAACCTGGGTAAGCCGGTGGACAATATTCTATCGGCTTTAAAGGCGCTGAGTAATGATTCCCGCTGGCAATTATTAGCTTATTCCTCTCTTTACGGTAGCAAACCGATGGGCCCGCAAGACCAGCCCGATTACGTTAATGCCGTTTGTTCCGTAAGCACTAGCTTACCGGCGGCCGAGCTTCTGCAAGCCTTACACGATATAGAAGATGCTTTTGGTCGTAAACGAGTCAGGCATTGGGGCGAGCGCACACTGGACCTTGACCTGCTGCTGTTTGATGAGCAACAACATCAATCGGACTCTCTCAGGGTTCCTCACCCGGGGTTATACGAACGCAGCTTTGTACTTTATCCTCTGGCCGAAATAGCCGCCGACAAACTTTTGCCTAATGGCAATACCGTAAAACAACAAACAGAGACTCTTACCGAAGAGGGTCTGGACGTGCTAATCTGTCGGTCTGATATAACCATCTAAAACTGCTGAAGGTGCGTCATGGCAACAACCAAAACCAGCATTGCAACTTTACAAAAAATGAAACGGGAAGGAACCAAAATCAGTTCCCTCACCGCCTATGATTCAAGTTTTGCTAAACTCATGACCGAGCAAGGCGTCGACTTTATTCTGGTGGGCGATTCACTGGGTAATGTTGTGCAGGGACGCGACTCAACTGTGCCGGTAACTGTCGATGATATGATTTACCACACTCAGTGTGTGCGTCGTGGTGCCAGCAATGCCTTTGTTATAGCAGACATGCCATTTATGACTTACAGTACGCCCGAACAAGCCTATGATGTGGCGGCAGCTTTAATGCAGGCAGGTGCCAACATGGTCAAACTGGAAGGTGGTCACTGGCTGGTTGAAACCATTGAAGGCTTGAAAACCCGGGGCATTCCGGTTTGCGCTCACCTTGGTTTACTGCCGCAATCGGTTAATGTTCTTGGTGGTTATAAAGTACAAGGCAAAGAGCAGCAACAGGCGGACGACACACTGAACCAGGCTTTGGCTCTCGAACAGGCCGGCGCTCAATTGCTTGTTCTGGAATGCGTACCCGCTTCTCTGGGTAAACGTATTACCGAGCAGGTATCTATTCCTACTATTGGTATTGGCGCAGGCGCAGACACGGATGGACAAATTTTAGTTATGCACGATATGCTCGGCATGAACAGTGACTATTTGCCCAAATTTGCCAAAGACTTTTTAGCTCAGGGCGGCTCGCTCGCCGATGCATTCCGTTTATACTCCGAGCAAGTGCGTTCAGGTGAGTTCCCGACAGCAGAGCACAGCTACAAATGAGAATTTTAAAATCACTTGCTGAACTTCGTAGATGGCGTCAACAACAGTCTGAAGTGGCTCTAGTACCGACTATGGGTAACCTGCATGATGGCCACCTGCAGCTGGTAAAAACAGCATTAGAACGATGCGACAACGTGGTTGTCAGTATTTTTGTCAACCCAATGCAATTCGGTGCAAACGAGGATCTCGACAGTTACCCGCGCACGCTGGAAGCTGACTGTCAGGCACTGGACGCTTTAGGTGTTTCTGCGGTATTTACCCCTCAGGTAAATGATGTTTATCCTCGCGGCCTCGACAGACAGACTCGTATTGAAGTACCCGGCATCAGTGATATTCTTTGCGGAGCTAGTCGCCCGGGGCATTTCACCGGCGTCGCAACTATTGTTTGTAAACTATTTAATATGGTGCAGCCACAGCTGGCTGTATTTGGCGAAAAAGATTATCAACAGCTTCAGGTTATTCGCTTAATGGTACAAGACCTAAGCCTGCCTGTAGAAATTCTGGGGACAGCCACACAGCGCGAAACCAGTGGTCTGGCCATGAGCTCGCGTAACGGTTACTTATCCACAGAGCAAAAGCAACAAGCGGCGGCGCTTTATAAAACCCTGGAAGAAACCAAAGCTAAACTGAGTGTAAACACTGACTTTGGTGAGCTGGAAGCTGCGGCAAAAGAAAAGCTGACCCAGGCGGGGTTTGTGCCGGATTATTTCAGTATTCGTAACGCAGCAGATTTGCAGGAAGCGACGCCTGAAGACCACGAATGGGTCATTCTGGCAGCCGCTTTTATGGGCAAAACACGCTTAATTGATAACTTACGAGTTACCAACGCAGCGGCTAAATAAGCATACCCAGTTCGCGCATTTCCGTGTGCAGAGCGCCACGCAAACTGGTGGCTTTTGCCGCAATTTTACGCTGTTCGCATAAAACTTCCTGCAGCATCTCATCGGTTGTTAATGGGTTTGCCAGCACCACGCGGAAAACCACCGTTGGTTCATGATGATATTGAGCCGGTGTTAACTTAGTCCGGGATACAAATGACTGTCCCGTCTCCCGCTGACGCTTCTGAATATATCGCGTCAGTGCGTTTAAGTGCGGCGTCAAGCGCGCCAGCTGCTCTGGCGTCGCTTTATCCAACACCGTTTTTACTTTGATTGGTACAAAACGATAGGTCAGAATACAAAGTTCAGGCTCAGTAATGACTTCAAAGTCATCCTGCTCAGAAATCAGCTTAGAGAAATAACGTGCTTTATCAATACTGTTATTAATCAGCAGCTCGTAACCACGGCGACCGATAACATGCATGGCCGAAAACACCATCATAGCCATGCCCGCGCGTGAGCCTTCCATGGTATGCGAACCTAAATCTTTCGAGCCCTGACGAATAATATACTCGGCATGGTACTCTATGGACTTAACCAATGCCGGGTTCTTAAATAACACCAGCCCAGCGCCCATAGGGACGTACATTTGCTTATGCGCATCAATAGTGACACTGTCGGCTCTCTCGATACCGGCCAGTAACGGACGATGCTGTTCAGATAATAACGTCGCACCACCCCACGCGGCGTCTACATGAAAGTGAGCATCCACTTCTTCTGCAACAGTCGCCATTTCGTCGAGCGGATCAATGTGGCCGGTTTCGGTTGTACCAGCGACACCAACCAGCGCAAGCACCTTACCGCCTTCTTTTGCAATTTTTTCGCAGGTTTTTCGTAATTCATCAATACGAATACGGTTATCACTGTCTGTTGCCACCGACACTAAATTTCGGCGACCAATACCAAGTACATCCGCAGCTTTACTTAATGAATAGTGCCCACGCTCGGACACCACTACAGTTAACTTTGAGTAGCCATAATGCTGAAGACCTGCGGCCAGTCCATCGGCTGAAATGCCCGCGAAATCACCATCTGCCTGTAACAACCGGTTGCGCGCTACCCACAGAGCCGTCATGTTGGCTATGGTTCCGCCCGAGCAGAAAGCTCCCAGCGAGTGCTGAGCGCTATGCATCCAGCGATTATAAAACGGCGCGTCCTGCTGATACACCAGATGATGCATCATGCCAATAACGTTACGCTCCAGCGGCGTAAAGGCTTTAGAGGTCTCAATTTTAACCAGATTCTGATTCAGCCCCACCATAAGCTTAGCTAAAGGCAGCAGGAAATACGGCAAGGCTGATGTCATATGGCCGATAAAACGCGGCGACGCCGTATGCACCGAATGAGCGACCAGCTTATCCAACAGAAATTCAGTATGGTCGGAAACAAAAGCGGGTTCTTCCGGTATCTGCGACTTATCGAAGTCACGCTCAATTTCCTGCAGCGGCTTTTCGCGGGCAACAATATGTTCCCCCAGAAAACCCATCAGGTTTTCTGAGAGATGCTTTTCGATTTTACCCAGCGTTGAATCAGGAGCCTCGGGTATCGTAAATATGCGATACAGCGATTCCTGATTTACTTCCGCTATGTCTGTTTTAGGGCTCAATCAAGACTCCTTAGATAAATTCGCGTGCAGTTGCCATAAAGCCTGACCGCTGTTCTTATATTTGCGTTCAAAAGGCGTTATTGGCTCAGCGTCATCGGACAACAGTGAGATATCGGCATAATATCCGCTCACCTTAAGTGCCTGCGCCACCTCTAACAAGTATAGGCTCCAATTAGAACGCATATGCAATTCACCGCCAAGCGCAACCACATCTTTCCATACCGGACTACCATGCCAGCGGCGGGCTAAATGAGCCGATTTAGGCCAGGGGTTTGGGTAAAAAATGCAGTGCTGCCGGGGCCGCCATCCGGCTCTGTTCGCCAACCGCCAGAAATCATTCAGGTCGGCTCTTACCACCCAGTACCGCTGACCATTCTCGCTGGTCTGATAATGGCTGTGACGGTCCACCCGATGCGCCGACTTATCAACGCCGATAACCATAGCATCGGAATGAATTTCTGCCAGTTTTGCAGTACTTTCGCCCACGCCGCAGCAGGAATCCAGAATAATCGGCCCACCCCAACTTTCAACTTGCGCGTTGATTTCGTCAAACGCCTGCTGGTTGTGCTCCTGAATAGGTTTCAGAAACTCACTTTCTAAATGGCGACGGACTGCTGCTTCAGTGTCTTCATGCGGTCCATTCTGGTTGGTTGTAACCGGTCTTGCCTGCTGCATCAGGAACGGATTCCTATGCCTTTATCGAGAATATAATAAGCCGCCGCAAAGAACAGCACATTGAAGCCCACCAGAACCGCTATGGCAAGACCTATACCCACGTCTGACTGGCCTAAGAAACCATAACGGAAGCCATTAACCATGTACAACACCGGGTTTGCCATAGATACTTTCTGCCAGAATTCCGGCAACAGACTGACCGAGTAAAACACACCGCCTAAGTAGGTTAGCGGCGTCAGTACGAATGTCGGTACGATAGAAATATCGTCAAAGGTTTTGCCGTAAACGGCATTAATTAACCCGCCCAGACAGAAAAGTGTGGAGGTTAAAATAACGGTTAATATGACATAACCAATATGAGCAATTTGGATGTCTTCTACAAAGAAAAAAGACACACAAGTGACAATAACCGCGACGATCAAGGCTCTGGCCATACCGCCACCGACATAACCCGCAATAATAACTGCGGTAGGAACAGGGGACACCAGCATCTCTTCGATATTGCGCTGAAACTTAGCACTAAAAAAAGACGACGCCACATTGGAATAGGAGTTAGTAATAACGGACATCATAATAAGGCCCGGAACAATGAACTCCATATAGCCGACACCACTCATTTCACCAATTCGTTCGCCCACAATGCTACCGAAAATGACGAAGTACAGCGTCATGGTAATAGCCGGCGGCACCAGAGTTTGTATCCAAATACGAAGAAAGCGGGTGCACTCTTTTATCCAGATGGTTTTTAACGCAATAAAATTAGCTGCAGAATGGCTCATTTGGCTTCCTCCTGCTGACGCCCTTGCTCGACCATAGACACAAACAATTCCTCTAAACGGTTGGCTTTATTACGCATTGACAATACTTTTACTTTTTGGGCAGAAAGCTGCTCGAACACGGCGTTCAGCCCGGCATTTTTATCAACTTCCACTTCCAGTGTCTGCTCATCTGTCCAACGGTGATTAAAGTTCTCTATTTCTGCGCCGTTATGGCCCGGCTCTAAATCTAAGACAAAGGTTTCCCGGCTTAGCTGCGCCAGCAAGCGCTTCATTGACGTGTTTTCAATAATCCGGCCACTATCAATAATACCGATGTTACGGCACAGCGTTTCGGCCTCTTCCAGATAGTGGGTGGTCAGAATAATGGTAATACCCTGCTGGTTAATCTTGGTCAGGTAGTCCCACATAGAGCGGCGCAATTCGATATCAACGCCTGCCGTTGGCTCATCCAGAATCAGTAATTTAGGTTCATGAAGTAATGCGCGGGCTATCATCAAGCGGCGTTTCATGCCTCCAGACAAAGAGCGTGCCGGTTCATTGCGCTTATCCCATAACCCCAACTGTTTCAGGTATTTTTCAGAACGTTCCTTAGCCAGCGAGCGAGGAACACCATAGTAACCCGCCTGATTCACGACAATTTGCTGAACCGTTTCAAACTGATTGAAGTTAAATTCCTGCGGCACCAAACCAATCTGGCGTTTTAAATCGGTGAGCTGCGTGTCTAAGTCGTAACCAAATACCTTCACCTGACCTGAAGTTTTATTTACCAGCGATGAAATAATTCCGATGGTGGTCGACTTCCCGGCTCCATTAGGGCCAAGCAGTGCATAGAAATCACCTTCTTCAACCTCTAAATCAATACCTTTTAAGGCTTCAAAACCACCACGGTATGTTTTGCGTAAGCCTGTAATTTCTAAAGCTTTCATAGACCTCTTTATGACTCCTTTCCATAGCCCCAGCGACTGACTAAACGCTGCTCAAGGCCAAGATGATCCAGCATTCTGGCCACCATAAAATCGATTAAATCATCAATGCTTTCTGGTTGATGATAGAAGCCCGGTGCTGCCGGCATTATCGTTACGCCCTGCTGACTGAGTTGCAGCATGTTTTGTAAATGGATTGTCGAAAGCGGAGACTCCCTCGGAACTAAAATTAATTGTCCGCGCTCCTTCAGTACGACATCGGCAGCGCGCTCGATCAACGTATTACTACTGCCATGCGCAATTGACGACAAGGTACTGGTTGAACAAGGGCACACCACCATTTTCGCGGGCGCCGCTGAACCTGAAGCCACCGGCGAAAACCATTCTTCTTTGCCGTAAACTTTGAGTTGCTCAGCACCAACCGAAAAGTGTTCACACAGCATTGCCGCTGCTTTGTCAGGAGCTGCCGGAATTTGCATGCCCTGCTCCGTTGCCAATACGACCCGGGCAGCACTGGAAATTAGCAACAGCACCTGTTGATCCTGATCAAGCAAACATTGTAACAAACGCAGCGCGTAAGGGGCACCCGAGGCACCGGTTATCGCAACAGTAATTCTATTGTCGGTTTTCATTGAACGGTTCCTGTGTCATCCAGTTATTGCAAGGCTTTAAGAAAGCGCTGGTGCAAACCATCAAAGCTGCCATTACTCATAATAAGTACGGCGTCTCCGGCTCTGACTTCGGCTAGCAACCCTGCCAGCAAGTCGTCGGTCGACTCAAACACATGCGCCTTGGGCATTTTTTCGGCCAATTGCCATTTTAGCCCTTCGGGCTGCAATACGAATACACTGTCTGCGTCTTCTAATGACTGAACCAAGGTATCGCTGTGGACGCCCATTTTCATGGTATTTGAGCGCGGTTCAAGTACCGCAATAATGCGACTGTCAGGCTGATGCTGCCGCAAACCGGATACGGTTGTCTTAATCGCGCTTGGGTGGTGAGCAAAATCATCAAAGACTTTTACGCCGCGGTTCTCGCCCAGTAACTCCATACGTCGTTTGGGACTTCTAAAACGGTTTAACGCCTGCGCACTCTGCTCAGCTTTTATGCCAACATGGGCTGCGGCGATAATGGCCATCATGGCATTATTAACGTTATGAGTACCCAATACGTTCCAGCTAACCTGCGCAATACACTTGCCCTGATAATGCACTTCGAACTCCGTACCGTCAGTTTTAAGCAATTTTGTCTGCCAGTCGCCCTGCTCACCCATACGCACCACTGGGCTCCAGCAGCCTTGCTCCAGAACTTCATCCAGTGCTTTATCGCCCGCGGGTAGAATCACCTGACCGGTGTCGGGAACAACCCGCAGCAAATGCGCAAACTGTCGTTGGATAGCTGCTAAATCAGGGAAGATGTCTGCATGATCAAATTCCAGATTATTCAGAATTAACGTATCTGGTGCATAATGAACAAACTTGGATCGTTTATCAAAAAACGCCGTATCGTACTCATCGGCTTCAATCACAAAGAAGTTCGAATCGGTTAAACGTGCACTGACCGGAAAGTTCCCCGGTACGCCACCAATCATAAAACCGGGGTCGAATCCGTTGTCCTCTAAGATCCAGGCCAGCATACTCGCGGTGGTGGTTTTGCCGTGAGTTCCGGCAACCGCCAATACCCAGCGCTGGGTTAATACGTTGTCGTGCAGCCATTGCGCGCCGGACACATAGGGAATACGTTCCCGTAAAACAGCTTCAACTTCGTCGTTACCTCGGCTTAACGCGTTACCGATAATCACTATGTCGGGGCGTGGCTTTAAATTGTTATGCGAGTAGCCATGCATCAATTCAATACCGAGGTTTTCCAATTGCGTGCTCATGGGCGGATAGACCTTAGCATCAGACCCGGTTACCCGATGACCAAGTTGCTGCGCAATGGCGGCCACGCCTCCCATAAAAGTTCCGCAAATCCCAACAATATGAATGTGCATGTGCTCTCTAAATCCGTTCGCTTTAAAAATACCGAAAGTGTACCACCGTACTCACTGACAAGCAGGATTTTTACCAAAAAATAAGGTATCATTTGCGCTCTCTGAACAAACATTTGTTAGCACCCAATAACCAGAGCTGCAGGAACTTTCATGAAACGTTTATTACCAACACTGAGAGCGGATCAAACCAGTGAATCGCTTATCTCTGTTATTAACACCATTCAAATTGCAGCCAAGGAAATTTCTTTCCGTCTGCATCAGGGCGCATTAGCCGGTGTATTAGGCTCAACTCTGGACGAAAACATTCAGGGCGAAACGCAAAAGAAGCTCGATGTTGTCGCCAATCAGCTGTTAAAAACTCTGTTGCTTGAGTCACCTAACGTCCATGCTGTTGCTTCTGAAGAAGAAGATTCCATTGTTGAGAGCCCGAATTCAGGCCATTACCTGGTAGCATTTGACCCACTCGACGGCAGCTCTAACATCGACATAAACGGTGGTGTGGGTACTATTTTCTCTATTCTGCGTAAGCCAGAGGGTGAAGAAACCAGCGAGAACATGTTCCTGCAACCAGGTAAAGCTCAGGTTGCTGCCGGTTATGTCTTGTATGGTCCTGCAACTATGCTAGTTATGACGACCGGTAAAGCGGTGCGAATTTACACTCTGGATCAGACCGTTGGTGAATTCTTATTGACCCACGAGAAAGCGGAAATCCCGAAAGATACCAAAGAGTTTGCCATTAATATGTCGAATCGTCGTCACTGGGCTGACCCAATCCGCGCTTACATTAGCGACTTGCTGGAAGGCGAAGAAGGCCCGCGCGGTAAGAACTTTAATATGCGCTGGAATGCAGCGATGGTCTCTGATGTACACCGGGTTATCTCACGGGGCGGTTTATTCACTTACCCCTGGGATGCCCGTAAGCCGGAAAAACCTTTTAAGCTGCGTCTTTTATACGAAGCCGCACCTATGGCAATGCTGGTGGAAAAAGCTGGCGGGAAAGCCACCGACGGTTACAGCCGTTTAATGGAAATTGTGCCAGAACATATTCACCAACGCGTCTCGGTGGTTATGGGGTCTGCCAATGAGGTAGATGTGTGCATGGATTACCATAAGCAACATCCAAAACCTTATTAGACTGATGTCGATATTGCGCGACTATTGCGTGAGTGGCCCGAGCCGCTATAATCGCGCAGTACCTTTTATTATTTTATTACTACAGCAGGAAGTACTATGAGCTTAGGAAACGTAACGGCTGGCGCGAACATGCCAGAAGAAGTTAACGTCATTATCGAGATTCCGGCAAACGCCGATCCGATTAAATACGAAGTTGATAAAGACACCGGTACATTGTGGGTTGACCGTTTTATGGCAACCGCTATGTTTTATCCGGCCAACTACGGTTTTGTTAACCAGACGCTGTCTTTAGATGGTGACCCGGTAGACGTACTTGTCCCGACTCCGTACCCGCTGCAAGCTGGTTCTGTTATTAAGTGCCGCCCGGTTGGCGTGTTAAAAATGACTGACGAGTCAGGTGAAGATGCGAAAGTTATCGCGGTTCCGGTCAGTAAGCTGACTAAAGAGTACGATCACATCAATGACGTTGATGACCTGCCTGAGTTGTTAAAAGCACAAATCACTCACTTCTTCGAGCGTTACAAAGAGCTGGAAAAAGGTAAGTGGGTTAAAGTTGACGGTTGGGGTGATGCCGCTGCAGCAAAAGAAGAAATTGTGTCTTCTTTTGAACGCGCGAAAAAGTCTTAATACAAAATGGTAAGCAGCACCGACGTAGTGAATGCCGTCAATCTAGAAAAACTGAGTTTTTCCTGGGCGGGACAAAAACCAACCCTGGATATTCCTGCCTGGCAGGTAAAACAGGGTGAAACGGTGCTGCTGCGCGGCCCCAGCGGTAGCGGTAAATCAACATTACTATCGCTGTTGGCCGGCATTAATACACCGGAACAAGGCCGGTTAGACCTGTTTGATACTGCATTCTCCAGTCTGTCCGGCAGACAACGAGACCATTATCGTGCTGACAATATTGGCTATATATTTCAGCAATTTAATTTGCTGCCCTATTTATCCGCCTTAGACAACACTTTACTCGCCTGTCAGTTCTCGAAAAAGCGCAGACAACGTTTAGCAGAGCAGGGAACATCGGCAGAAGCGACTGCGCTGGAAATGCTCAAACGCTTAGGTTTATCCTCAGAACAAATTCAGCAACAGGCTCATACCCTCAGCGTTGGTCAGCAACAACGGATAGCAGCTGCCAGAGCCTTACTGGGAGCACCTAAACTGCTGATAGCGGATGAACCAACCTCGGCGCTGGATGCTGAGCACCGGGATACCTTTATTCAATTATTACTCGAGCTGAGTAGCCAAAATAACACCACGGTTATTTTTGTGACTCATGACGCCGCTTTGTCTTCTTATTTTGATAAACACGTCGAGCTTAACGAACTTAATCGGGCGGGGGCTAAATCATGATCCGCCTTGCTATAAAAAGCCTATTGAACCGACGCGCGAGTGTGCTTTTAACTGTTATGGCGATTGCTGTCAGCGTTACCTTATTACTGGCAGTGGAGCGTGTCCGTGACCAGGTACAAAGTCATTTTGCCAATACAGTTTCTGGTACTGACTTAATTATTGGCGCCAGAACCGGACAGACACAGTTGTTGCTGTCTTCGGTATTTCATATTGGCAGCATGACCAACAATATGAGCTGGGAAAGCTTTGCCGATATTAGTAGCCGTCCTGAAGTCAGTTGGGCCGTGCCAATTTCGCTGGGTGACAGTGTCCAGGGATTGCCAGTTGTAGCGACAACCAATGCGTATTTCGAGCATTTTAAATATGCTGATAAGCAACCTTTAGAGTTTTCACAAGGCCAGCCTTTTGCCTCAAATGAAGACGTTGTATTAGGAGCTGATGCGGCAGAGAAGCTGTCAAAAGCCATTGGTGACGATATCATTATTGCCCACGGCAGTGGCGGCATTAGCTTTAGCGAACACGATGAGCACCCATTGACGGTTACTGGTGTTCTGCAGCGGACAGGAACCCCGGTTGATCAAGCGGTGCTGGTAACCTTGCACAGCCTCGAGATGATTCACAGCGGTGGGGCCGGGCACGACGAAGAACATAACCACAACCATGAACACGAACATAACGATGCTCATGCCGACGAGCACGAGCATCATGGCGAAGCCCCGGCTGAAAGCATCAGTGCCGCATTACTTGGCTTAAAGGCCAAGCCTCTGGCTTTGCGCCTACAACGTCAAATCAACACCTATGACAAAGAGCCTTTAACCGCTCTGCTACCGGGAATGACGCTGCAGGAGCTATGGAAAACCTTAAGAGTTTTCGAGCAGGCGTTAACCGCCATCTCGGCTATGGTGGTGCTGATTGGTCTGCTGGGTATGCTGACAATTATGCTTGCCAGTTTAAGGGAACGCCGTCGCGAAATGGCGGTCTTAAGAGCCGTGGGCGCAGGTCCGGGAACAATATTCGGCTTATTACTCAGTGAAGCCCTGCTACTTACCGTGGTCGGCGCTTTCTCTGGCTTACTCTTGCTATATGGCCTGCAATGGTCGTTGGCCGGCGTTATCCAGTCGCAGACAGGGTTAATCTTCACCAGCTCATGGCCCAGCATTAGTGAGTGGTGGCGCATAGTACTCGTGATTGGTGCAGGCTTTATGTTAAGTTTAATTCCCGCATGGCGTGCGTATCGCCAATCTCTTGCAGACGGACTTACGGTGAAAATATGAAGAAGTTATTTGCGGTTGCACTCTTAATGCTAACCCTTCCCGCATTCGCGGCTGCTGAAAAAATTGGCTGGAAGGATCTCATCCCTGAAGGATTTACTCCGCCTCCGGTCAAGCCTCAGTCATATTATGATGCCAATCCGGACGAAGACAAGCAGGTTAGCCTGGACGCGCCTGTAGTTGAATCTCTGGACGGCAAAAAAGTGCGGATTCCTGGCTACGTTGTGCAACTGGAAGGGAACGCTGATAACGTCACTGAATTTTTACTGGTTCCTTATTTTGGTGCGTGCATCCACGTTCCGCCACCACCGCCAAACCAAATTATTCACGTTGAATACCCGGAAGGTGTTCCCTACGAAAACACTTATGATGCTGTTTGGATAGAAGGCACCATTAAGGTAGAACGCAAAGAAGGTGACCTTGCGGTTGTAGGCTATCAGATGAAAGCCGATAGCGTAGAAGTCTATAACTAAGAATAACTCATTTGCTTTTGTAACAAGCAAATTAACTGGTCAGCGGGCATTGGTTTAGCAAAGAAAAAACCTTGCCCCTCGGTGCAGTCCAACCCTAAAAAGTAGTCCAGTTGCGACTGCTCCTCGATACCTTCAGCCAGCACTTTTAAACCTAAACGACGAGCCATGTCGACAATAGTCTCTATGATGATCTTGCCGCTCTTCTCATCTGAATTATTCACGAAGGTTTTGTCTATTTTAATTCGATCTAAGGGCAGCTTTTGTAAGTAACTGAGTGATGAAAAGCCGACACCAAAATCATCAATTGCCACCTGAATTCCTTGCTGCTTCAAACGCCTTAAAATGTCAGCAACCAGATCAGGGTCTTCCATCACAATACTTTCTGTAATTTCCAGCTCAATTCGCGTCGGATCGATTCCCCATTGTTCTATTTGCTTTTCTACCAGCTCAGGAAAGTCACGCTTTCGAAATTGTGGTACTGAAACATTTACCGCCACCCGAAGCTGGGGAAGACCAATTTCATCAAAAGCATTAATTTGGCGACAAGCTTCTTCAATAACCCAAGAGCCTATTTCTACAATCAACCCGGAGTATTCAGCCAAAGGAATGAACTCTGCAGGAGAAATAAAAGAACCGTCGCTTTGAGGCCAGCGCAGAAGTGCTTCTACACCTACAACTTTTTTTGTTTTCAGCTCAACTTGCGGCTGATACCAAACCTGCAGTTTTCTATTGGCAAAATCGGCGCGCAGCCGACGAACCAAATGAAGCCGTCGTTGAGTGTCTTGTTCCATCGACGGCTCATAATAGTTATAACGGTCAAAGGAGTTATTTTTAGCATTTTTTAGAGCGATATAAACTTGCTTCAGCAACCCTTTGCCATTAACACTCTCAGGGTTTGTGGCTGAGGCAAAGCCACAAGTTACCCGCAATGGTATGTAATGTTCCCCGGCTCTAAAAGGTAAGGCAAAAAGCTCACTGAAAGCATTAGGTGTGACAATATTCGCAGGACCGTAAACGCCGAATACGTCGGCAGAAATCCGCGAAACAAAGACTTTATCGCCAAGTTGGTCTGTCAGACGAAGCGCCACAGCACGCAACAATAAATTTCCGACATCCTGACCCAATCCATCGTTAACATCAGAGAAGTGGTCTATGTCGATGACAGCGATCATTTTGTCTTTGTCCGGTTTTTCAGACAGAACTTGAAGACACCGTGTAAACTCTGCCCGATTCGGGATGCCAGTTAAAGGATCAAGATACGCTGCAGTCCGCAGTTCTTCGAATAAATTCGCATTCTCGAAGCCGACCGCAATATTGGCTAAAAAGACTTCCAGCAACTCCTGGTCATACTCAGCGACAGCGTTTTTTGTTTCTATGTAGGCCGCCGCCTGATGCGCCTGGCCATCAATAAAGAAGACCGTAGCGGTGTCGGTATGAATATGACGTTGTTCATTCAGGCATTTTCTGACATTTTTCTCTATTTCGTCAGAGTTAAGAGTGGATAGGCTTTTATTAATACTATTCGCGAAATGTCCGGCAGCTCCGAGTACCAGAATATCATTATCTTTATGAGGCGCTCTGGCACCGACAATCCCTTCGGCGTTTAAGCCAAGCAAGGAAGCAATTTGCGTAACCACCCCTTCAGAAAAGTTAACAATGGAGTGTTTTTCCATTAAGTTGGAAGCCGAGTGAATGATTTTACGCAATCCCCGACGATTTTCATTAATGGTGCAAAGTTGCTGATACGAGCGGACAGCAGAAAATACAGTGGTTAAAAGACGGCTTCTTGTGAGTTCTGTTTTTGTTTTGTAGTCGTTAATATCATAGTTTTTTACAACGCTTTCTTCAGGAGCATAACCCGGTTGCCCTGTTCGCAGCACAATCCGGATCTCATCATTGCCTAACTGCTCCCTAATAGCCTGAGCCACTTTTAAACCGGCGTCATCGGTTTCCATCACAACATCAAGCAATACCATGGCGATGTCGTCATGTTCAGTCAGGCGATCAAGCGCTTCACTGCCACTATAAGCATGGAAGAACTCCAGTTGGCGGCCACTAATAATAACATCAGCAAGCGCCATTTTAGTGACCGCATGAATTTCCTGATCATCATCGACAATCAGAATTTTCCAGAAACCTTTACTGTACTCTGCCGGAGTTACTTCATCGTCGTCGTGAAGAAACAGTGGTTCATCTTGACTACTGACCATGCGTTGAGGCCATCCATTTATAAGAAGTTACAAACATATAACAATTTAGCTTATATGCTGAACGACCTGCAAGCTTTGAATGGTCTAATTAATCGATTAGAAGTGAACTTCGACTCCAACAAACGGGCCTTTAAAGGTCACATCTGAATAAATATCATCGACATCATCAAGCTCTATCACCGAATGGCGATAACCTGCATTAAGGCTTACATCGACAGCTAAGTTATCAACTAAACGATATTCGATGCCAATTTGCGCATCCTGAACTTTACTGTCTTTCGCGCTAAGCGCACTGGCATCAGCAAAGAAGGTCCAGTCGGTAGCCGGTATCCCAACTCGCGCTGCTACATAGGCTGTAGGCACAACAACGGAAAAGTCCTGGCGACCAATAGTATCGCTGCCTAGCACCCACAAACTGCCGTCGAAATCCATAGCATTGACGCCAATATCAAATGAGACTAAATCATTATCGAAAATTTCGTAGTAAAAAATGTAATCTCTATGACTAAAGTCATTTTTTCCATAGTCGCTGGTAACTTCTAAACTATTTTCGCGTACTTTAATATTTGGAACGAAAGGAACCGGATGCTCCAAAGCGATGTAATAACTGCTTTGGTTTTCATCCTCGAAATTAGGTTCTATTACGTTAGAAGCAAAAGCATACTCGCCTTCACTGTCGGCATCCCAGAATTGTCCGCCGGCATAAACACCAAAAACTGTATCAGCTAAAGCGCAGGCAGGAGCAACCGCTAACGCAACGGCTAACACTAATGTTTTCTTATACATAACTCTTCCTATTAGATGTCGGATTCTTTATTTCTTCACTAGAAATTGAATGGTTTGTTTGGAGCCTGACTGAAAATGTAAGGTCAGAGAAAAGCTTTCTTTGGCTTCAAGCGGAGATTTCAAGCCAAATAACATAAAGTGATACCCTCCTGGCTGAAACTTAATTGTTTCACCCGGAGCAATAGAGAGTGATTTAACTTCTTCCATTTTCATCACGTCGCCCGACATTGTGTGTCGATGTATTTCAGCTACTTTAGTGACGTCTGAGCTGATACGGGTAATTTCGACAGGGGCATCCTTCAGATTTTTAAGTGTGGCATAAGCGGCGCCATTTTCGGTTCCAGGGATAGTCGCACGAGCCCAGGCATCGTCAATTTTTAATGTCTCGGCGGCGACTATAACCGGTAACAAACTCAATACAGCAATTATTGTTTTAAACATAGCCTAAGCCTTATTGGATTTAACTTAGGCTTTATATTACACGTGATTAACCCGTTCTAGAAACCTTTGGTTTGCGAAATATAAAGTAAAGAACCAGAACACAAAGAATCAGCGGCCAAAAGAAACCTATTCCACTGAGTATTAGCGCAATAAATGCTGCACCAGCGCCTAAGAGCACGCTACCGAATACCGTAACCACCACAAAAAATACCAGACCGACAAAAAATAAACTGATCAATAAAGTAACCGACAACTCAATCACCGAGCCAAGAGCCATTCCGAAAACTGAAAATATCTCTTCAGCGAAAAAGAATAAACCAATAACAGATAAAACTAATAACCAACCAAAGCTGCGATTCGACATGACAATAACTCCAATAGTGAGCAATTTAACTATACTTAGTCTTTTGATTACAACTACCATGCCAACTATTTATCTTATATATTTCAGTTAGTTAAAATTTAAAACCTTAACCTGAAATAAAAAAACCGCCAATAAATGGCGGTTTTTACTAATATTAGCTCTCGGAGACAATTAAAATTTATATTCAACTTCCGAGTAGAAATAGCCACCATTGAAGCCGATAGGCGAGTTAGTTAATGGGTACTTAAAAATACCATTAAACTGATTTCCTTCTGAGCGCTCGTCAGGATACTCGTTGAACAGGTTCTGCGCTCCCACTCTCACAGCCAGAGCATCGTTCCACTGATAATTAACGGTGACGTCTGTTATCCAGTTAGGACCGTACGTCTCGGTTCCACTGCTGTAACCAATGGCGTAGTTACCAAAATAACTGAACTGGACATTACTGGTCCATTTGCCCTTAGTATGGGTTAAACCAATTGACCCTGAATGATCAGGTGTGGAGCGCGTCATACGTATTTGCTCATCACTATCAAACAGAACATCGTCCAGCCCATCTAATAATTGCGGCAGGTTAATAGAGTCAATGTCCGTAGTATTATAACCATAAGCTAACTGCGCTTTAAGGTCGCCGTAGCCGCCGATACCGAAGGTTTTACTGGCTACAATATCTAGCCCTTTGGTTGTCGTATCAACAGCATTAAGGAAAAACCGCGCGTTTTCCGCCGCTGTACCGGCAAGTGCTTCTTCAACAGCCGGAGAATCACCAGGGGCAACATCGCCGGATAAAATTATCCGATCCTCAATTTCGATTTGGAATGCGTCAATGGTGATTGCCAGACCATCATAACCATTCCAGACCATACCCAGGCTAACGCTTTCAGATTCTTCCGGTTGAAGAGCACCAATACCCAGAGCCTGAGTTACCGGACTAATATTATTAAAGGTTCCTGACTGTTCAGGTTCCAGTCCGTTGCCGCGATCAACAAACAGGGTAGAGATATTGCTAAAGTACAATTGTTGTACGCTAGGTGCTCTGAAACCTGTATTAATGGCACCACGTACCGCAACTCTGTCGGTTAAATCATAACGACCGGAAAGCTTCCAACTGGTGTTATTGCCAAAGTCTGAGTAATCTTCATATCGAACCGCAGCGCCCCACATAAAGTCGGTTGTGAGCTGATTTTCAGCTTCAACATAAACACCCACATTATCGCGCGACTCATCTACTTCGGAATCAGGAGAAAATCCAGTGAAGCCCTGACTGCCACCGGGTCTATCTTCGTAGCCACCATTAATGTAAGAAGCTTCTTCACCGGCAATAACTTCATAAGAGTTTTCGCGGTAACTAATACCCATAGCCAGAGAAATTTCTGAGTTATTCGCAAATGGGATAAAGCGTTGGGCGTCTAAGGTAACGTTGGATTCACTATTTTCGAGCGTACCTGCATCAAATGAAGTTGGTGTAAGTTCCGGACCTAAAGACGCATTTAATGAGTTCTCAACGTTATACTGAAACTTACTGAAGCCATAGCCACCGCTAAAATCTAACGTCCATTCGCCGACTAACCATTCGTAGCCAGCATAAATTGAGTGATCATTAACGTCAGGGGCTAAAATAGGTAAAAAGCCGTCCGGATACAATTCAGTTAATGTATTACTTTGAAGAGCCCGACGATAAAACGCACCTGATTCAGAAGTGCGATCACTGATCCCACCGAACGCATAAAAATTGCCTTCACCTATAGCAATATCCATGTTCGCAAACAACGAAGCATTTTCGTACTCCGCATCACCGACATGGAAACTCTGTCTGTCGAAGGTCTCTTCTCTTGGATCTGGATCGCCATTTGGTAGCTCTGGATACTGTTGGCGCGGATCGAGTCCGGCACGATTGGTTCTATTTTTATGATGCAACTCGCCAGACAGAGTTAGAGCACCGTCGTTTCCAATAGCAAACCCGGAGCTCGCAGACAGTTTCCATTGCTCACCATCACCTTTATAGGTTTGGCCACCTTGAATACTGGCGTTACCGCCGCTCTCGTTATCTTTCAAAACGATATTGATAACACCAGCGATAGCATCTGATCCGTATAAAGCTGCAGCGCCGTCCCGCAAGACTTCAATACGTTTTATTGCCGCCATAGGAATAGCATTCAAATCAACGTTCGAGCTGCCTCTTCCTGTTGTTCCGCTTAAATGAACTAAGGCTGACTTGTGACGTCTTTTACCGTTAATGAGTACTAAGGTGTGATCCGGAGACAGACCTCTTAAAGAAGCCGGACGAACTGCGTCTGTGCCGTCTGTAACCGATGATGATGGAAAATTAAAGCTAGGTACCGCGTACTGAAGAGCTTTAGCGGTTTCAGTAATACCTGTCGCGGCTAAGTCCTCTCCACTAATGATGTCCACTGGTGCAGCGCCGTCTGTTGCCGTTCTCATCGATAATCGGGAACCTACAACCTGAATCACTTCTTCTACGTCTTGCGCAGAATCTTGTTGCGCTGACGCAACTGGCGTAATGAAAAATGAGCTCGCCAAAGCAAGCGTAATAGCATTGAAACGTTTCATACTGCTCTCCCTATAATTATTACAGTGAATATAGCAGTAAATTGACAGTTTGGTTCAGTCTGGAAAGCAATTAGGTATAAGCAAACGTTATAGTAGCCTGATGCTCTTGCATCAGGTGGGGTGCGCCGGCAGTGCTGCCAGGCAGACATAAAAAAACCCCAGCCGATTGGGCTGGGGTTATTTATTTGTAGTCTGGCGGTGACCTACTCTCGCATGGGGAGACCCCACACTACCATCGGCG
>NZ_SNZY01000013.1:0-43322 GCF_004364275.1 Idiomarina sp. H2
CTAACACTTCGGGCTCCCGCCAGAGTATTAGCAGATTTTAAATCAGTTCGTGACTCACTTTGAACGTCCATGTTCGCCCTGAGTTCCGGGCACACCGTAGGTAATGTCGCTTACCCACGAAGTATTCGGCGCTTTCGGGTTAAACTGCCGCTCTAAGACATTGTCTGCAACCCGGCCAGGCTTGCCGCCTTTTATATGCCGGCGTTTATAACCAATTTGAGCTCTTAGCTTATTGAGTCGCATGATCTTAGCAACACGATGCACACTGCATTTTTCACCTGCTTCACGTAAGTCTTTGTGGATCCAGGGGCTGCCGTAAGTGCCGCCACTGGCAATGAAGAACGCTTTGATGCGTTTTAAAAGTCTCGCGTCTTCTATGGCTCGATCGCTTAAAGGTTTCTTTAGCCAGGCATAGAAACCACTGCGGTTCAATTTCAACACCCGGCACATGGCCGAAACAGAGAACTGATTTTGATGATCACGGATAAAGGCGTACTTTACTCGGACTCGCCTGCAAAGTACTTTGCGGCCTTTTTTAATATATCCCGTTCCTCCTTAACGCGTTTTAGCTCGGCTTCAAGCTTTGCTATGCGCAGTTGTTCATCGGAGGATTTATTGGTTTTATTATCCTGGCCGTATTTAGCACGCCAGTCGTAAAGTGACTTGACGGAAATGCCCAGACGATCAGCGACGTCATAAACAGAGTGACCGCGCTCGGTGACCTGCTTGACGGCTTCAATTTTAAACTCTTCGGTATACCGTTTGCCTTTGCTCATAAACACCTCTAGTTTTAGTTACATTGTAACTGTTAAAAGTGTCTAGCAAAGTCTGGGAAGTCCAATCACGCATGTGCATTGAAGAATCGAAAACATGGAGACACAAAATGCACGAGCAAAACGCTGAGTATGTAACGAATGGGCCGATGACTGAGGTTGATGTGTTGAATAAAGCGTCTGAGATCTTGGAGACGAAGTTTTTGAAGGGGGAGGGCTTTACCAGCCCATCGGCCGCAAAAGACTTTCTTAGGTACAAGCTGGCGCATCAAAAACGTGAGGTGTTCGCAATACTGCTGATGGATTCACAGCACCGGCTGATTGAGTATAAGGAGTTGTTCTTTGGGACGATTAACGCCGCCCCGGTGTATCCCCGCGAAGTGATGAAGGAAGTGCTTCAGCAAAACGCTGCAGCCATCATCCTGGCGCACAACCATCCATCGGGGGTGACTGAGCCATCGGAAGCTGACAAGCGTGTGACGACGCGTATCAAGGACGCGCTCAATCACATAGACGTCCCCGTGCTTGACCACATTGTAGTAGGCCAAGACACGGTTTCGTTTGCTGAAAGGGGATTGTTGTAGTTGTAATGCCGCTAGGCGCGTAGAAGAGGTTTTCCCTGGGCCTCTTCTGCGTTGCTTGGTGCCTTATGTTGGCGCTTTATTTTTTGCCTTATTTACGACTTGTGGTGAACGCAGGGCGACCACGTTGATAAAGCGTTGTACTCTCCTTGCATAAGTAGCTGTAATGCCTAAAAGCCTCTCGAGTTTCCTGACTGAATGAATTAAACGGGCCTTTTAAGCGACGGTATGACGGCGTTGACCCATGAATTAAATACTCAGTAGGGCCAGCGTTAACGCCTCCCGTGCTATACCAGGCATCTCTAATGATTTTCCCCAGCTCTGAGTTATCACCAGGTCCCAAGTTGCCTACCTGCCTGAAGACATCGTTGTTGACGAAAAGAACAACATGGTAATGCTCGTATGGTGATTGTATGTTTTGCTCAGCTTTACGGGCATATCGGACAGTGCAATGATGCGCAGAGCCTTTAAGTAACCTTTCTCTGTCATACTTAGCCTTAATTCTCCGGTTAACAGCTCTGATGAAATGCTCCATTGGCGGCTCAAGATGCAAAGGCATACCGGCTACAGGCACTTTCAAATCAAAGCGAACCGCTAACGTCCGTGAATGCTCATTCAGCGCTCTTTCCATCGTGTCATGCAGACCACTTAAATCTTCCTTAATATATGGCGCGTGTTGAGACCATAGCGGAAAGCCTTTGTACGAAGTGTCGTAATACAGTGTTTGGTTATGGTTCATTGGGTTGCGTGTTGGTCTGTTCATAATTAGCTCCATGATCATTGAATACTCATAACTGATCTGATCCTGTAATAGTTAACCATGAGTCAGACGGTAAGCTTGGGGGCTTACCTATCACTGGCTAAGCATTGGTTACTAGACGTACCAATGAATGATGTACACAGTGGTAGTTATAAGTATTACTATTACCGAGAAAACACCTGTCGGCATTCGCTGCACTTTTGGATCTCAAGTGACAGCGTTCTCGACGATTTTGACTAATCTCCGTTGTTCGGAAGTTAGTATTTGATTGGCAAAAAAATTGCCGGTTGGGCAATGCTACGAGGCTGATCAATTCCTCGTAGCGAGTGCCATTATCGAACCGATTTCAAATCGAAATGGTCGAAAACCCTGATACACCTGATATCCGTATCAACCGTATCGGCTTTTTAAGAGTTTCAGCGCTGAAAAGTACTCAGTTTTATGATGTCGTTTATTTTTCCTCCATAGCTATTCAAGCTTTCGACGGTCAAAGACTGCCTTTATACTTGTTGTAGAATCGGTTCCACATATGCGGGTCGTGAGCAAAGGTAGGCTGTAAATCGAGATATACTAATCCAGTAGTTGGGTCATTACATACTCTCAGCTCTCCCCATACTTGTAGTAACTCCACAGCCTGCGTGAGCGCTCTTAGATTTCTGAGACGGCTTGGGCCACTGCGTCTAATTGCCGCTTTTGATATGTACCGTTCACCATTTTCTCGCTTGGTTTGGCAATATTCTTGAAGAGCAAATGCATCTTTCAAGTAATTAGGATAAGTCTGGAAACACCTCAGATAAGTGTCGGAAAAGTGAAACGCAATCCTTTCCGCATCTTGGAGAATCCCTAAGCTTATTTTTTCGTCTTTCCCATGCTCAAAATAGGATAGCAATGCGGCAATGCGGCTGATGTTTTCAAGCAGCTTATTACCGTGATCTTTTGCATATTGAAAACGTCCGTTGACTTGCAAGCCAAGCTCAATTTCGTTGTAAAGGTCTTGAGCATAGGCTTTTGCTTCGTCAGAAAACTCGATAACATGCCGAGTTTGGTTGGTCGTGAAATTCTCAGCCAGTATTTCTTCCATTCTCTCAACGTAACGTTCGTAACCCTCCTTAGATTCGACCCTAAATGGGTCTAAAAATCGCGTTCCTTGAGTCGTTAGTGGGTTGCAAAAAAGGAATCGCCCCAAGAAACCAATACCTACTGCTTCGACTCCCTTCTTATGAAGAAACGTCTCAATCGCGCTTGGCTGTATTAAAATAGAGAGTGTTAGTCTCGTATTGTCGAGAATAAAGCTCTCTGATGTTTTACGGTTAACAGTAAACGACTCTCCTGACCATTGGCTGTTTAAAAAAGCGAGATCTCTGGCTATCGGGCCGCCAAAAACTGTACCTCCTTCGTTAGAGACCATCGCTGCGTTACCATTGCCTTTACTCATGTCAGACTGAACTGATTCAGGCGTACCGTCTTCGAAAATAAATTGTGATTTGATTGGTTCTTTAGGTTTTTTACGTTGTAAAGCCAAGAGTTCTGCTTCTGCGCTTTCTATTGCCTCCTTTTTGCCCGTCTTCATAGCTTGACTAAGTTTTTTCTTTATCAGCTTCTTTTTGTCATTAAAAATCTCTAGTTCAAGTTCATAAACTTCCTGCTTTTCTGCGTATTTCTTTGCCTCTTTTCTTTCAAAGTCAATAATGGGTTTGAACACTTTAGTCGCTACACCTGTTTTTCTCTCTCCAGATTCAGCGATGACGCATAAAAATAGCGACGTTGGTCCTGAGCCTCCATATATTCTCTCAACATCAACCTGCCCTTGTGCTGCTGTGGAAATAGCGCCTAATACCGCCTGTAAAATTAGCTCGCTTGGAGCTTGTACAGTAGAGGTCAGCGAGTTCACTACACCTTGTGTAATTGGACTATGGAATAACCCATTACTAAGATCTCTGTTTGGTTTTGATAAGTTTGGTACACCTTTAGTTAACATTTCTTTTCTCCTTACGTGCGTTGATCCAGTCAATGACTTCTTGCTCGATGTAACGAACCGACCGCTCTCCTAGGCTAATCGGCTTAGGGTAAGTGGGATCGTAGCTTTTCGAGTTTTTATCCAACTTCGCAAAGTGGTACGATTTCGAAATTGACAATAAATTAAGCACCTCCTGTAGTCTTAAAACTTTCCCTGGAATATTTGTAACGTTCGCTGTCATATAGGCCTCCATAAATGGGCTTGATTGAAAACAGAGAGAATTACAACGTATGCAAGGAAAATATTACATAACGTACTTTTGGGAGATTTATGGAAAATGATTTAAGGAAGACTTTGCATGATCAAGAGGTCGCATTTCACATAGAGACAAATGAAAAGGATGAAGCGTTTAACTTCGATGAGAATACGAAAGAGTGGAAGGAATTTGAAACCAAACGGTTTTATTTGAACTGGTGGAGGTATCAGTATTCTCACAGACACTTTAGGGCAGAGGTTTTAAGGAACGAAGATCTCGCTGAGGACGTGGATGAACTACTAATTTATCTACCATGCCTTTTTGAAGGATTATCCAAACAGTGGAAGGGGGCGAATAGAAATAGTCAAAAGTATTTAACAGCTTTTTTCGAGTTTACAAATTGTCTGGTTTACTCCTTCCACAAGCAGGTCGAGAACGATGGTTTTTGTGATCCAAAGTACGAGTCTCTCGTGCTTAAGCACGGAAATCCGCTAGAAAAGATTAATAATCAGTTTGATATAGAAAAAATTGAATTCCTTCACGATTGGACCGTGGAGTATGGTTTTCTAATTGTGCCGCTTTTGGGGAAGACCGACGCAAGCGCAAGCTGGGAGGCATTTGTGACAAAAACGCCAGAAAAGGTATTCGGGAAAACTGCACCGTGTCTTTACACTTATCCAAAGTTTAATGAAAGCATGGGGGGAGTGAAAATATCGACATCTCAAAATCGGTATGAGTGCCCCAACGACTGTGATATAGCGGTCTATTATCATAAAGGGGATGTAATAGATCATTTGAGAAAAAAAGTGAAGGAATACTTTCAGAACTTACCTTCGAGTGGCAGGGGGGTTAAGTCTGTTGGGACGAAGAGTGACTATGATGTCGCGGTTTACGTAAATAGCAATAAGTGTACGCCGAGTTACGTAATGGGAAGGTTAGAAGAGCAGATCCTCTGGTTGAGTGCTTCCCGGGACTCAAACCGCATTTGGTACCCTGGGTGTCTGTCTGATGAA
Source organism: Idiomarina sp. H2 (assembly GCF_004364275.1). Taxonomy (NCBI): domain Bacteria; kingdom Pseudomonadati; phylum Pseudomonadota; class Gammaproteobacteria; order Alteromonadales; family Idiomarinaceae; genus Idiomarina; species Idiomarina sp. H2. The sequence goes on from NZ_SNZY01000013.1 coordinate 5,341, forward strand.
AAGTCTGAGAAGAAATCCAAGTCACGCGCTAGAAGGTTATTAGAAGGAGCCAAAAAAGCCGAGAAGCTGACAAAAAGTTGGGCAAAAGTAGATTCTAATAATACTAGAAGAGCCATCGCGTTAGCTTTGTGGGATTCAAAAAATATAGACGGGAACCACAAAAAGCTTCACTCACTTATTCTAGAAAAAATAGAAGAACTTCGCTGCAAGCACCCAAAAAAGCTCTCTTCTTACTACACTCATTTTAATACCAAATATCGAAAGCCCACCGAGCCAGCGAAGAAAACGAAGAAGCATGATGCAGCAGCGAGGCTCAGTGATCAGGAAATCAAGCAGCTAAACGACGAGAACAAGAGAAACTACCAAGGAGAAAAAGCGTATCGAGTTCAGTTGATGGGGGATGGTTTTTCCGCACGGCTCGATATAAAGAAAGATATGGATGACGACTATAAATTGACGGAGTTTTGCATAAGGCATGGGGACTACTTTTTGCGCGAGGAAAGGTTGAACTCACGTGAGCAAGAAAAAGTTAAAAGAAAATGAGTTTAATCGTACTAATTGTATCTCCCTCTAATTATTAGAAGGAGAACTGTTAGCTTGACTCATACTTCGGTTTCCGTAAGCAGCTTTCTCAATATGCTCAGACCACCATTCCATCATTTCTCTGCGCTGCTTCATGTAGGTAGCGCGGTTGTATGCTCCACGAATTTTGTCTTTGTCGATATGCGCCAGCGCAACTTCAATCACGTCTTTATCAAAGCCCTGTTCATTAAGTGTAGTACTGGCTAGGGCTCTGAGGCCATGGGCAACAAGACGTCCCTCGAAACCCATGCGTTTGAGAGCCATGTTAGCGGTTTCTTTGTTGGCATGCTTAAGGGGAGCCCTATCGGAAGGAAATATGAACTCTCTGTGGCCACTCAGTGGCTGCATAAACTCGAGTAGCGCCAATGACTGCTTGGTTAAAGGTACTTCATGAGGCCGTCCCATTTTCATTCTCTCGGAAGGAATGGCCCATATTGCATTGTCAAAGTCGATTTCTTGCCAACGGGCCTGCACGGCTTCACCTGGGCGGACCATGGTATGCAGTTGCCATTCAATCAAGCACCGAGTCACGTATTTGATGTTGGCAAAGTTTAAAGCCCGCATGAGCTCCGGTAACTCATCAGGGGTCAGTGTTGGCATATTCTTAACCCTAGATGAGGGTATCATCTGATTAATGCCTGTCAGTGGATTATGTTGGACGATACCAACATTGACTGCAAACGACATGACGTTATTCATCCGCCGGGCGACTTTACGCGCCATTTCAAAGCTGTTTCTTTTGGTGAGGGCCTGAATGACTTCTATGGCTTTGGGGGCGGTTAACTGCTCGATAGGAATTGAGCCAACTCTCGGGAATACATCATTTTCGAGTGAGCGCCAGATTTTGTTGGCAGTGTCGGGTTTAACCTTTGTTCGGTGCACTTCTATCCAACGTTCAGCAACTGCTTTAAATGTATTGCTGGCGGCAGCCCGTTTTTTTTCAATTTGTTGGTCACGGTGAGCTATGGGATCAATATCTTTGGCTAGTAATTCCCGATTCTGCTGGCGCTTTTCTCTCGCCAATTTTAATGAAAGATCTGGGTAGTTACCTAACGTTAGATTTTTTCGACGCTGAGTAAAAGGCTCTGAATAATTAAAGATCCAAACTTTTTTGCCAGAAGGTTTGACTCGCAAGAACAGACCTTGGCCATCAGCTAGGTTATATTCTTTATCTTTTTTTTCTGCCGCATCGATTTTCTTAGGAGTAAGCGGCTGGGGGATTTTAGGCATTTTTGTAACACACCTTAAGTACATTTCGTTCCGTGTTACATAACAGTGTACAAAAAGTTGTGGATAGTAAGAAACTAAAAAGGACTTCAAAAGACCTTAATCCAGCTAAAGCTATTGATTAATAAGGGATTAAAGTACAAATGAGGACCACTTAGGAGGGGGGAGTGGTGCCCGGAGGCGGAATCGAACCACCGACACGAGGATTTTCAATCCTCTGCTCTACCGACTGAGCTATCCGGGCAACGAGGCGTATTAAACGTTTTTTTCAGTTTCGAGTCAACCGCTTTTTGTCGCTTTTCTACTGTTTGCTCAGTAATTGCACATTAAGCGGTTGTTTTGGTGGATTATTCAACACGTAAGTAGGTGCTTCCGGCTAAACAATGTTCGTAAAAGTTTGTCCAGCGAACCCCTTCGCGTGGCGCCAGTGAGCCTTTACGTACCTGACGGTCAATTTGTTTTTTCACCGTTTTGGCCATGTATTCGGTATTATACTGCATGGTTTGCAGCACTTTTTCGGCCGATGTGCCCGGTACCACTTCTTCAATATAGAAATCGCCGGGTTCGTCGTCGTGACAATACACATGCACTTCGGTTAAGCGGCCAAACAGGTTGTGCATATCGCCCATAACGTCCTGGTATGCACCCGTTAGAAACAACCCTACATGATAATCTTCGCCTTTGCGCAGGTTATGCATGGGAATATGGTCGCTAATGTCGGTACCTTCAATGTACTTACTTAGCTTGCCGTCGCTATCGCAGGTTATATCGACAACTGAACAGCGTATTTCGGGTTGTTCGTTTAAGCGGGAAATAGGCACAATGGGTAATACCTGACCAATGGCCCAGGTATCGGCTGCTGACTGAAACACCGAGAAATTACATAGATACTGGCTGGCGAGCATGTCTTCCAGCTCTTCCAGTTCCTGTATCACATAGGTATCTTTATCCAGCGAATGATGAATGTCCGACAGTATCTGCCAGTACATGGTATCCAGTTTGGCCATTTCATTCAGCGACAAAATACCCAGTTTAAAAGCTTCATAAGCATTTTGTTTATAACCGGCGGCGTCGTTGTAGCGCTCCTGCGGATGGAAGTGTTCCCCTGAGCTATGCAGTTCGCGCATGTTTTTCACTAAAATGTGTTCGTCGCCGCTGGCGCTGATATCGAATTGCGTGCCGCCGGGCTTCATTTCACCCACAATGTTAGTCACCACACAGCTATGGTGAGCGGTCATGGCACGGCCACTTTCGCTGACTAAGTTAGGGTGGGGGACTTTTTCCAGGTCACAAATTTGCTTAACGCCCCAGACAACGTCAGCAACGTACTCTTCCGTTGAATAGTTACGTGAAGAGTCGTTAGTGGTGCTGGTACCGTCGTAATCAATGCCTAAGCCGCCACCAATGTCGAGATACTCTAATGGTACGCCTTCCTGTACTAATTTAGCGTACAGGCGAGCGCCTTCATTGACCGCTTCTTTAATCTTGCGAATGTCAGACAGTTGGCTGCCAATGTGAAAATGCAGCAGCTTGGCACAGTGCAGCATGTCTTCTTCGCGCAGGCGTTCAATTACGTTCAGAATCTCGGCAATGCTTAAGCCGAATTTTGCGCGGTCGCCGCTGGAGCCTGCCCATTTTCCTGAGCTTTTCACCATCATTTTTGAGCGCAGGCCTATCATGGGTTCAACACCCATTTGCTTGGCCAGCGGAATCAGCATTTCCAACTCGCTGAATTTTTCAATAACAATGATCATCTTGCGTTTTAGTTGCCGCCCAAGCAGTGCCAGAGTCAGATAATCTTTGTCTTTGTAGCCATTAAGAATGGTCAGAGCTTCAGGGTTGTCGTTGTAGGCCATTACCGCCATTAGTTCCGGCTTAGAGCCGGCTTCCAGGCCGTAGTTGTAGGGCTCGCCAGCGTCCATGATCTCTTCAACCACTTCCCGCATCTGGTTCACTTTAATGGGGAATACGCCACAATACTGCCCCTGATAGTTGGCTTCTTCTATCTGTTTACCAAAGGTTTCGTTAATAATTTCAACCTGCGAGCGCAGAATGTCGTGAAAGCGAATAACGGCCGGGAATTGAATGCCCTCCGAAATAATCTCATCCACCACTTCTTTCATATCAATGGTTACGTCGGGCAAACGGTGGTTCGGCCGAATTTGAATGTTGCCGTTTTCACCAATAGAAAAATACCCTGCGCCCCAGCGATTAACGCCATACAGCTCTTCTGCTTGATCAATATTCCAGTCTGACATCTCAGGCTCCCGACTGTTGTAATACGAGTAATAATTCACGCACAATTTTGGCCGCGAATACGTCGGAATTGCCGGTTGGGTCTATTTGTGGAGACAACTCAACTACGTCGGCACCGACCAGGTTCTTTTGGCGCAAGAGTTTCATCAAGCTGACAAAGGAATGGAAATCCTCGCCGCCTGGCTCAGGGGTTCCTGTGCCCGGTAAAAAAGAAGGATCAAAATAATCGAGATCCAGTGTCAGGTATACCGGGCGGTCTTTGGCAATGGCTTCCACGCTGTCGAGGAAGTCTTTGCGCGAGCTGCGGATGGTTTTGTGTTCTTTCATCCATTGGTATTCGTCTCGCGTGCCTGAGCGAATACCGTATTGAATCAATTCATGACCGGGACCAAAGTGGTCAACGGAGCGACGAATGATGGAAGCATGTGAATAGTGGTAACCGAGGAAACCATCGCGTAAATCAGCATGAGCATCCAGATGCAGCAAAACCATATCGGGGTATTGTTTTAAGTATTTAACGATAGGGGCGTACGAAATAGAGTGCTCGCCACCTAAGGTCAGCAGTTTGATTTTTTCCTGCGCCAAATCAAGCGAGTCAAAAATAGCATTAAAGTCGTGAACCGCATGATGCCACTGCTTCTCTTCGTCGTCATCAAAACCCAACCGCAGGTTGCCTAAGTCGTAGAAGGTCTGGTCTTCTAAGTCGGCGTCAAGGTACGGCGAGTATGACTCAATGTCTTCAGAAACGGCACGTAAACCGTCAGGCCCTTCTCGGGCGCCTTTGCGAAAACAAGCTGTGCCATCAAAACCAAACCCTAGAATATGGGTGTGTCCCGGGTGTATATCGGTGCTGTACTGTGAACCGAAAAAAGGACGGCTAGGGTCGTTTAATGGTACGGGTAGTGGCACCGTTAGTTGCGTTAGGGACATTATCGTTACTGACCTCTCTTACTGTGTCGATTTATTACGATCTTTTTTGATCGGATTAAACAGACTTTGTTGAATATTGATTAACTCTTCGCTGAGCTTTTTGCGTTTTGTCCAGGTGTCTGCCAATGGCGTTTCACTCAGTTCATTCGCACTAACACCGGCCATAACAGCGGTTTTGTTCTGGCGTACCAGTTCGACCGCATGCACCCCCAGCCGTGTGCCTAAAATTCTGTCCATGGCAGTAGGGCGGCCACCACGTTGAACGTGACCGAGCAAACACGGACGACAGGGTAAGTTAAGACGATCTTCCAGTTGTTCTGCAAGTCGAACTGCTCCGCCGGGCCATTGGTTCTCGCACAATACCATCACATAGCTGGAGTCGCCGCGAACGCGTTGTACTGACTCTATGTGTTTAACCAGAGCTTCAACCGTTAAGGGTTTATCTTTTTGTAGCTCAGGTAGAATCATCCGTTCAGCACCGCAGGCCATTGCACTGCTAATACCGATGTAACCGGCATTGCGCCCCATAACCTCAACAATAAACACGCGATCCATGGCCTCGGCGGTATCCCGAATTTTATCCAGCGCGTCCATGGCGGTTTCTACTGCCGTGTCATAGCCAATAGTGTGATCGGTGCCAAAGAGATCATTATCAATGGTTCCCGGAATGCCGACAATGGGGCCTTTCCAGAAGTTCGCTAAATGCTCAGCGCCGCGAAATGAGCCATCGCCGCCAATGACAATAAAGGCATCAATTTGGTGAGCGTCTAAATTCGTTGCGGCTTCGCGACCGCCTTCTTCGGTTTTAAAACGCTCACTACGGGCACTTTTAATAATGGTGCCGGAATATTGTAAAATGTGTTCAACGTCTTCACGGTCAAGTTTTACGAAGTCGTTGTTTAGCAAACCTTCATAGCCATGGCGAAAGCCCATGACCTCAATGCCATAGTTTTCGGCGGCTAAAACGACAGCGCGGATCGCTGCGTTCATGCCGGGGGCATCGCCACCACTGGTTATAATGGCAATGCGGTTTATTGTGTTAACAGATGACACAATCTCTACTCCTTGATAATGTCGTATGCGTAGCTTAAACGACCTGCAGGCCGTGACCAAGAGGAAATTTCATGAGCACTGATGTTGTACGTTTTGATTATTCAGAATTAGCGGAATGGGCGCGTGCCTGTTTAACCGAAGCAGGGGCTTCGGGCGAGGTTGCGCGCAATGTAGGATACTATTTGTTGGAAGGCGATTTACTGGGCTTTAGCACTCATGGTTTGATCCGGCTGCTTAATAATTGCCAGTGGCTGCGTGACGGTAAGAGCCTGGCAAAAGGGCAGCCGCAGGTGCTGAGCGAACGGGCTGCGGTAGCAAACTGGGACGCGCAGTTTTTGCCTGGACCTTACGTGGTACCGCAGGCTATTGATGCCGCCTGCAAAATGGCAAAACAAGCCGGCACCGGTACGGTTGTGGTGCGGCGCAGCCAGCATGTGGCGTCGTTAGCAGCCTATTTAACCATTGCCACAGAACAAGACTTAGTGGTAAGTCTGATGTGTTCAACGCCGGGGCAACGGGCGGTAGCACCTTTTGGCGGTAAAGAAGCGGTGTTTTCACCTAATCCTTTTGCGGTGGGAGTGCCCAGTTCAAAGAATCCTTTATTACTGGATATCAGTTTTTCTATGACGGCAGCGGGAAAGGTACGTCAGGCTAAGGCAAATGGCACTAAGTTGCCTTACAAAGCTTTAATTAAACCTGATGGCGAATGGACCGATGACCCGCTCACTTTTTTTGCTTCACCGGGCAGTGCTATAGCCCCTCTGGGCGGTGAGCAACTGGGTTACAAAGGTTATGGACTTACCTTGTTCAGCGAAATTTGGTCTATGGCGTTAAGTCAGTATGGACGCAGGCAGGGCATGGACGATGGCGACGCTAATTCGGTTTGGGTACAAGTCATAGACCCGGAAGCCTTCGGAGACAAACAGACGTTTCTGAAGCAGGTTGATGATTTACTCGACGACAGCCGGAAATGTGCGGCGGCCGACCCTGAACAGCCTGTGCGTATTCCCGGGGAAGCTTCGCAGCAGCGCAAACAGGAACAGCTGCAGCATGGGGTTTGCTACACTCCAGCCACCCTGAAAGTATTGCAGCGTTGCGCCGAGTTTTGCGGCGTTGAGTTACCTAAGGCTGTAAACGGGTAATACGCCAGTTTTCCCGGTCTTTGCTGTACTGGTAGCGGTCGTGCAAACGGTGCTGACCGCCTTGCCAGAATTCAAACTGCTTTGGATGAACACAGTAACCGCCCCAGCTTTGAGGTCGCGGGACGTCGGTGTTTTCATAGTCTTTAAGCAACGACTGATAATGACTTTCCAGTACGTCGCGGCTTTCTACCGGTCGGCTTTGTTGTGAAGCAAGTGCCGCAACCTGACTTTCTTTCGGGCGCGAGTGAAAGTAACGGTCGTTTTCTTCATCATCAAGCGGCACCGCGCTGCCAATAATACTAATTTGTCGCTCTAACGGCAGCCAGGCAAAGTGCAGCGCAACTTGAGGGTTGTTGTTGATGTCCCGGCCTTTATGACTGTTCTTATTGGTGTAAAAACGAAAACCAGAATGGTCATAGCCTTTGAGTAACACAATACGCTGGCTGGGCATATTGTCATTATCCACCGTTGCCAGAGTCATGGCGGTAGGGTCACTCAGCAGATTGCTGTCGATTGCCTGTTGCATCCATTTTTCAAATTGTTTAACCGGGTCGGTTTCCAGCTGCTCCCGGTGCAGACTGCCTAAACCATATTCCCGGCGCATTGCTTGTAAATCCATGCTCACTCCTTAACGGATTCGAGGTGTGTACCCTGCTTTTTATCCAGAAAGCGCTGACGTATTTTTTCCATGGCATCCAGATTATCCAGCATAAGCCCGACCAACTCAGGATCAAAGAACTTACCGCTGTGCTGTAACAGATAGTCCGCCGCATCTTTAGATTCTTTTGCATCACGATAATTACGCTGGGTCCGCAGCGCATCAAAGTGGCTGGTAATGCTTAAAATACGGGCATTTAAGTCTATTGCTTTGCCGGATTTCTGGCTGGGAAAGCCAGAGCCATTCCAGCGTTCATGAATATCCTGGGCAATAAGAGCCGCGATTTTTGCCACTTCGGAATTGGTTTGACGCAAATAGTCATGACCCTGAATCACCTTTTGCATGATTTCTTCGTATTCGTGGATACTCAATACGTCGGCCCGTTGAGCTAACTCCATTTGCACAGAGACCTTACCGATATCATAAACGGATGCGGCCTGTTTTAACGCTTCGGCCTGTTCATGAGTTGCGCCTGAGAATATCGCCAGCTGGCCAGCCATTTCTGCGGAACGTTTAACATGGTGGCTAATTTCATCAATAGAATGTTTTTCAATGGCTTCGCCGACACTATAAAGCAGTTCCCGTTGTGCTTCCCGCTCATTTTCTGTGGCTTGCAGGTTATCTATAGCAATGGAGCTATTATTCACAAAAAGCCCCAGCAGATTTTGATCCAGCTCAGATAAGTCACGGACACCACGAATAAAGAGTAAGTACTGGCGTGAACTGCTGGTTTTGTACAGACCGTAGTAATTACCGTCAACAATACGAAAATCAACATTCTGCGGGCTTTGCTGCATAGGGCGGACAATACCCCAGTCAATTTCGCCGTGTACGGGTTGCCCTACAGCCCTTTCATATTCGCCAGTGCCGCCAATAATTTCAAATGGGTCGTCAGTGTCTGAGCTGGCGGTCAGCGCATCAATGCGGCAATACATGGCGTCATCAGACAGGGTAATTAACGCGACGAGCTGCTCCAGTATGCCCTGACATAAGGCTTGCATCGAGCGGGCAGAAAACACTTCTGCCGACGCATTAATGACTTTTTCCAATCCGCGTTTGTTGCGCTCAATGGCGTTTAAGTCGCGATAAGCCCGCAAGCAGGAATACATCAAAGTAACCAGCTTACGGTACGTCAGCTCGGTTTTTTCCTTATAGTCATCAATATCATAACGGGCAATGACATCTTCTTCGGGAGCCTGCCCTGGCTGGCCGGTTCGCAGAACGATGCGTATCAGCCGGTTTTTCCGGGTTTCGCGCACCCATTGGGCAACATCGAGCCCGGCATGATCGGTTTCCATTACTACGTCCAGCAGCATCATGGCGATATTGGTGTTGTCCTGTAAAAACGCGATAGCATCTTTGCCGGAATAAACCGAGTGAAACTTCAGCGGACGACCGTCGAGTTTAAATTCACCTAACGCCATTTTGGTAATGGTGTGTATCTCTTCGTCGTCATCGACAATGAGGATATTATACGGTTCCGATACTTCTTCTTCCGCTATATCAGGCTCGTCATCAGAAAACAGAAAGTCATCGTTCATACTTATGCGTCCCTATTAATAAACCCGCTCGCCCGCTACGTAAGTTTGTTCAACCTGAGTTCGCCAGATATCACTGGCATCGACGGCAAAAGGGTCTTGTTCTACGACAATAAAGTCAGCCCATTTACCGGGTTCCAGCGAGCCCAGAGATTTTTCCTGCCAGGCACTGTAAGCGGCATCTATGGTAAAAGAGCGCAGCGCTTGCTGCAGGCTCATTTTCTCTTCAGCATACCAACCTCCGGCTGGCATATCATTACGATCTTGTCGGGTAACCGCCGCGTGCAGCCCGTAAAACGGATTAGCCAGTTCTACCGGGAAGTCCGAACCGGCAGCAATAACGGTGCCCTGATCCAGCAGAGTTTGCCAGGCATAAGCTCCTTCCATCCGTGCCGCGCCTAGACGATCCTCTGCCATATTCTTGTCACTGGTGGCGTGCGTCGGCTGCATGGAAGCTACCAAATTGAGCTGATTAAAACGTTTCAGGTCGTCCGGATGCACAATTTGTGCATGTTCTATGCGATTACGTAAGTTACGGCCACCGAGTTCATTATAAACTTCTGCGAGGTTATCCAGTACAACGCGATTTGCCCGGTCACCAATAGCGTGAGTATTTATCTGGAAGCCATGAGGGATGATAAGCTCGTACAGGTCACGAATTTTTTCTTCTGAAGTGACCATCAGGCCATGGTTCCCATGGTCGTCACTGTAGTCTTCCAGCAAAGCCGCACCACGGCTCCCTAAAGCGCCGTCAGCGTATATTTTAACGCTACGAATGGTCAGTTTCTGGTCGACACTTTCGTATGGACCTTCTGCCAAAAGTTGCGCCAGTTTAGGCTCGGTAGCGGCTATCATGCCATAGACTCTGAGGGGCATACGGCCCTGATTGTGCAACCCCTTGTAAACGGAAATTTCGTCGGCATTAATACCGGCGTCATGGACACTGGTAATGCCCAGCTTAATTAAATGCTCAAAGGCGAGTTCGTAAGCTGCACGTTGCTGCTGAAGCGATGGTTCAGGAATAACATCCTCTACTAATTGCATTGCATTATCGACCAGCACACCGGTGGGGTTGCCTTGCTCGTCACGAACAATTTCACCGCCTTCCGGGGCGACAGTGTCCTTGTCTATTCCTGCACGGCGCAAGGCTTCGCTGTTTGCCCAGCCTGCGTGGGCGTCTACGCGCATTAACCAAACCGGACGGTCATTGACCACTTCATCCAGATGGGCTGCACTGGGGAATACCTTTTGTTGCCATTGCTCCTGATTCCAGCCTCGGCCTGTTATCCATTCCATTTCGGGTTGTTCGCCAGCATAGGCATGAACTTTTTTGACCGCTGCAGAAACGGAGTCGGTGTCGCGTAAATCCACCTGCAATAAGCTGGTGCCCAGACTCTGAATGTGTCCATGGGCATCAGTTAACCCCGGAAGAACGGTTTTTCCCTGCATATCAACGGTTTGTTCAGTGTCAGTAAAACGCTCAGCAAGTGCGTTACCACCAATGGCCTGAATTTTTCCATTTTCAACCAGCATGGTCGAAAATTGCTGCAATACCGCTTGTTCGCCAGCGGGGCTGGTAAGGGTGTAGCCTTTCATATTGGTATACAAGGTGTCGGCAATAGCTGAAGCCGATAAGCTAAGGCCTATAAACAGGCAGATAATACGTCGCATAACAAGAAAACTCCGTAGAAAATAACTGGGCAACACTATAGCGTTTTTACTGTACAAGCGACTAGGCGTTCTCTGACTTTTTTGTTAATGAAGTTAACATTGGCTTTTTCAAAACCGCTTTTGTCGGTAAAAAACTTGCTGTCTGTTATATTTTCGGTATGCTAAAAGTTAATTGAATAAGCGTTATTTTGGATCTCAAGATGAAAGTTCTAATTATTGACCCGCAGTTTTTTATGCGCGCTGGTCTTATACAAATTCTCACAAACTATGCGAATCAACCTTCGATATACGAAGCTGATTCGTTTGAGATTGCTGAGAACTATTTATCAGCCGATGATTATGATTTGATTTTTTTAGAAATGGATTTACCGGATGCCGAAATTCGACCTGCGCTGCAACGTCTGAAAAAAGTGGCTCCGCGTACGCACATTGTGTTGTTTACGCGCCCGCGCTCAATTTCGGAAGTTCGCCAGGTACTGGCTGCCGGAGTGCGTAGCTACTTGCCAAAAGACAGTTCGGCTGAACAGGCTAAACTGGCAATTCGGGCTTTGCTGAATGGCGACCGTCACATTCCTGATGACCCTCATTTGAATGAACCAAGAGACAAGTCCAGTGGAGCCGAGAGCTTTTTGTCACCGCGTCAGCTGGAAATAATGCAACTGCTGGCTCAGGGCCTTTCAAATAAAGAAATTGCAAACATTCTGGGCATTACTGAAGGCACTATTCGTGTGCATTTATCGGCAATATTCAAAGCCATTAAAGTATCGAATCGTACTGAAGCGACGCTTTGGTATCTACTGAGACAGAAAAAGTTGGTCGACTAAGTTTCGATTTATGTCACTTAACCGATTGATTTCTGAACTAGAAAAACATCAACATGCACCAACCGAGTTGTGGGATCCGCCGTATTGTGGTGAGATCCCTATTCATATTGCCTCAAATGGCGACTGGTTTTATCAGGGAAGCCAGATAAAGCGCTCTGCATTGGTAAAACTATTTGCGTCCGTTTTAGTGGTTGAAGGCGGTGAGTATTTTTTAATAACACCTGCCGAAAAAGTTAAGATTACGGTTGAAGATACGCCCTTTGTTGTTGTCGACTGGAGTCAATTAGAAGAAAATGGTCAGCAATTATTACTGCTAACAACCAATATCGGTGATACTCTGGTATTAAGTTCTGAACATCCGCTCACAATGAAAAAGGGTGTTCCTTATATTGTGATGCAACGAGGATTAACAGCGAGAGTACATCGCAATGTATTCTATCAGTGGGTTTCACACGCAGAGTCAAGGATTGCCGATGGACAAGAGCAGTGGTACCTGTCCAGTGCGGGTGAAACGTTTGTGTTAGGAAGTGTGGAATAGGACGTTGCGGTAAACTCGTCTATGACAAAAACAAGAACAGTCTACCTGGTTGAACAGCAACCAGAGCGTCGTCAGCATTTTGAAACGGTATTGACCTTTATTGGCGAAACCGTTGAAGTCATATCTCCTTCAGACACTCTAAAGCTTCGTGCTGCTGATGCTCTCTGTGTGATTGCTGGTAATGGCATTGAGAACTTGCATCAATTAGCCGGCGATGCGCCGCATCTACCTTTTATCTGTGCCACAGATGATCAGCACAATGCGTTACAGAAAGCGAATGTTATTGGCCCTCTGGAAAAGTCTTTTGATTACGCCAGCTTATCGAATATGCTGCATTACTGTCAGGCTTATCACCAGCAAATGCCTGCTAAAGCGGCAAGAAAGCGACACCCGGGCGGAGGTAAGCTGGAGCAAACCTTAGTTGGTAACGGGCGTACAATGAAACATGTACGTCAGTTGATTGAACAGGTAGCGGTAACAGAAGCGAATGTTCTGATTCTGGGAGAGTCAGGAACAGGTAAAGAAGTTGTGGCTCGCGGTATTCATGATTTGTCCGGACGTAGTAACGGGCCTTTCGTGCCAGTAAATTGCGGTGCAATTCCGGGTGACTTATTAGAAAGTGAATTATTCGGGCATGAAAAAGGGGCTTTTACCGGTGCTATCGGTGCGCGTAAAGGCCGCTTCGAATTGGCTCAGGGCGGCACTTTGTTTCTGGATGAAATTGGCGATATGCCACTGCCCATGCAGGTAAAGCTGCTACGAGTTTTGCAAGAGCGGATTTTTGAACGCGTGGGGGGCAGTAAAAGCATTATTGCCGATGTACGAGTGGTTGCGGCGACTCACCGTGAACTGGAACAGATGATTATTGACGGTAAATTCCGTGAAGACCTGTATTATCGCCTGAATGTTTTTCCTATTGAAGTTCCGGCTCTGCGCGAGCGTCAGGAAGACGTACCTTTACTGCTGCAAGAACTGACTCAGCGTTTTAAAAAGGAACGGGGCGTCGGGGTGCGTTTTACCGAACGAGCTCTGGAGTCGTTGTCCTATCACCGTTGGCCGGGTAACGTAAGGGAATTGACTAACCTGATAGAACGCCTGACTATAATGCACCCCGATAGTCTGGTTGATGTGCCTGATTTACCTCCAAAATATCAGCATATTGAACATGACGCACCAACTCCAGATTACCCCGAAGAAATGCTGGAGCGCGAAGCGCTGAGTGCCATTTTCAGTGAGTCAGATGAAGAACTTGATGACGACACACATAGTGCTGCTGATTCTGAATTGCCCGATGACGGGGTCAATTTGAAAGATATGCTAACTGAAATTGAAACGGGAATGATAGCGCAGGCGTTGGATAAATCTGACTGGGTAGTTGCTAAAGCGGCCGACTTACTCAGTATGCGCCGTACAACCTTAGTTGAGAAAATGAAAAAGTACGGAATTCAGAAAGATTAAATTCAAAGCGTCAGTCTTTTGACAATCCAAAAGCTACGTAATTAACTGAAAATAAAGAGAATTATACTGGCATCTATTTTGCATTAGCTTCTCCATAGTTGTTAATTGGAGATGTCAGTATGGCCACCTACCATCAAATTATTGATGCCATGCCCAACGCTGTTATTTTACTGGACAGTCATGGGGTCGTGGATTATTGCAATGACAATGCCACGAGCCTTTTAGGACACCCTCTGAAAAAGTTTTTATGGCGTGAACTGGTGAGTGAACTTTTTGCTCCCAAAGCGGATGACTGGCACGAAGTGTCTTTGCGTAACGGCAGACGGGTTCGTTTAGACACCTCAGTTGTGAATGAAAAGCCAGGGCAGCTTATTGTGCTGACAGACCTGACCGAGACGCGGCGTCTGCAAAACCGCATTGGTCATTTGCAGCGTTTGTCTTCCATGGGAAAAATGGTGGCTTCGCTGGCACATCAGATAAGAACGCCTCTGTCTGCCGCAATTCTTTATGCGCAAAACCTAAAGCAGGGCAGTATTTCTGCGGTCAAACAACAGCGTTTTTCCGATAAGTTACTGTCGCGTCTGCATTCGCTGGAACAACAGGTGAACGATATGTTGTTGTTTGCCAAAAGCGGTGAGCAACCCATGCTGGAAGAACTCAGTACCAATAGCCTGATCCAGCAAGTGCTGATGAGCACAGAAAGTTACGCTGAGCAGCATCAGGTGAAAATCAATTGTATTGATCCTGACTTTGGTGTGGTGTTACGAGCTAATCAAACCGCTCTGATCGGGGCAATGCAGAATCTGGTTAACAACGCTGTTGATGCCAGCCGGCCCGGACAGGAAGTGCTATTAAAAACCGATGTTGATGATGGTAACTGGAAAGTTTCTGTTATTGACTCTGGTTGCGGCATTCCGGCTGAAAAACAAGACAGTGTATTCACTCCATTTTTTACTGAAAAATCGAACGGTACTGGTTTAGGTCTGGCGGTTGTCCAAACGGTGATAAAAGCACACAACGGTTTAATTGACTGGGAAAGCCAGCCAAATAAAGGCAGTCGTTTTACCTTAGTGCTGCCGGTATATGAGTGGTCAGAAAATATAATGAAAGAGGTACGTTATGGCTGAGCGACAAGTATTGGTTGTTGAAGATGACGTATCGCTGCGTGAAGCGATTATCGATACGCTGGAACTGGCTGATTGTCAGTGCCTGGAAGCCGCTAACGGCGAAGAAGCCTTACTTATTCTAAAAAAAGAGTCAGTGGCGCTGGTTATCAGCGATGTGCAAATGCCGGGAATTGATGGCTTACAGTTATTGCGTAGCATGAATAATCAGCAATACGACATTCCGGTTATTATGATGACGGCCTTTGCAAAGGTGGATGACGCAGTCGTTGCTATGCGTGAAGGCGCTGTCGATTATCTGACTAAGCCGTTTTCAATTGAAAAGCTACAAACACTGGTGCAGCGTTATTTGCCCGACGGTGCAATTAACGATATTGAGCCGGTCGCAGAAGAAGGCTCCAGCCAGGCAGTGCTGGCTATGGCACGAAAAGTTGCGGGTAGTGAAGCAAGCGTAATGGTCACTGGGCCTAGCGGTACCGGTAAAGAAGTGCTGGCGCGTTATATTCACCAGCATTCGGATCGCTCAGACGGGCCCTTTATTGCCATTAACTGCGCAGCGATACCTGAAAACATGCTGGAATCCATGTTATTTGGTTATGAGAAAGGTGCCTTTACGGGCGCTAATCAGTCTTCTCCCGGTAAATTTGAACTGGCTCAGGGCGGTACTTTGCTGCTGGACGAAGTGACTGAAATGGCTATGCACTTGCAGGCTAAATTATTACGGGTTATTCAGGAGCGGCAGGTGGAGCGTCTGGGCTCGCGTAAAACCATACAGTTGGATGTCCGGTTAATAGCTACCTCTAACCGAGACTTACAACAGGCGGTGCGCGAAGGGCTATTACGTGAAGACTTAATGTATCGACTAAACGTGTTTCCCCTGCATTGGAAGTCTCTACGAGAGCGACCCGCGGATATCGTTCCCCTGGCAGAAAATTTACTGCAGCGACATAAACAACGTTCCGGTATTAAAACGCCCGTCAATTTCGCCGCCGCAGCAGTTCAACAGTTAATGCGCTATTCCTGGCCGGGCAACGTTCGGGAGCTGGAAAATGTAGTGCAAAGAGCTCTGGTATTACATCGCGATGGAGAAATTCAGCCACAGGATCTTATGTTGGAACTGAACGACGCGGTGGAAACCGCTAGCGTGTTTCCTGAACAAATAGAGACGCCTGAAGATAAGTCGGAAAACCTCGATGAGTCGCTTTTCCATCAGGAATACCAAATTATCAAAGATGCGTTGCAACGTCATCAGGGAAAACGCCAACCTGTCGCCGATGAGCTTGGTATTAGTCCACGGACTTTGCGCTACAAGCTGGCGAAAATACGAGAGCAGGGGCTGACTCTGACCGGCTCATAATACGGTCTTGAAATACCTCCTCCATTACCATTAGCCCTGTTTATCAGGGCTTTTCTTTGTATCTTACCGATGCGACCAAAAGTTGGCATTCTGTTTGCATGACTAACCTTAAATAAAGTCAGTGATGAATTTTTGACGGGGTTAATTATGAAAGTGGAAGCAAACGCACTTTATCAACAGTTACAATCGATGGCCACGCAGGCTTCCCAGCGTGATCAGCCTACGAATGTGAATGCCCTGCAAGGCAATACCGCTCAGGCTGATTTTTCCAATATGCTGAAAAGCGCAATGGATAACGTTAACGAACTGCAGCAAACCTCAGGTGATTTAAAAACTCGCATGGAACTCGGTGACCCGAATGTCACTTTGGAGCAAACCATGATTGCCAGCCAAAAGGCCGGTATCGCGTTTGAGGCAACGGTTCAGGTGCGCAACAAAGTTGTTGATGCGTACAAAGAAATAATGTCAATGCCGGTATAACCGCTGCATCATTGGAGATATAAGTCGTGGCTGAATCAACAGATTTAATGGTACAAGATACTGATTTACCTGATAACAACAGTTCAGGTAATGATGACGGCGGTGAGAAAACCGGCATTATGACGATGCTGGGCAACTTTGACATGCTGCGTCAGGTCATTGTCGTGCTGGCGCTGGCCATCTGTGTTGCTATTGCTGTTTTTATTATGCTGTGGGCACAAGAGTCAACTTATCGTCCATTCGGTCAGTTAGAAACGGAGGAGTTGATCAGCACCCTCGACTACATGGATGCAAACGGTATTGAATACCAGGTGGAAGGTAATACGGTTTCAGTACCTGAAGAAAACTACGATACTATTAAGTTGCAGCTGACCCGTGCTGGTGTTGATTACGGTAATTCGACCAATAACGGCTCTGAAATTTTAATGAGCGAACCGGGCTTTGGTGTTAGTCAAAGACTGGAGCGTGAGCGTCTTATTCATTCCCGCGAAGTTCAGTTAGCGCGTGCTATTGAAGAAATCAAAAAGGTTTCTGCCGCCCGAGTCTTGCTTGCTGTACCTAAAGAAAATGTGTTTGCCCGTCGCGAAAAACAACCCAAAGCATCGGTTATGCTGAATGTGCGCGGTGGCACCTCGTTAAGCGAAGAAGAAGTGGCCTCTATTGTTGATATGGTTGCCTCGTCGGTGACCGGACTCAGTACTGAGCATGTAACGGTCACTGACCAGGCCGGACGTCTGCTTAACTCTGGTTCGCAAAGTGCACTGGCGGCTAAAAGTTCGCGTGAGTATCAAATTGAACAAAAACGTGAAGAGGCCTACTTAGAAAAAATAGACAGTATTTTGATCCCAGTGCTGGGCTACGACAACTATACCGCACAGGTTGACGTGACCATGGACTTTACTCAGCGTGAAGAAACTCAGCGTCAATTTAACCCTGATATGCCGGCTATTCGCAGTGAAATGACGGTTGAAAATCGCTCTGTCGGTAGCGCCATTGGTGGTATTCCCGGAGCACTCACAAATCAACCTCCTTTAGAGTCTGACATTCCGGAAGAAGCCGGAGCAGGAACAGCAGGTGGTGGTGCTAATGGCAGCAGTCACCGTGAAGCAACCCGTAATTATGAGCTTGATAATTCAGTCACTTATACACGCAGTCAAACAGGTACTATTAAGCGCCTGAGTGTTTCTGTAGCGGTTAACCATGAAGCAATAACCAATGAAGCGGGCGAGGGCGAAACGCAATCGCGTAGCGCTGAAGAAATCGCAAATATTCGCCGTTTGCTGCAAGGTGGCTTAGGCTTTGATATTAACCGTGGCGACAGCATCGAAGTCGTATCGGTACCGTTCGCGCAGTTGCCTGACTTAGGTGCCGGCGAGACGCCAGTGTGGGAAGAGCCATGGTTCTGGCGAGCTTTCCGTCTGGTGATGGGCGCACTAGTTATTATGGTATTGATTCTGGCGGTGGTTCGTCCAATGCTGAAGAAACTGATGAATCCGGAATCGGGTGTAGAAGATGATGCCGATGCATTTTCCGATGAGGAATCGATGGGCGACGAAACCATTGATCTGTTATCCTCACAGTTTGATGAGAGTGCAGTTGGGTTTGGGGCTGATGGTAGCCTGCAACTACCTGACTTGCACAAAGATGAAGACTTGTTAAAAGCGGTTCGCGCGTTGGTTGCCAACGAGCCTGAGCTGTCCTCACAAGTGGTTAAAGCGTGGTTGAACGAAGATGCCTGATCAAGATACTAGAACTAAGCGCGGTAAGGTTGAGTTTGATGTCGACACTTTAGAAGGTGTTGAGAAAGCGGCTATTTTACTGCTTAGCTTATCGGAAGAAGATGCGGCTCAGATTCTTAAACACCTGGAACCTAAACAGGTGCAGAAAGTGGGCATGGCCATGGCGAGCCTGGAAGACTTTAACCAGGACAAAGTGAACGCTGTACACCATTTGTTCCTGGAAGACATTCAGAAGTTCACCAATATTGGCTTCAAGAGTGAAGAGTTTGTGCGTAAGGCACTGACCTCCGCACTAGGTGAGGACAAAGCCGGTAACCTGATTGAACAGATTGTCATGGGCGGCGGTTCGAAAGGTCTTGATTCACTGAAGTGGATGGACTCTAAACAGGTAGCCACTATTATCCGTAACGAACACCCGCAGATTCAGACCATTGTCCTGTCTTACCTTGACCCCGAGCAAAGTGCAGAAATTATGGCGCAGTTCCCGGACAAAGTACGTCTGGACTTAATGATGCGAATAGCCAACTTAGAAGAAGTTCAGCCAGCAGCCTTGCAGGAACTGAACGAAATTATGGAAAAACAATTTGCCGGTCAGGCTGGTGCTCAGGCGGCGAAGATGGGCGGCCTGAAAGCGGCAGCCAATATCATGAACTATCTGGATACCAACATCGAAGGTCAGTTGATGGACTCTATCCGAGAGCAGGACGAAGAGATGAGTCAGAGTATTCAGGACCTGATGTTTGTGTTCGAAAACCTGGTGGAAGTCGACGACCGTGGTATTCAGGCCTTGCTGCGTGAAGTGGAAGGTGAAACTTTGCAAAAAGCGATGAAAGGTGCGGACGACGCGGTTCAGGAGAAAATATTCAAGAACATGTCGAAACGTGCCGGCGATATGCTGCGTGATGACCTTGAAGCTATGGGGCCGATTCGTATTAGTGATGTAGAGGCCGCACAGAAAGATATTCTGGCAGCGGCGCGCCGTTTAGCTGACGCAGGTGAAATTATGCTTGGCGGCGGTGGCGGTGACGAATTCCTATAAGGGTTTAACGCATAATGACGGATGATAAAGACGCAACCCAGCTTTGGGATTTACCTGACATGACCTCGGAAGAGCTCAAACAGGGCTCTCAGGTAAATGCGTTAAACAAACCCCGGCGCTGGCAATATGAGCCGCCGGAAGCGGACAATGAACAGGAAGAAGAGCTTAAGCCTCTGACCGCAGAACAATTGGAAGAAATTCGCCAGGCCGCACGCGAAGAAGGCCATAAAGAAGGTTTTGACGAAGGCCGCAATGAAGGCCTTAAGAAAGGCTATGACGAAGGTTACGAAGTTGGTAAAAAAGACGGTTTTGAAGCCGGTGAACAGCAGGGTGTTGAAGCTGGTAAAGAAGCCATGCAGGAGCAACAGCAGCAGTTAAGAGTTTTGCTGCAGAGTTTGTCTCATCCGAATGAACGTATTACCGAAGCGGTTCAGGACGAGCTGATTGATATGGTCACTGAGCTGACGCGGGTCATCTGTCTGGATGTCGCTGCTAATTCAAAGGAACTCATCGTAAAAGCCGTGCGCGAAGCTATTGCCGTATTACCGGTTACTGATCAGCGGGTCATTATTCATCTGAATGAAGAAGACTTAGCTATTTTGCAAAGTACATTTAGCGAAGACGAACTGAAAGAAAAAGGCTGGTTGCTAAATAAAGACGATTTACTGGAACGCGGCGGTTGCCGGGTTACTACAGAAAGCTCCACCATAGATTACACCCTGACCAGCCGTATGGAAGATGTGTTCTCCAAATTAAAAGGTTAACCCATGAGCGCTTCTGAGCAGTTAGTGAAACAACTACGCAAAAAACGTGAGCGTATCCAAAAGCCATCAGTGGCTGTGTCGGGATATCTTACCCGCGTCGTCGGTTTAATGTTTGAGGCCGTTGGCTGCCGTGCTCCTGTGGGGTCAAGCGTAGCTGTGGAGGCTGACAGCGGAGATATTGAAGCCGAAGTGGTGGGTTTTGAAGGCAACATCAGTTACTTAATGCCTACCGAAGACGCCCATGGCGTTATTCCCGGAGCCAGAGTACGCCCACTAAACCGCAAGAATCAATTGCCGCTGGGTATGGAGCTGCTGGGGCGTGTTATTGATGCCCGTGGCGAACCCCTTGATGATAAAGGTCCCATTTTTTCTGACGGTAAAACTTATCGTAGCAAACCCATGAACCCACTGAACCGACGTCAGGTGAAGCAGCCGCTGGATGTTGGAGTAACGGCTATTAATGCCTGCTTAACCGTGGGGCAGGGGCAGCGAATGGGGCTGTTTGCCGGTAGTGGCGTGGGTAAAAGTGTGCTGTTGGGCATGATGACTCGCGGTACCACGGCGGATGTGATTGTAGTTGGCCTGATAGGCGAACGTGGCCGGGAAGTAAAAGAGTTTATAGAAGAAATCCTCGGTGAGGAAGGCCGTGAAAAAGCGGTTGTAATAGCAGCGCCGGCAGACCAGTCGCCGCTTATTCGTTTACGTGGTTGTGAAACGGCCTCTCAGGTTGCCGAATATTTTCGTGACCAGGGTCTGAATGTGTTGCTGTTAATGGATTCACTGACTCGTTACGCCATGGCGCAACGGGAAATTGCCCTTGCTGTGGGTGAACCACCGGCAACCAAAGGTTATCCGCCTTCTGTTTTTGCTAAGTTACCAGCATTGGTCGAGAGAGCAGGGAATGGCGGCGACGGACAAGGTTCTGTGACCGCGTTTTATACGGTTCTGACCGAGGGCGACGATTTGCAGGATCCCATTGCGGACTCCGCGAGAGCAATACTGGACGGACATATTGTACTGAACCGGGAACTGGCCGACAGCGGTCATTATCCGGCAATAGATATTGAAGCTTCTATTAGCCGGGTTATGCCACAGGTTGTTTCGGAAGAGCATATGCAACAGGCGATTAAAGTTAGACAGTGGTACTCAAGTTACCGTCGCAATCGCGACTTGATTTCCATTGGCGCATACACCCGCGGAAGTGACCCGGCAATCGATCAGGCTATTGCAATGCAGCCGCGAGTAAGTATGTTTTTGCAACAGAAAATGCGGGAAGTTGTGAACTATGATGAAAGCTTGTTGCTGCTTAATCAGCTAGTCAATCCGAAGCAGAAACAGTCAGCGAGCATGTAACTTATGGCTGAGTTGGCACAATTGGAAATGTTGCTGGAGCTGGAACAGAGGCGCGAAGATAAAGCCGCTCAGGATTTCTCTCAGGTGCAGCAACAAGTGCAGGAGCAACAGATGCGCCTGGACGGTATGTCAAAATATCGACTCGACTACTTAAATCAGTTGCAGCATCGCGGGCAAAGCGGGATTGCCTCAATTCAGGTAGGGCAGTATCACGCATTTGTCGGTAAGTTAGATGAAGGTGTTGAACAGTTGCATCACGATATTATTAAGTTGCAGCAAGTGTTACAACAGCGCAAAGATCGTTGGCTGGCGCAGCGTCGCAAGCGCGAGTCGATAGATTTTTTAATAAAAGAAAAGCGCAAGCGTGAGCAAATAGCAGAAGCCAGAAAAGAACAAAATAATCTGGACGATTTTAGCAGCCAGCGTTTTATTCGCGCCAGAAAATAGTTGGAACGAAATTTGCTTAGATACTTACTAGATATTGTTTGCTCAGCTATTGAAAATAGCGCAAGCGCATTGCGAAGTATTATTAAGCAAGGCGTCAATAAGCACTTAATTCAGGAATAAAACTATGCAACAGCTGCTTAATTTAACCGAGTCTGCCGACAACTTTGCACGTATTGGTAAAGGTAACGATCTTTCATTAAAGAGCACCGATGGTGATAGCGGTGAGTTCTCGCGGCTGATGCTACAACAAAATAGTGGCGATAAAGAGCTGCAACAACTGGCCGCCAAAATTGAAGCTTATCAGAAAGCCGGTAATGACGGTGAAGGTGAGGTTGAAGGCAAGGACATTGAACGCAAAAATATTGGCGAGCCGGTGACCCGAAATTTATGGGAATTGTTACAGCAAATGAAGCAGGAAAGTGCTGAGGTTAGCTCTGAAGGCGAAACCGTGGTTAGCGACGAGAGTGATCTTGCTGCGGGCGATGGCGAACTAAAAATGACAGATGAGCAACTGGCGGAAATGCTGGAAGCTTTAATAGCTAAACTGGATTCTGCCGGTGAAGGCGAGGGCGATGCCGTTATGACTGATGCCGAGCGGCAGAAGTTTGCCGATGAGCTGCTGGCCGGCATGACCGATAGCGATAAACAGGCACTGCAGGCAAAGCTTCAACAACTGATCCAGGCCGCAGAGCAGGGCGAAGGCACTGAAAGTGCCGTTGAAGATGCCGGTAAGTTCATAGTTAATTTGCTTGAACCCCTTTTACCCAAAGCCGATGCTGATAAGTTATTAGTAGGTAATGAAAAAGCGTTAACTCAGGCTTTGAATGAGGCGGCAGAGCGAGTACTGTCTCAATTGTCTGCATCTGCGGATAAAAACACAGGCAAGCCGCAAAGTGCTGAAGAATTAACAAATTTGCTTAAGCAACTGGAGCAGCAGGTTTCCGCACAACAAGCGAAAGGCGAAAGTAGTGAGTTGAGTTTAGCGGAGCAAAAGAAACTGCAGCAGTTTACTGCCGAGTTACGCAAAATTTTAGCCAGCCAAAATGGCGGCGCAGATAAACCTCAGGCTTTGACTCAGGAACAGTCGGCTAAAGCTGAACAGTTATTGGCTGAAGTAAGACAATTATTAAAAGGTCGTACGGGGCAAAGTGAAAAGCCGGCTGAAGGTAAAACATCAGAATCGGTTATTACAGCAACCGATGTCAAAGCCGGTAAAGAAAAAGCTGGTTCCGGCGATATTGGTGCTAAAAACGATGACGGCAAGCAAACGACTAAAGCTTCTTCTGTGAATACCGCTGTTGAAGCAGAAACCAAGGTAGCCGATGCTGTTCAGCAAGGACAAGTCTTGCGGAATAACACCGACGCTTTGACCGATGCCAGTGCCGCCAGGGCAATACAGGGGCAAATGGTGTCAACCGCGCAGGGAACCGTAGCGGCAGGTGAGTCCAGCCAGGCGAATACCTTGCAGGCGCTGCAACGACCGTTAGATTTGCAACAAACCGAAGCGTCGCAGAAGCTGCAGGAACGCATCAATATTATGATGAGTAAGAATATCCAGCGTGCAGATATTCGTCTGGACCCTCCGGAGCTTGGCAGTGTTCACATTCGCGTTAATATGAACGGGGAGCAGGCGTCAGTGCAGTTTCAGGCGCAGACGCAGCAGGCTCGTGATGCCTTAGAGACGACGATGCCGCGATTACGCGAAATGCTCGAGCAGCAAGGCATTAATTTAGCTGATACCCAGGTTGGCGAGCAAAATAAAGAAGGCGGTCGCACCGCCGGTGGACAAGCCGGAGGAACTAACGACGCAGAGGACTGGGCCGTTGAAGGCGAAATAGCTTTAGAAGAGGGGCGTGTACTGACCGACGGACAAGTCGATTTCTATGTCTGAAACGGTATATCTAAAGCGGCTATCAAGCTATAGTAAGTGTCGGTGGATGGAAAAACAGGAAATAGAGCATGGCAGAAGATAAAGACAACAACGACGCGGAACAAACTGATGAGCAGGCCGGGGGGAAGAAGAAAAAGCTGATTATCTTCGGTGGTATCGGTATTGTTTTGATCATTACTGTCGTGTTGGTGTTGTGGCTATTTGGTGGCTCGTCTGAGGACGAATCCGTTGTTGCCTCAAATGGTACCAGTAGTTCGGCCGCGCCGTCTTCATCGCCTCGTCCGGAAATTGGCAATGCGCTCTATGTTGGTATGCCCCGACCTTTCGTTTTTATTGTTCCGGGTGATTCCCGTGAACGAACAGTACAAATTAAAGCGCAGTTAATGGTGCGCGGCGAAGAAAGTGAAGAACTGGCGAAAAAGCATATTCCGTTAATTGAAGGCACGCTGCATGAAGTGTTTTCTTCGACCACGGCTGACAGGTTAAAGACAGCTGAAGGTAAAGGACAATTGCGTGAACTGGCTTTGACCGAAGTTCGTTCTTCGCTTGAAGAAGTAACCGGGAAACCGGTTGTTGAACAGGTTTTATTTACCAGCTTGGTAATGCAATAAGTGAGCTATTATGGCTGTGAGTGATTTACTATCTCAAGACGAAATTGACGCGCTTTTACATGGTGTTGATGACGTTGAAGAAGAGGACACAGAGAAAGAATCCGCTTCTGCGGATGCGCTCGACTATGACTTTTCATCGCAAGATAGAATTGTTCGTGGGCGTATGCCAACGCTGGAAATTGTTAATGAGCGTTTTGCCCGACACATGCGGGTCAGCTTGTTTAACATGATGCGGCGTACCGCAGAGGTGTCTATTAACGGTGTCCAGATGATTAAATTTGGCGAGTACGTACATACCTTGTTCGTACCAACCAGTTTAAACATGGTGCGTTTCCGTCCGCTTAAAGGAACGGCATTAATTACTATGGAGGCACGTCTGGTCTTCATTCTGGTTGATAACTTCTTTGGTGGCGATGGCCGTTATCATGCGAAAATCGAAGGCCGTGAATTTACACCGACCGAGCGCCGTATTATTCAAATGCTGCTGAAGCTGGTATTTGAAGATTACAAAGAAGCCTGGGCTCCGGTCATGGACGTGGGCTTTGAGTATTTAGACTCCGAAGTTAACCCGGCTATGGCGAACATCGTGAGTCCAACCGAAGTCATCGTTATCAGTTCGTTTCATATTGAGTTAGACGGCGGCGGCGGGGATTTCCACATAGCTTTGCCGTACTCTATGCTGGAACCTATTCGCGAGCTGCTGGATGCCGGTGTGCAGTCGGACAAAGAAGACACTGACATGCGCTGGAGTAAAGCGCTACGTGACGAAATTATGGACGTTCCGGTGGAAATGATAGCCAAACTGGCGCAAACCGAAATGTCGTTGCGCGAAGTGATGGACTTGCGCGAAGGCGATGTGATTCCGCTTGAGTTGCCGGACGACTTAACCGTACTAATTGAAGATTTACCGACTTTCCATGCGAAAATGGGACGTTCAAGAGACAATGTCGCTTTGAAAATTTCAGAGAAAATTAAACGTCCGGAAACCGTGAAGTCGGATATTCATATGTTGACGCGTGGTGGCCGCCGAATTGGTGGTGACGCAGAGCTTCAACAATTAGAAGAAGATATTGATTTATAATAATTGCTGCTTGAGAAAGTGAGGTTGCAACATGAGTAACGATGATAAAGATATGGATGACTGGGAAGCAGCAATGGCTGAACAGGAAGCTGCTGAAGACGAAGAAAGTAGTGAGTCAGAAGCGGGTGAAGGTAAAGGAAAGTCATCCAGCCATTCTGGTATGGATAACGTGCAGACCGCTGAGCTTGAAGAGCTGAGCGAAGATAAGCCGGTAACCGAGGAAGAAAAGCGCAAGCTGGACGCCATTCTTGATATTCCGGTCACCATTTCAATGGAAGTGGGTCGCAGCCAAATTAGTATTCGCAATTTGCTGCAATTAAATCAGGGCTCGGTGGTGGAACTGGAACGAGTTGCCGGTGAACCGCTGGACGTATTAGTTAACGGCACCTTGATAGCACACGGCGAGGTGGTGGTTGTTAATGATAAATTCGGGATACGCTTAACCGATGTTATTAGTCAGATTGAACGTATTCGTAAACTTCGCTAGTTTGATGCTGTTGCCTTCTGTTGCAAAGGCAGAAGAGAAAGCCGGCATTATTTCAGGCAATGACATAGGCGCCATGGTTTTGGCGCTTTTTGCCGTTTTAGCGGTGATTGTGGTTTTGGCCTCGCTGTTAAAGCGCTTTAACCTCAAGTTTCAGGGCGCATCTGGTCTGAAAGTACTGAGTAGCGTGTCTTTAGGTCCCAAAGAGCGGCTGGTCATTGTGGATGTTGGGGGGCAGAAATTGTTACTTGGTGTCACTCAGCAACGTATAGAATGCCTGAAAGAGCTGCCAGGCGATATCAATCTGGAAGGAAAACAAGAACAATGAACCGCTGGTTGCTGCTTTGTATTTTAGCCGTGTTGTGTTTGCTGCCGGAGCAGGCTTTTGCCTGGCAGGATCTTACTGCCGTTACGGTAAAAACAAACCCGGATGGTAGTGAAGAGTACTCTGTAACGCTGCAAATTCTGGCAATAATGACAGCGCTGACTTTCATTCCTGCCATGGTCATTATGATGACCTCGTTTACCCGCATTATCATTGTGTTGGCTATTTTGCGTCAGGCTATTGGTCTGCAACAATCGCCCTCTAATCAGGTGTTACTGGGTATTGCGTTGTTTCTGAGTTTTTTCATAATGACACCGGTGTTAAACGAAATTAACGATAAAGCGCTACAGCCCTATTTAAACGAAGAGATCCAGTCAATGGAGGCGGTCGACAGGGCGAAAGCGCCAATAAAAGCCTTTATGCTGGCGCAAACCCGCTTAACCGATTTAGAAACCTTTGTCGAAATATCAGGAACCGAGGGCGTGCAAGAGCCGGAGGACGTGCCTATGTCGGTGCTTATTCCGTCCTTTATAACTTCCGAGCTCAAAACAGCCTTTCAAATCGGTTTTATGCTCTTTATTCCGTTTTTGATTATTGATTTGGTGGTCGCCAGTGTGCTGATGGCCATGGGTATGATGATGTTATCGCCCATGATTGTATCGCTGCCGTTTAAGCTCATGCTGTTTGTGCTGGTGGATGGCTGGAGCTTAACCATGAGTACCCTGGCCGGCAGTTTCGGGGTTTAGGAGGCAATATGTCACCGGAAATGTTTCTCGACATTTTTCAGGAAGCTCTGAAGGTTATCGTTATTATGGTGGCTTTTATTATTATTCCCGGGCTTTTAGTGGGTCTGATTGTTGCGGTTTTCCAGGCCGCGACCTCCATCAACGAACAAACCTTAAGTTTTTTACCCCGCTTATTAGTCACTCTCGCGGTCATTGGTCTTGGCGGACACTTTCTGACTGAAACCGTAATGGACTTCACTATCGAGATGTTTAACCGGATACCCGAAGTGGTCGGCTAATGGATCTGGTAACGTCGGTTCTGATCGAGTGGCTGGAACAGCACCTGTGGCCACTGACACGGGTGTCATCGATGATCATGAGCATGGCGCTTTTTTCCGGCACCATTGTTAATTCGCGCGTCAAAATTTTTCTTTCCCTTGCTATTATTATGGCTGTTTCACCTGCTTTGCCGGAAATTAATCCCGGTGTTGAAATGATGTCAGTGGGTGGTTTTTTAGTGACAGCGCAGCAAGTTGTTATCGGTGTCGCTTTAGGGCTGCTTTCTATTTTGTTCCTGCAAACCTTTGTTCTTGGTGGGCAAATTATTGCAATGCAGATTGGTCTTGGTTTCGCCTCTATGGTTGACCCCACTAACGGTCAGCAAGTACCGGTTATTGCACAGTTCTTCTTAATGTTAGCCAGCCTAGTTTTTCTCGCGTTTGACGGACACCTGCTGATGATTCATATGGTGGTTGCCAGCTTCGACGCAATACCTGTTGGTATGACCGGCCTGGATGCCGATGCGTTATTTGCCGTTGCGGAATGGGGTGTTTACATGTTTTCGGCAGCGCTGGCGGCGATGTTGTCGGGTGTTATTGCTTTGCTGTTAATCAATTTAAGTTTCGGAGTGATGACCCGGGCTGCTCCCCAACTGAATATTTTTGCCATTGGTTTTCCTATTACCATGGTGAGTGGCTTAGTGGTGGTATGGCTGACCATGGGCGGCTTTATTTTTCATTTTGAAAACCAGTGGGCGCGGGTTGTACAAACCATGTGTGAAATATTGGGTAGTCAATGTGCTTAAATCGACTTTCTCTGACAAAGGGCAATAAGCATGGCTGAGACTGATCAGGAACGTACAGAAGACCCCACGGAGCGACGAAAACAGCAGGCCCGTGACAAAGGGCAAATTGCTCGTTCGAAAGAAATGGGAACCGCTTTTGTTCTGGTGAGTGCTGCCGTCTCATTTTTTTGGTTTGGTGGCGCGCTTTATCAGGGCGTTCGTAACGTATTCGAAATTATGTTTACCATCGACCGGCAGCACGCCTTTGATACCAGCAAAATCTATGAAGCCTTTGCTATTGCCTTCGGTGAAATTCTTTGGCCAATATTAACCATTTTTGCCTTTATTATTGTGTTTACCTTTTTAGGGAATAGTTGGCTGGGAGGCATTAACTTTTCTGCTCAGGCAATGGCGCCTAAATTTAACCGAATGAACCCGCTTAATGGTTTTAAGCGAATGTTTGGTGTTCAGGCTTTGGTGGAACTGATAAAAGCCATTGCGAAGTTCATGGTGGTAGCCGTTTCGGCCTATTTTCTGTTGAAGTGGCAGTTTGTCGATATTCTTCAGATGTCCATGGGACAAATGCCTACCATGATTGGCAATGCGCTGGATACCTTGTTATGGATGTTCCTGTTATTGTGTTTATCGATATTCCTGATTGTTGTTATTGATGCTCCCTTCCAGGTATGGAAACACAATAAAGACTTAAAAATGAGTAAGCAGGAAATCAAAGACGAACACAAAGACTCGGAAGGGAGTCCGGAAGTTAAAGGGCGTATTCGTCGCTTACAAATGGAAATGGCAAATCGCCGAATGATGCAGGAAGTGCCTAAGGCCGACGTTGTTGTAACTAACCCTACCCACTATGCTGTCGCTTTAAAATATGACGACGGCGGCGTACAGGCTCCGGTTCTTCTTGCAAAAGGAACCGATGAAACGGCGGCAAAAATTCGTGAAATTGCCCTTGAGTATGAAATTCCGCTGGTGGCTTCGCCGGGACTTGCCCGTTCAATTTATCATACCACTGAACTGGAAAAAGAAATTCCAAAAGGTCTGTTTGTGGCCGTGGCACAGATCCTTGCTTACGTATATCAGTTACGAATGTTTAAAAAAGGACAGGCGAAACGTCCGAAGAAACCTCCTATGGATAAAGATATTCCGGACGATTTACGTTACTAACTGACCTGATTACAACGACATTAGACTCGCATAATTTGCGCGTTAAGACCGGCTGCTATATCATTCGCCACCATTCGTGCCGATATCGGCAGTGGCAAATTTGGACTAAGCAGTTATGGCTAAACTTTCTTTGTGCCTGGCACAGCTGGACTTTACAGTTGGTGCCATTCACAACAACACCGCCCTAATTTTAAAAACGCTGCGTGAGCAGGGCGAGCAACACGATATCATTGTGTTCCCTGAGCTGGCTATTACCGGTTATCCGCCGGAAGACTTATTATTCCGCGATGACCTACATCAGGCAGTGGATAATGCGGTAGAACAAATCAGCGCAGCGGCTTCAGATTGTGTGGTTATTGTCGGCCATCCGCAGGCCGTTGGCGGAGAGTTGTTCAACGCTATGTCCGTGCTACACCGGGGAGAATGCCTGCACCGCTACTTTAAACAGCGCCTGCCCAATTACGGTGTTTTTGATGAACAACGTTACTTTATTCCGGGCCATCAGAGTCAGGTGTTTGAATGGCAGGGCGTGCGCATTGGATTACAAATTTGTGAAGACTTGTGGCATCCGCAACCCTTACAACAATTATTGGATGATGACATTGATCTGGTGCTTTCAATTAATGCTTCTCCGTACGAGTTAAACAAACACGAACAGCGCTTAGGTGTGTTGAAACAGCGTGTGGCAGAAGCCGGTAAACCCATTTTGTATTTGAATAATTGTGGTGCGCAGGATGAGCTGGTGTTTGATGGCCATTCACTGGTTTTGGATGCAGAAGGTGAGCTGGTTGCCGAGCTACCGCACTGTGAAATGACCACGGCAACCGTAACTTACGAAGACAAAAGTATTCGTTGTGTCGGTTTTGAGCCTAAGGCTGAACAAAACGACTTGGCTCATGTATACGACGCTCTGGTGTTGGCGGTGCGTGACTATGTGACCAAGAATGGTTTTTCTGGTGTGGCATTAGGCTTGTCAGGTGGAATCGATTCCGCATTAACTTTGGCAATAGCAAGTGACGCTCTGGGTGCCGATAAGGTTCATGCTGTTATGATGCCGTTTCGTTATACTTCAGATATGAGTCTGGAAGATGCAGAGAAGCAAGCTGATACCTTAGGTGTTCGCTACGACGTTGTGCCAATTGAGCCCATGTTTAATGAGTTTATGACCCAGCTGGGACCGTTATTCGGAGAGACCGAAACCGATACCACCGAAGAAAATTTGCAGTCCCGCTGCCGAGGCGTATTGCTTATGGCTTTATCCAATAAAACCGGTTCGCTGGTGTTGGCTACTGGCAACAAAAGTGAAATGGCGGTGGGTTATGCAACCTTATATGGTGATATGTGTGGCGGTTTTGCGCCTATTAAAGACATTCCTAAGTTGCTGGTTTATCAATTGGCTGAGTTTCGTAATACTCGGGGTGCCTGCATACCTCAAAGGGTTATAGACAGACCGCCTTCTGCTGAACTCGCACCCGATCAAGTGGATTCTGATTCGCTACCAGACTATAGCGATTTAGATCGCATTCTGGCATTGTATGTAGAGAGAGACTGGTCGGTAACCGATATTATCGCGGCCGGATTTGCAGAGGAAGACGTGCGCCGGGTGGTTCGCCTGGTTGATCTAAATGAATACAAGCGTCGCCAATCTGCAGTTGGGCCTAAAGTGACACCTCGTAACTTTGGTAAAGATCGTCGTTACCCTATTACCAGTCACTATCGCCATGAATTACAGCGACAAGGTCAATAGGACAAATACTGATGAAAAAAGTTGAAGCCATTATTAAGCCGTTTAAGTTGGACGACGTGCGCGAAGCGCTGTCTGAAGTCGGCATTGCCGGTATGACTGTGTCAGAGGTAAAAGGCTTTGGTCGTCAGAAAGGCCATACCGAACTTTATCGTGGCGCGGAGTACATGGTCGATTTTCTACCAAAAGTAAAACTGGAAGTTGTGGTTGCGGATAGTGAAGTTGAGCGTTGTATTGAAGCCATTATGGAAACCGCTCAAACCGGAAAAATTGGTGATGGGAAAATTTTTATCACTGAGATTGAACGTGTTATTCGTATTCGTACCGGAGAGGAAAACGAAGACGCGGTATAAGCTACCGCGTCATTCTTTGTAAGAACCTAGCGGGCTGAGACTAACTGATTCTCAGGAAAGTTTGCTCTCAGCACCTTCATTGCGTCTTCACGCAATTCAGGCAGCTCCAGCTGATCATAACTTTCTACCATTATAGCTAAGGCATTTTCGACTTCCGGTGTGTCTGAAAAATGCTCTAATACATACCGACCACGGTTAGCTGCTGCTAAGTAAGCCTGACGCTCCATATAATATTGAGCGATAGCCAGTTCTTTTTTAGCCAAACGACTTTTCAATGCAATTAAACGTTTTTTCGCATCTGCTGCATATTCGCTTTTAGGGTACTTGCGAACTAACTCAGCAAAATCTTTAAATGCCGCCTCGGCCATAGACGAGTCACGGTCAGAGCGGTCAACGCCAGCCAGATTATGTATGGCATTGTGCTCAGCACGCTGATTAACCAACCCGCGCATATAGAGTGCGTAATCGACATCTTTATGATTTGGGTTCAGGCTGATGAAGCGATCGATTGCGGCTAAGGCTTCGTCTGTATTATCGAGTTTGTAATGCAGATAAATAAGGTCTAGCTGAATTTGATGAGCAAAAGGACCAAAAGGGTAACGCTTGTTCAGGCTGGACAATTGTTCCTGCGCCAAATTCAAATTACCATTAGCCATACTCTCCTGAGCCTGGTCATACAGATATTCTATTTGTGTTTTCGACACTTGTTCTTCATCTGATTGGCTTGAGCAGCCCGCTAACATTAATCCCAGAACCGATGAGAAAACGAGGCTTCGGCTTAACTTATTACTTAACATATTATGAAGGATTCCCTTTATTTTTTTGGCGCTGCACCGGCAAACCGTTACACTAGCATATTCTTGCATTCTAACGCAGCCGTAAAGGCTTTGACAGTCGAAACCCAATATATGAACAAAAGCATTGAATTAGAAGCCATTGTTACCGAGTCTCTGGCTGGAAAAAGATTAGACCAGGCACTTGCAGAGTTGTTCCCTGACTACTCAAGGTCTCGCTTAAAAAGCTGGATAACTGATGGAAAAGTGACCATTGATACAAAAGTCATCGAAAAACCGCGAGAAAAAGTGGTCGCCGGTGCTTTAGTTGCAGTGGACGCAGAAATTGAAGGGGAAGAGCGGCACGCAGCACAGCCGGTGGAACTGGATATTGTTTATGAAGATGACGATATTCTGGTTATTAATAAGCCTGCGGGCTTAGTTGTCCATCCCGGAGCAGGAGCGCCTGACAGAACCTTGTTAAACGGTTTGTTGCATTACGATCCGCAGCTCGGTTTAGTGCCGCGGGCGGGTATTATTCACCGTTTAGATAAAGACACAACAGGACTGATGGTTGTTGCGCGTAATGTGCCCGCACAGACGCAGCTAGTCTCAATGATGCAGGATCGCGATATTACTCGCGAATATGAAGCAGTGTGTAATGGTGTGATGACAGCCGGCGGCATGGTTGACCAACCTATCGGTCGTCATCCGACAAAACGTACGCATATGGCGGTGGTGCAGTCGGGGAAACCGGCAGTCACGCATTATCGTGTGTTAGATCGCTACCGTGCGCATACATTACTTCGTCTGCGTTTAGAGTCCGGCCGAACTCACCAGATTCGCGTGCATATGGCGCATATTCGCCACCCCTTAGTCGGTGACTTGACCTACGGCGGCCGACCGCGTCCGCCCAAACAGGCTGAAGATCGTTTATTGCAGACGTTGCGAGGGTTTAACCGCCAGGCGCTGCATGCGGCATCGTTGGGCTTACATCATCCCATTACCGGCGACTGGCTGGAGTTTAATGTTCCACGGCCAACCGATTTTCAATATTTAATTGAAGAACTGCGCGTTGATCATGAACGTTTCAAGTCAGCATGACGGCATTATAGTTCCTGACTGGGAGCTGCCGTCGAATGTTCACGCGGCAGTGACCACCAGAGCTTTTGGAAACCTGGCCGCGCATGTCGGAGATGACCCCGCTGCGGTTCTTCTGCGTCGCCGACAATTGCAGCGTTCACTCAAATTACCGGCCGCGGTTACCTGGCTACAGCAACAACATACCAATAGGGTTTTGCGCTGGCCTTTTATGTCCGCTGTTGCTGATGCTGTCTATAGCGACGAGCCCCAGAGTGTCTGTGCGGTTTTAACCGCAGACTGTTTGCCTATTCTTTGTTGTTCGGACGACGGAAAGGAAATTGCAGCAGTGCACGCAGGTTGGCGAGGTTTAGCCAGCGAGGTATTACAAAATGCTCTGGCAAGCTTTAAAAGCCCTGCGGCTAACATTCGCATTTGGATAGGACCGTCTATCGGCGCTTCGGCTTTTGAAGTAGGTGATGACGTAAGAGATGTGTTCGTTGCACGTCATTCATCTAATGCGGAATATTTTATTTCTCACTCCGATAAATGGTTAGCCGATTTAGCCTCAATTGCAGCGGACGAGTGTTTGCGCGCGGGCATTGAGGATATAACCAAAAGCTGCGAATGTACGGTTCGTAATAACCGAAGCTGGTACTCGTGGCGCAAGGAGAAAGCTGCAGCTAGATTTGCGTCAATTATTTGGCGAAATTAATTTTAGCCACTTGAAAATGCGCAAAAAGTACCCACATTTAACCTAACGAAAGAATTAAGTGAGGAAGTACCGATGCGACACGATAAATTTACCAGTAAGTTTCAGATGGCAATTGCCGATGCTCAGTCAATTGCTCTGGGACGTGACCATCAATTCATAGAACCCGTCCATTTAATGCAGGCACTGTTGGATCAAAACGGTGGCTCAGTGCGCCCTTTATTTACCATGCTGGGTGTGGACATTCCCCAGTTCAGAGCGAACTTGTCGAAAGCCCTGGATGCCTTACCTCAGGTTGAGGGTACCGGCGGCGACGTTCAGCTATCGCAGAACACCGCTCAACTTTTAAACCTGTGCGATAAATACGCGCAAAAAAGAAATGATTCTTATATCTCGTCTGAACTGTTTTTGCTGGCTGCGGCAGAAGACAAAGGCAAGCTGGGCGATATTTTCCGTCAGCAGGGCATAAAACGTGATGCGCTGGAAAAAGCCATTAACGACATTCGTGATGGCGAAAAAGTGGATGACCCTAATGCCGAAGACAAACGCCAGGCGCTGGACAAGTACACCATTGATTTAACTGAACGTGCGGAGCAGGGCAAGCTTGATCCTGTTATTGGCCGTGATGAAGAAATTCGCCGGACTATTCAGGTATTGCAGCGCCGTACTAAAAACAACCCGGTACTTATTGGTGACCCCGGTGTCGGTAAAACCGCCATTGTTGAAGGGTTAGCTCAGCGTATTGTTAACGGCGAAGTGCCTGAGGGTTTAAAGCATAAACGAGTATTGTCTCTGGATTTAGGGGCTTTATTAGCGGGAGCTAAATTCCGCGGCGAGTTTGAAGAACGACTCAAAGCTGTATTGACTGAGCTTTCTAAAGAAGAAGGTCGCATCATTTTGTTTATTGACGAAATGCACACCATGGTCGGTGCTGGTAAAGCGGACGGTGCGATGGATGCCGGCAACATGTTGAAGCCAGCCCTGGCTCGCGGCGAGCTGCACTGTGTAGGCGCTACTACATTGGATGAATATCGTCAGTATATTGAGAAAGATGCGGCGCTGGAACGACGCTTCCAGAAAGTTCTGGTGGAAGAACCGAACGTGGAAGACACTATTGCTATTTTGCGTGGTTTGAAAGAGCGCTACGAACTGCACCATTCGGTGGAAATTACCGATCCGGCTATTGTGGCCGCGGCGTCTTTATCGCACCGTTATATCAGTGATCGAAAACTGCCGGATAAAGCCATCGACTTAATTGACGAGGCAGCATCAAGTATTCGTATGCAAATTGACTCTAAGCCGGAGGATTTGGATCGTCTGGAGCGTCGAATTATTCAGTTAAAACTTGAACGTCAGGCGTTGCAGAAAGAAAAAGATGATGCCAGCAAAAAACGTTTGGAAATTCTGCACGACGAGCTAGACGAGCAGGAACGTAAATATGAAGAACTGGAAGAAGTCTGGAATACAGAAAAAGCGGCAGTACAAGGTACTCAACATATTAAAGCGCAACTAGAGCAGGCTCGCACGGATATGGATATTGCCCGCCGTGCCGGTGACTTAAACCGGATGTCAGAACTTCAGTATGGCCGGATTCCTGAACTGGAGCGACAACTGGATTTAGCCTTGCAAGCCGAAATGCAGGATATGAGTTTGCTGAAAAACCGGGTTACTGAAGAAGAAATTGCTGACGTATTGTCACGGTGGACGGGTATTCCGGTTAACAGAATGCTCGAAGGCGAGCGTGAAAAGCTGTTACATATGGAAGAGCAAATCCACAGTCGTGTAGTGGGTCAAAACGAGGCCGTAGATGCGGTTTCCAATGCTATTCGTCGCTCACGGGCAGGACTTGGTGATCCAAACCGTCCTATTGGTTCATTCTTGTTCCTTGGTCCAACCGGTGTGGGTAAAACTGAGCTCTCTAAAGCCTTGGCGAATTTTATGTTTGATACAGACCATGCAATGGTGCGTATTGATATGTCCGAGTTTATGGAGAAGCATTCGGTTGCCCGTCTGGTTGGTGCGCCTCCTGGCTATGTTGGCTACGAAGAAGGTGGCTACTTAACAGAGGCTGTGCGGCGTAAACCGTATTCGGTAATTTTGCTCGACGAAATTGAGAAGGCTCACCCCGATGTCTTTAATATCTTATTACAGGTATTGGACGATGGCCGCTTAACCGATGGTCAGGGACGTACGGTCGATTTCAAAAATACCGTTATTATCATGACCTCTAACCTGGGTTCTGATTTAATTCAGGAGCATGCCAAAGAGCATACTTATGAGCAGATGAAGGCCGAGGTTATGGAAGTGCTGGCGCATCATTTCCGTCCTGAGTTCATTAACCGTGTGGACGAAACGGTTGTCTTTCATCCTCTTGGGGAAAGTGAAATTAGATCTATTGCGCAGTTCCAGTTGCAGCTCCTTTATAAGCGTTTGGAAGACAAAGACTATCAGTTAGAACTGGATGATAAGGCTTTATCTCATCTGGCAAGAACGGGATTTGATCCGGTATTTGGCGCGCGGCCTCTGAAACGTGCTATTCAACACGAGTTGGAGAATCCTTTAGCGCAAAAAATCTTGTCAGGGGAACTTGAGCCTGCTAAACCGATCAAAGTAAGTGTTGAAAATGAGCGGTTAGTGATCACGCAATAACCACACAGGGCTTCGGGCATTTCCTGTTCGAAGCCCTAATGTGATAACCTGACTACTTTCTATTTAGTGACTAAAGAGTGTTTTATACATGAGTAATGACAGCTCAAATAGCAATGGTAAGAGCCGCGGTATCTATTTACTGCCAAACTTGTTTACGACTGCAGGCTTGTTTTCAGGCTTTTATGCAATAGTCGCGTCAATGAACGATCGCTTTATTGAAGCGGCAGTCGCAATTTTTATTGCAATGGTTTTTGATGGGCTGGACGGCCGGGTTGCAAGAATGACCAATACCGAAAGTGACTTCGGGGCCGAATTCGACAGTATGGCCGATATCGTCTCCTTTGGTATGGCACCGGCCTTGGTCATGTATAACTATGCCTTGGCTGATCTCGGAAAAATAGGTTGGTTAGCAGCCTTTATTTTTGTGGCTGGTGGTGCATTACGGCTGGCGCGGTTTAATACTAACCTTGGCTCCTCTGATAAAAACTTCTTTCAGGGTCTGGCTATACCCAGTGCCGCAGCTATTGTTGCAGGCTTAGTCTGGGTGGGCTCTGAATACGGTGTTGAAGGTAGTGACATGGCTGGCTTTGCTGCCGTTATTACTATTTGTGCCGGGCTACTAATGGTTACGAATTTCCGATACCACTCTTTTAAAGACGTAGACTGGAAAGGCAAAGTTTCTTTCCTCGTTATTCTGGTTATTGTTTTGGTTTTCGTTATTGTGGCGACGCAACCATCTTTAGTGCTGTTCTCCATCTTCTTTTTATATGCCTTATCGGGCCCGGTATTAACCATCAAGAATGTGAAGAAGTTGAAGTTGGGTCATGTTGTCGGTGATGACGACGACGATGACGCCGACTTTAATGACAATAAAGAGACTAAAAAAGAAGCAGAAAAGGCTAAGAAAGAAGATTAAAACAACAAACTGGTGAAGTTCTGAGCAAACGATCAAAAAGGTTTTAAAAAGATCTTGCAAGACCCAGAGAGATCACTATAATTCGCCGCCGTTGTCATGAGTTATCCGCAAGGAATTCGGTCAACGGCGTTTTGTTTTAACCGGGCTGAAAAAGCTGAAAAAAATGGGTTGACGAAACGAAAGGGACGTGTAGAATACGCCTCCCTGCTTCGAAAG
>NZ_SNZY01000014.1:0-33626 GCF_004364275.1 Idiomarina sp. H2
CTTCGGAATAACGTGGCATACATGAACCTATGCCGCCCACTGTTTATTAATTAATGGCGAAATTGCCAACTGGACAACTAGGCTGACATAGTGGGATATCCTATATCGAAAAATGGGAGCCACTAGATAGACCTCAAAAACCTGAGTTGCTACATGCCCTGTTCAACCCAACAGCTCACGAACCTGTCGTAAACCAATTGGACAGAGCGGTAGGCTCAGGACAAGGTGATAACGAATTTACAGAGTTTTTATCAAAGGCCTCCCAGGTATTCAAGAACGCTAAGAGAGGGACAAAATCAGCCTTGAATATGCGTGAAATCGAAATACACAAGTTAGATTTGCTAATCGACTTAGCTCGATTAAAAGAGTTAGTTCAGCCCACAGAGAGTTCACACCAAGACCCTGAAGGAAAAGACCGTTGGGAGCTAAATAAGAAGCTAGAATCAGTGAACTTAAAACCCACACGCTTGCACCAAGTTCTATACAGAGTGATGGAAGCCAGTGAGGATAAATCGGCTAAAGCAATATTTAATCTCATTGAGGAAGACTTCTACTCAGAAGGACAAGAGCTTAACGTTGCAGACACTATAACCGAGATAACTGATATTTACTTATATTGGGAAGATAGTTCAGGTAAGAACAGAAGAAATAAATTCAAGACCCTTGAGGACCGGCTAACAAAACTAAGAAAATTAGGGTGAAAATCTCCTATATCATCTCAAAATCTCGTATTCCCTCTCTGCCGAAAAACACGATCTAGCATCTCAGTGAACTCTTAACTACTGAGGTAAATCTCATGAACGTTGCGAAACGTGCATTTTCTGAAATCGAGGCATCCGAGTATATCGGGATGAGCCGTTCTTATCTGCGTCAATCACGTATGGATGGTCAGCTAGGCAAGCGTAAGCCTGCACCGCCATTTATAAAAATTGGTCGCACAATCCGTTACCTGAAAGAAGACTTAGACGCTTGGCTAGAAAGCTTCTATAAGGCTTCAAACTTAACTGACCATGAGGTGAACCATGGCTGAGTTAAGTGCAAACCAAAAACAAATCATTGAACACCTGTATTCAGGGAAACCAATTCACATAATCGTCGATCTTTTCCCCGCTATGGGGCGGATGATAACCGATGATGACGAGCTAAAAGTTACCTCTGATGACCTTTTCCATTTACGGCAATTAGGCGTCGTCACCCCAACTTATCGCCATATCTGCGGTGTCTGGTATTTGGTTCTTGAGCTTTCCGAGGTGTCTCATGTTGAATAAAGCTGAAAAACAGTATTACCAAGAAAGTTATCCTGAGCTAAAACCGTTTATTGACCAAGTTGACGCGGGTAGCGTTAAGTTCCTGATGGATCATGTTGTTGTGCTTCCTTTGGAGCATAGTTTTCACATTCTTAAAGCCTATTTTGAAAAACCAACTATACGGGAACAAAACCTGTTTATACGTAAACTGAAAAAGTCGATTTTCTCAAAGGTTCCGACCTTCGTTGAAAACATAAATTTCTATTCTATCGATATACGTAAATGGGCAACCTACCAATCAAGGAGCTTTTCTAAGCTCGCTAATGAATTCCCTTATACCTATACGGGAAAATCGAGAACGAAATCCCCGTATATAGACAAAGAGAAGGAACGGAAATCCCTGTATAAGATTATGTCTTCGTATACAAAAGAATTGAATGTTGAACCGCCTGAACCTGACGGTCAGCAAACATTAGAAGGCTGTATACAAAGATTACAATGCCCTGAATGGTGGGCTCGCCGTATAAGAAAAAGCCTTAAACAAGCAAGAGAGTATACGGCGATAACTCTCGGGCGAGTCTCCAAAGGCAAGGATATTTATTGTAGTAATCCGACCGTAAAAGATCGCGAGCTTGATAAATTGAGAAATGAGAAGTTTCTCAAGGACAAATATGTCGTAAACGAGGAAGGAGAAGTACTGAGCTTATTCGAGATTAGCCAGTCAACAATCGCTAACCCCGTAAACAGACGCGCCGACTTAATGACCCGAGCCAGTGGTTTTGAGAAAATGGCTGATGAAGATGGATATCAAGGTGTTTTCGTAACTATCACCTGCCCTTCTAAATATCACAATAACTATTCAAAATCAGGTAAGCCAAACCCTAACTGGGGCGGCTATACGCCACGAGAGTCTCAGGAATATCTGAATTCTATTTGGCGCAAAATAAGAGCTCAATTGAAACGGGACAAAATTACTATGTTCGGTATTCGGGTTACTGAGCCTCAACATGACGGAACCCCGCATTGGCACATTCTTGTTTTTATCCGTCCAACAGATATTAAGCGTTTTTCAGAGATAATTGCGCACTATGCTCTAATGGAAGACGGAGACGAAAAAGGCGCGGCTGAAAACCGTTACGATATTAAAGTCATCGATAAGACAAAAGGTCGGGCTACGGGATACCTTGCAAAGTATGTCTCAAAAAATATAGATGGAGTGGAGCTAGAAACAGGCAGCTATGACGAGCCCATTAAAACGACTGTAAGGCATGTTGAAGCATGGGCTTCATGTTGGTCTATTCGACAGTTTCAACAGCAAGGCGGAGCTTCTGCGTCCGTTTATAGGGAGCTAAGGCGTGCGAGGCATGAACAAGCCCCTGATTCACCTTTTGAGGCTGCAGGAGCCGCAGCCGATACCGGAAACTGGGCGGAATACAACAGAGCAATGGGCAATATCGACACACCACGTAAAGACCACAAGCTAAAACTGGACTACGAAGTGAAGTTTGATACCGACACGGGCGAAATATCAACCACCCGCTATGATGGAGACATTCGGAAAAAACTAATTGGAGTGAAAGCTGGCGATCAACGGCTAAAAACCCGTCATCATGTTTGGCGGCCTTTACCTAAAGGAGCGGGTTAACCCGCTCCACTTGGAGTACTGGGAATAACTGTACTAAAAAGTTGAATTATTGTAAAAAAATGTTAATGTTGAATTTAAGGGCGTATCGCTCTGTTCTCAGAATTAGGTATTAAACGGTTCAAGGTTGGCGCTTTTGTTTCAAACGTCGGTCTGAAAAGACCTTTTAGGGGGCTAGCTGCCGAAATGTAAGATCTGGCTTCAGTTGCTCCAATAATTACGCCCATCATGTTTGCCGAAAAATTTTACTTGAACTTAAATACCTAAGGCAGAGATAAAAGGCTAAACTTCCCTCTAGAGAGGTGATGGGCGTAGTTTTATAATAATGAAAATCTCAACCTACAAACCAATAAATGTCATAGGTAACCCCGCTAATTTAGCAGCGGCGCTCGACAGTTCCCTCGAAGAACTCGGTTCCCTAATTGAGAATAAAGCTAAGCTTTATCAAAAGAAGATAATCCCTAAAAAAAATGGTAAATCGCGCACCGTTTACTCAGTAGATCGAGAATTAAAAAAAATTCAAAACAAGATTAATAACCGGATATTCTCAGAAGTTGAGTTTGCTTCTTACTTGTTTGGATCAATTTCTGATCCCGACCTCCCCAGAGACTACCTTTTATGTGCAGAATCCCATTGCCCCTCAGCAATAATAGCAACTATTGATATCAAAGATTTCTTTGACCACATCACAGATGAAAAAGTTGAAAAAATTTTTTCAGGATTCTTTAACTTTCCGGATGATGTTGCAGAACTATTAACGGAACTATGCACATTCCAAGGCCGTGTACCGCAGGGAGCACCTACTAGCAGTTACTTAGCAAACTTGATGTTTGGTACCCAAGAAAAAAGAATAGCTAAAGCAGCTAATGAGTGCGGTGCTAGATACTCTCGCCTTTTAGACGATATAATTATCTCAAGTCCTCAAAAAAACTTTTCAATTGACACTCTTTACCAGAGAGTTGAGCAAATGATAGTTAACTCTGGTTTCCAGATAAATGAAACAAAGAGTAAAGTTGATATTTTAGGGCCTAAGCCCCTAGAGGTCCATGGGATAGTTGTAACTGGAAACTCCCCAAAAGTATCAAAACTGAAATATCAAGAGATAAGGCGTTTAGTTCATCAAGTGAGTGACTTATCAAAAACTGACAATAGAAGAACTACGCATCGTTATTATAAAAAATACCACCGAGCGTATGGCCTTTTAAGTATTTTAAAAAGAGTTAATCACCCTGCTCATAAGAAGTTAAAATCAAAGCTTACTTCTGCCCCTCCTTTACCATCAAATCGTTTTAGAAACTCAATTTTTAGGCGATTAAGTAAGCTAGAAAGTAAACACCAAATACATCAGCAAAGAAAATGGTTTGCGAAGGATTGGAACCGTATAAGCCACGAGCTAGGTATTCTCAGAAGGAGTTATCCCGAAGATGCTACTAACGCAAGGAATAGGTTAAACCTTATAACCCCTTATGTTTAAGTCACTATTTCTTACGATAATAATAGCGAGTTCGTTTCTTTTCTATATAGAATACCCTGATAGTGGGCTATGTTGGAACTTTGGAAACGGAGGGCTTAGGGTCTTCTATTCAATATTCGAGCTTCCCATAAAGTTTGCATTTTCCACACTCGGTATACTCACGATCTGGGGAACAGTTCATCAAGCAAATCTTCAGCGGCAATCTTTCATCTATAGCGTGTTTCAACAAGAATCGGACGCCCTAAAAAACTACCTGGATTCTTGTTTAGAAAACGGAGAACTTCAAAATCTGGAGCCCTCTTTATCAAAAGTTAACCATCGCCAACTTCTTAAAAGGCTAATAGGCTCACCAAAAGGTAATACAGATTATAATAGCCCTACTACTTTGAAAAAGCTTGTTGCAGAATTCAGAAAAGAGCTAGAAAAGTTCTCTTCCAGCGCAGACAAAGAAGAGCTGGACAAAGAGTCATATCA
This sequence comes from Idiomarina sp. H2, assembly GCF_004364275.1. NCBI lineage: Bacteria > Pseudomonadati > Pseudomonadota > Gammaproteobacteria > Alteromonadales > Idiomarinaceae > Idiomarina > Idiomarina sp. H2. Next base: position 4,838 of record NZ_SNZY01000014.1, read on the forward strand.
AAACTTTATTGAAAAATCTTCTAGAGAGCTAGGCATAGTATCTCAGGTAGAAGATTTAGCCTCCGCTATTGCTCTTGAGAAACAATTAAAGGAATTGATGGGATTTATTTCTACTAACTGGTTTAACACGCCAGAAATCGAAAAAACACTTCTTGAAGCTCCAAACTCACATCATTAGCGACACATAAGCGACATGCTACATGAGAAAGGATTAAAGTTAGTAAAAACTTCGGCTAAAATCCTTTAAAAATGGTGGCCCCTCCCAGATTTGAACTGGGGACCAACCGATTATGAGTCGGGTGCTCTAACCACTGAGCTAAGGGGCCATTTTTGATTGGAAGCTGTGAAGCGGCGCAAATTATACGAACTTTTTAGGCTTTTGTCATGGGTATCAGCACGTTAAATCGTGAAGTTTTATCAACTTTTTCATAACTGATGTCGCCACCCTGGCTGTGCAGTGTGTCCCGCACTACCTTAAGCCCTATGCCATACTGGGTTGGTGCCAGCTCGTCGGCGTGGAAAAGTAAATGCTTGTTTTTCTCTTCTATACCCGTGCTTTCGTCGCTAACGGCAATTTTTATAAAGTTTTCTTCAGCAGTTGCCTGCAACATAATTTCGGAATTTACCGGCACAAAGCTCATTATATGGCGTATTAAATAGTCCATTGCAAAACGCACAAGTAAGGGGTCAGCCTCTAGCTTCAGCCCTTTTTCTGCTATGGCGGTTAGCGTAATATCTTTTTCGTTACTATGGCCTTCGTGGTAGTCGGCCAGGTTCTGCAGAAAGTCTTCTACATCCAGTGACACGGCTTTGCCATTGCCCATTTCTGAGGTAACTTTCTCAAACGAATTAAACAGTTCGGTTAGCTGCGAAACCTTGCCCTTAATGTCGTCTTCACTCATTTTTGAGAGCTTGCGCTGCATGTCTTCCAAATCGGCTAATACCAGCGCTGTCATTGAGCGCGCAATGCGCCCTACCAGGGTTTTCTGGTTAGCCATAATAACTTTGTTCATCTGCTGGCTAAGCTCACGCTCTTTGGCCTGAATTTTCTGACGCGCCTGGTACAACAACAGCAATAATGGCTGAATTTCTGGTATCTCGGTGGTAACGGTAACGGCCTGAGAGCTGTCTTCGGCCTGCACCACAATGCGGTCACGTTCAGAGTGCCAGTTGCGGTTAAACACCGACTCGCACACCACCAATATGCCACCAATAATGGCCAGCAAAACAAAGAGTACGCTGACAATAATAGAGAAGTCTGCCGGTACCAGCTGCACTTCTTTTTTCAGCCAAATGCCCAGGTTGTAATGGTTGGTCTCGGGGCAGGCGGCGACCACGGTTGCCACACGGTCATTCGACTGTACCGAAACTACCTCGCGTTGCTGCTCTAAAGAGCGCTGTACTGCGGAACGAACAATAGGAACATCGTCATTACTAATGCCAATTTCCGAGGCGCTACTGCCGCTGGTTGGGAATGCAAAGCCCATAAAGCCTTGGGCTGTGTGCCAGAAACCACCTTTAACGCCCTTAGTGTCAGCTATAGCGTCGCTGAGCGCCTGATGCATTAAGTCGGGGTTGGCTACTTGTTGTTGCGGTGATTCAGAAGCAGGGAACAGGCTATTTACCGCTAATTGCACATTCTGGCAGGAGCGACTCATGGCATTTTGATTGCGCTGCAGGGTTTCGCCTGCAGAAAACCAGAACGCAACTAGCAAACCGCCGACAGCCACTGCAATTAACGCAATAGCCAGACGGCGGTTATGTTTAGTGTGAGATGAGAGAGACTGCACTTACCTCACTCTCTATTTTTAAGGTAAATTGTAAAAACTGCGGGCATTTTGATAAAAGACTTTATCAACTGCCTCTTCGCTATCCAGAGCATTCACAATATTGGTGATATCTGAAGGCTCGAATGAACGATTACTGCGTGTGCCCGGTAAATCGGTACCAAACATCAACGCGTCCGGGTTCGTTTCATTCAGGGTTTTAATGGCCTCTTCAATATTCACTTCAGTACGACCAAAACCACTGGCTTTAATTTTTACGCCACCTTCGGCTAAACGACGAACCTGAGACAAGCCCGACTTCGCCATACCTAGGTGGTCAACACTGAGTTTCGGCAGTTTAAGCAGAGTAGGAACCATGTCGTCCAGCTCGCGGCTGTCAACATAGATTTCCAGGTGCCATCCGGCTAAGTCCCAAATGCGCTTACCAAAATCAACAATACCTTCAATATCACGATGCACACCGCGCTTCAAGTTAACGCGCACACCGCGAATGCCGTGCTCTTTCAACTGCTGAATTTTTTCATCGCTAACAGTTCCCGGCAACTGGGTAACACCCACAAAGTTGTTGCCCAGGTTTTCCAGCGCGGCTTTCAGGTAGCGCTGTTCAAAACCCTGGAACGAACCTGACACAATGACTCCGCCTTCAATAGGCATGCCACGTACCAGGTTACGATAGTCATCAATGTAAAAAGGCTCAGGGATATGACCTTGGTTTTCAATTAGCGGAAACTCGTCATCATAAATGTGTAAATGCGAGTCAATAATACGTTTCGGCCAATTGTCACGGTTGTTACCCATGCTGCCTCCTTTGTCAGAGAATATCTTACTCATCCAAGAACGATTTAAGCTGCTCTGAGCGGCTTGGATGGCGAAGCTTTCTTAATGCTTTGGCTTCAATTTGACGAATTCGTTCACGCGTCACATCAAACTGCTTGCCCACTTCTTCTAAAGTATGGTCGGTATTCATATCAATACCAAAGCGCATACGCAATACTTTCGCTTCACGTGCCGTTAAACCACCAAGCACATCGCGAACCGAGTTACGCAGGCTTTCTGATGTTGCCGAGTCAATTGGCAAGTCCAGCGTGCTGTCTTCAATAAAGTCACCCAGATGCGAATCTTCATCGTCGCCAATTGGGGTTTCCATTGAAATAGGTTCTTTCGCTATTTTCAGTACTTTGCGAATTTTGTCTTCCGGCATCATCATGCGCTCTGCCAGTTCTTCCGGCAGTGGCTCGCGGCCCATTTCCTGCAACATTTGGCGAGAAATACGGTTCAGCTTATTGATGGTTTCAATCATATGAACCGGGATACGAATAGTACGCGCCTGGTCCGCAATTGAACGGGTAATTGCCTGACGGATCCACCAGGTTGCATAAGTTGAGAACTTATAACCACGGCGGTATTCGAATTTGTCCACGGCTTTCATCAAACCAATGTTACCTTCCTGAATTAAGTCCAGGAACTGTAAGCCGCGGTTGGTGTATTTTTTCGCAATGGAGATAACCAAACGCAGGTTAGCTTCAACCATTTCTTTTTTCGCACGGCGCGCTTTGGCTTCGCCAATGGACATGCGACGGTTAATTTCTTTAACTTTACCAATGGTTAAGCCAGTTTCGCGTTCAACATCAACCAGCTTGTTTACACAGCGTTCAATTTCGCCGCGCACTTCTTTCAATGTGTCGGAGTAGCTTGCACCAGAGTCAATTTCTTTATCAACCCAGGCCATGTTGTTTTCATGGGTAGCAAAAGCTTTCATGAAGTTGCGTTTAGGCATTTCGCCCTGTTCAACGCTTATCTTCATAATAATACGTTCCTGCACACGAACACGCTGCATCATGGCACGCATGTCTTTAACCAAACGGTCAAATTGCTTAGGAACCAGACGGAACTGTTTGAATAAGTCGCTTAACTTATCGATTTCAACACGAGCACCGGCACCATCACGGCCATGCTTAGCAATCGCCTGACGTGTAGCTTCGTATTGTTCGCGCAGTGCATTAAATTTGCTGCGTGCAAATTCCGGATCAATACCAGTATCCGCTTCTTCCTCGTCTTCGTCATCATCGTCGTCATCTTTTTCCAGCTCTTCGCTTGGAAGTTCAGAACCAACGTTAGTAGCGGCTACAGGCGCTTCGTCTACTTCGTCTGGGTCGATGAATCCGGAAATAATGTCGGTTAAGCGCAGCTCTTCGGCTTCGTAAGAGTCCCACTGCTCAAGCAAGAAGTTAATGGCTTCCGGGTATTCTGCAACAGAGCACTGAACCTGGTTAATGCCTTCTTCAATACGCTTGGCAATGTCAATTTCGCCTTCACGAGTCAGTAGCTCAACGGTCCCCATTTCACGCATGTACATGCGCACTGGGTCAGTTGTGCGGCCAATTTCGCCATCGACAGAGGCTAATGCTTGCGCAGCTTCTTCGGCAGCGTCTTCATCTGCAGCACTTTCTGCCATCATCAGATCATCGGCATCGGGTGCGCTTTCAAACACGCGAATACCCATGTCGTTGATCATGCGAATAATGTCTTCAACCTGATCGGAATCAACAATTTCCTGCGGTAAATGGTCATTGACCTCAGCAAATGTCAAAAACCCTTGTTCTTTGCCTTTCGCAATAAGGACCTTAAGTTGCGATTGCCGATTCTGCTGCATACAGACGTTCCACCTGTGACTGTGAATGTAGAGTATCCAAAATGACCAAATAGTATATCAGAATACTGATTTTGAAGCTAGCGTAAGGCGTACCCAGATGTACTATCTTGCCTTACTCAAATACTGAATCAGCGTCTGATATTCCTGACGCTCAACTCGTGTTAATGCGCCTTCCTGCTCTTTCTTTAAAAGTGCGTTCGCGCGCTGCTCAAAATATTGGTCAATCAGATAAATAAATATATCGTTAAATTCTTGCTCAACGTTGTCTTCGTCAAGCTGATGTTGCCATAACGCGAGTTTCTGCAAAGGCTGGTAATACTCAGTATCGCGCCAACCTTCTAACACCTGCGCCGTGGTCATTTGGCGTTCTGCACACTGCTTGTGCAAAGCTATTAGTAAATCAATGCCGCTAACCTGTAGCTCTCGCAGTTCTTCACGAACCGGAACCGATTGCGCCAGTTGCGGGTATTGCAGTAACAAAGCAATGGCTTTGCGTAACGGCGTCATTTTTACGCTTTCTTTTGGTCTCGACTGACGTTGCGGCTTTTCAAACTGACGTTCCAGTTGCGACGTTTCGCGGCGAAGCTTTTCTGCTAAACGCTGCATTAAGGTGTCGCGATAATATTCACTCGCCACTTTCTCAATTAAGGGTTTCGCAATATTCAGTAATTGCGAGCGTCCGGCGTCGCTACTAACGTCAATATCGGCCTGTAAATGCTCGAAGAAATATTCAGTGAATGGTGTCGCCTTTTTTAATTCACGCTCAAAGGCTTCGGCACCGTGCTCGCGCACAACTGAATCTGGGTCTTCGCCTTCCGGCAAGAACAGAAACGCCATATCCAGGCCGTCGCGCAACAGTGGCAAGGCATTTTCTAATGCACGCCAGGCGGCGTCGCGGCCTGCGCGGTCACCGTCGTAACAACAAACAATTCTGCCACTAGTACGGAATAAACGCTGTAATTGTTCACTGGTAGTAGCCGTACCCAAAGACGCAACGGCGTAGTGAATTCCTGCTTCGGACAAAGCCACCACGTCCATATAGCCTTCGACAATACAAACCTGTTCTGGTTTCCTTACGGCCTGTTGCATATGCCAGTAACCGTATAACTCACTGCCTTTGTGAAACAGGCGGGTTTCCGGAGAGTTTAAGTACTTAGGTCCGTCGCCATCAATAATGCGACCACCAAAGCCCACCACCCGGCCACGCCGGTCATGAATAGGAAACATGACCCGGTCACGAAAAAAGTCGTAATGCCGGCCTTTCTCGTTACGGTTAATAAGCTTTAATTCCAGTAACTGCTGGCGTTGCGGGGCCGAGCTGCCAAATGTGCTTAGCAGGCCGTCCCAGGCGTCGGGTGCATAGCCAATTTGAAAACGTTTTACCGTTTCGCCGCTTAAACCCCGACCTTTTAAGTAGTCTATAACTCGGCTTGAGTTTTCATGGTGCTTTAACTGATGCTGGAAAAAACGAGCTGTTTTACTCATAAGCTCCGAGTCGTCCTGCATCTGTTGCTGTTTCTTTTGTGCTAACTGAGGGTTCTCCGGTTGTTCCCGCGGAACCTCAACTCCCATAATGCCGGCCAGTTCTTCCACCGCATCGGGGAAGTTTAAACCGTCAAATTCCATTAGAAAATCAATAGCGTTACCGTGCTCCCCACAGCCAAAGCAATGGTAAAACTGCTTGTCCTGGCTAACGGTAAACGACGGCGTTTTCTCATTATGGAACGGGCAACAGGCCTGATGGTTTCTACCGGCCTTTTTCAACGGTACGCGGCTATCAACTATTTCAACAATGTCTGCTCGTTCGAGCAAATCATGGATAAAGCTTTTGGGGATCAGGCCTGCCATATTGTTTCAATACCGAAGTTGCGAAAACAAGAAAGTTGCGAAAACAAAAAGTAGCAGAAACACGAAAGCCGCGACGATATAGTCACGGCTTTCAGCACTTTACGGAAAAGTGAACACTCAAATTGTCGTAGGTATGGTCTTAGTAAAGACGAGTACGACGAGCGTTATCACGAGACAGTTTTTTCGCGTGACGCTTTACCGCAGCAGCTTTCTTGCGCTTACGCTCTGAAGTCGGCTTTTCATAGTGCTCGCGACGACGAACTTCAGAGAGAACACCTGCTTTTTCACAAGAGCGCTTAAAGCGACGCAAAGCTACGTCAAACGGCTCGTTTTCTTTCACTTTAACGACTGGCATTAAAAAATCACCTCGGGTAAATTATCTGTTTCGGTTAAAAATTAACCACTACGGGTTCAATTGGTGCTGAATTGTACCGACTCAGATTCGCCTTGTAAAGTGTTATCCGAAGCATCCCATCCAGGGTCATTATCGCTAAGCAGTTCGCGGACTGGCGTAGAGTGCAGGAAAAGCTTGCTGACTAAATCCTGTAAATTATTTGGTTTTTCTTTGTACGACAAACCGAGTTGCCATAACTGTGGGCCGACCGACCTAATACTTCGGGTTATCAGTTGCTGAAGCAAAATGGTTTCGTCGTCTGTTTTGACTCTGACTTCAGCTTCTAAGCCTCTGCTGTCCTCGATATTAACCGGCGAGGTGCCAAAGTAATTAAATGCGATACCTTTATTAGAAATATCCACAATTTTTCCGGTAAGAGGCTCACCGAGTTTATCTTTTAGCTGCAGCTGGAGTCTTGCATCGCAATTTACGCCAACCCTTGGTGACGACCGCAGAATTTCCACACTGGCATTTCTGGGGTAACTCACAAACAGAAGTTTTTGTGGGTATTGGGTAATGTGGAGAATGTCGACCACACCGGTTACTTGCTCACCTTTTGGAGAGACCGTTTTTATTGCAACATTCTTTTCTGTAGCCAGCATTGGCAAGATATCTTGCCAGCAATACTGCCTGGAAAGTTCCAGAATAAGATAATTGGGATGCTGTTGACCCACCAGCGTCATATTTAAGCGTTTATAGCTCTGCTTATCTTTAATCTGGACTTCGACGGACTGCCTGAATCCACTGTTTGCCAAAACATCGCTGTTCTCCCGCATCAGTGTTAACCCCTGCTTTATTATTTTTATGAAACTCATCATAGCTTATATCTAACGTTTTTTAAGCCACAGACTAATTATTTTTATTTGATGTCAATTGACGTCATTTAATGCATACACTGTAAGCTCTTCCTCAAAACCTGTTGTTTGGTGTTTGTCATCGTTAGACTGGATTTGAGCTTAAGTAGTAAGGATACGAGTTTGGCTGAAGTGCATCCGGACAACAATTTTCCCTATCCAATACCAGCGCGTTACCAGTCAATAAAATTGCTGGGACAAGGTGGTAGTGGCCTGGTCTATAAAGCCTACGACCAGCGTTTAAAACGCACGGTTGCGATTAAGTTTGCCCGCTCGCCCTCTATTGTCAGCCGCCACAGGCTGGTAAATGAAGCGCGTTTGTTATCCAGTGTTGACCACCCTGCTCTTTGCCGCGTGTTTGATGTTGGCGAACCGGAAGTTTCTTCCTCTTCACTGTTTATGGTGCTTGAGTACATTGAAGGCAAACCTTTAAGCAAGCAACGCAGCTGCCTGTCTGTTTATGACGCCGCCAAAGTGGTTAAATCTCTTACTGACGGGGTTTGTCGTATGCACGAGGCTGGTTACGCTCACAACGATATTACCGCCCAGAACATTATGATCCGCTCAGCAGACAATGCTGAAGGCGAGAGCAATAATTCCGCGGTTCTGGTTGATTTGAGCATTGCGGCACCGAGTTCACCCACAACAATTAAGCGAGACATATACCAACTGGGCACGTTGCTTTTGTCGTTACTGACCAACATGAAACCGGAGCAGTTTTTTCAACACCCGATAACGCACCGTAACCGGCTTCCTGCCGAACTCAGTCGCATCGTAAAGAAAGCGCTCTCGGCTGAGCCGAACGAAGGTTTTCAGCACTGTCGCGAGCTTCAACAGGAGTTGGATGGCTGGCTCCGCCACTATCAGTTAAGAAAACGCTTCTTCTGGCTGGGGGCTGGTGGTGCTGCCATTTTGGTTATTATTTTTGTCTTGTTCATTTTTTTGCGGGAGCAGGCAAACCGACATTTGCTGGACGGCTACTCGATTGAACAGAACCAATACGCACATGCGCTTGTCTTTGCTCATTATTCTCAACACCTTGCCAACGGCGGTCAGCTTCAACAGGCGGCTGAGCAGGCTGAGTTAGCACTTACCCATTTTGACGACGCCGTAGCAAGTAGCCCGGGTCTATTGAAGTACCATTCCGAACGCGCTCATTTTGTGCTGAGCTCAGGCAACATTTTTACCCGCTCACAGCTTACCACTATGCTGCTTAATGCAATTAATGAACTGGGTAATCCGGATACGTATGAAGAAAAAGCGGCAGCCCATTATTTGCGGGCAGAAATGTACTTAGGTCTTGCTGAACTTAATAGCGAACAGCCACATTTAGTTGAACGCTGGAAAGCTTCTGCACTGAGTTCAGCTGAGGCAGCGATCAAGCACCAACCGGGTGTCGATCGCTACCAGCAATTACATGATGAAATCGATAAGTCTCAGTCCAGTGCCGGGACGGATTGATCTCTTAAGCGGTAAAACTCTTTTACATAGTCATCAAAAGTACCGGCATCCAGTGCGTCGCGCATATCACTCATTACTTTTTGATAAAAGCGCAGGTTATGAATGGTATTCAGGCGTGACCCCAACATCTCATTGGTACGATCCAAATGGTGCAAATACGCCCGCGAATAATTTTTGCAGGTGTAGCAGTCGCAGTTTTCATCCAGCGGAGAGGTGTCTGTACGGTGCACTGCATTACGAATTTTTACTACGCCAGTGCTAATAAATAAGTGACCATTACGCGCGTTACGCGTTGGCATAACGCAGTCGAACATATCAATGCCGCGACGCACGGCTTCAACTAAGTCTTCCGGCTTGCCCACACCCATTAAATAGCGAGGTTTTTGCTCGGGCATTTGCGGCGCAGTGTGCTCTAAAATGCGCATCATATCTTCTTTCGGCTCACCTACCGACAAACCACCAATAGCGTAACCGTCGAACCCGATATCGGTCAGACCTTTCAGAGAAATATCGCGCAGCTCTTCGTACATGCCGCCCTGAATAATACCGAACAACGCGGCTTTGCTCTCACCGTGTTCTTGTTTAGAGCGTTCGGCCCAGCGCAACGAAAGCTCCATTGAACTGCGTGCTTCTGCCTGCGTGGCAGGAAACGGCGTGCATTCATCAAATATCATGACAATATCTGAACCCAGCTCGCGTTGAACCTGCATAGACTTTTCCGGGGTCAGCAGTATTTTCTCACCGTTAATGGGCGAACGGAAAGTCACGCCCTCTTCGGTAATTTTACGAAGCTCACCCAGACTGAACACCTGAAAACCGCCGGAGTCGGTCAGAATAGGCTTGTCCCAGTTCATAAAGTCGTGCAAGTCGCCATGCTGCTGGATAATTTGCGTCCCCGGACGCAGCATTAGGTGAAAGGTATTACCCAGGCAGATTTGTGCGCCGGTGTCTTTTACCTCTTCTGGTGTCATACCTTTTACGGTACCCAGAGTACCTACCGGCATAAACGCTGGCGTTTCTACGGTTCCACGTTCAAATACCATGCGCCCACGACGCGCGCGACCACTGGTTTTGTCTAATTCAAATTTCATTGTCATAAGTATTCACTTCAGTGTATTAAGTTTAGCGCTGTAACAGCATGGCGTCGCCGTAGCTAAAAAAGCGATAGCGCTCTTTAATGGCTTCATTATAAGCCTTCATAATTAAATCACGACCAACAAATGCCGAAACCAGCATAATGAGCGTGGACTCGGGCAGGTGAAAGTTGGTTATCATGCTATCGACCACTTTAAATTCATAACCCGGATAAATAAAAATATCGGTGTCATCAAAAAACGGTTTTATGCTTTCATCAGTTGATGCCTGAGCGGCCGATTCCAGCGAACGAACCGAAGTTGTGCCTACAGCAATAACCCGGCCACCCGAGGCTTTGGTCTGCTTAATGGCGTTACAGGTTTCAGCACTGACTTTCGCGTATTCGCTATGCATAACATGGTCGTTAATGTCTTCCACACGCACCGGCTGGAAGGTTCCGGCGCCTACGTGCAGAGTCACATAGGCAAAGTTCACGCCTTTATCGCGCAGCTGTTGCAGTATCTCGTCGTCAAAATGCAGACCGGCGGTAGGGGCAGCAACAGCACCCGGCTCGCGGTTATAAACGGTTTGGTAACGCTCTTTATCAGAGCTTTCATCCGGACGGTCAATGTACGGCGGCAAAGGCATATGCCCGTATTGCTCAAGCAGTTCCAGTACCGTCTTGTCATGTTCAAACTTCAGTTCAAAGAGTGCGTCGTGGCGCGCCAGCATGGTTATCTTTACGTGGCCTTCCAACAGCAATTCAGCACCCGCTTTGGGAGCGCGGTTAGCACGGACATGCGCAAGCACCCTATGGTCATCCAGTAGTCGCTCGACCAGAACCTCGACTTTACCACCGGACACTTTTTCGCCCAGCAAACGCGCAGGAATAACCCGGGTGTCATTAAACACCAACAAGTCACCGGCGTTTATCTCATCCACAATATTTTTAAAGTGTTTATGCTCAATGCTGTTTTCACTGGCTTTTACCGAGAGCAACCTACTGGCACTACGTTGCTCCTGCGGATAGCGGGCAATAAGCTCATCGGGTAGCTCAAATGAAAAGTCACTGACTTTTAAAGTAGAATGATTGGTATCTGACATATCCGTGCTGTAATTGCGAGATGTAGTGAAGCGCGGATTTTACTGGAAAGTAGGCAGCCTGTCACTGTTGCAGGCTGCCCGTTTATCGCAAGTTTATGCTACGCCGAAAATTGCTTTTAAAATGTAGAAGAAAATAATCGACATAATGGCACCCGCCGGCAAGGTAACCACCCACGAAATAACGATGTTGCGAACAACACCAAGATTCAGAGCGGCAATACCGCGCGCCATGCCGACACCCAATACCGCGCCGACTAGCGTTTGAGTCGTTGATATGGGTAGCCCGGTACCTGAGGCAAGAACCACGGTTGACGCAGCAGCAAGTTCCGCCGCAAAACCACGACTGGGGGTTAAGTGCGTAATACCATTACCAATGGTGGCAATAACACGTTTACCCAGCATAGCCAGACCAGCAACAATACCAACCGCACCTAAAGGCAGAACCCACCAGGCCAATGTCGCTTTACTGCCAATATCACCACCGCTGGTTACCACACTCACCACTGCAGCAAGAGGACCAATAGCGTTAGCCACGTCATTTGAGCCATGCGCGAAAGCCATCGCACAGGCGGTTACCACCATTAATATGGCAAAGACTTTTTCCACGTTGGTGTAGTGCATGTCTTTGTCGTCTGACGGGTTAAACTTAAGACGACCAATTGCCATTTTACCAATAGCAAAGACCAGTGCAGCAATACCCAGAGCCCACAAGTAACCTTCAAGGCTGCCGAGATCAAGACCAACGTGCTTAAGACCTTTTTTAATGGTGACCAGCGACAACACAAAGCCTGCTAACCCCATATAATAAGGAACATAGCGCTTAGCCATTGCTAACGGATTAGAGCGGTCAAAAATGAGCTTCTGTGCGCTCATGAAGATTAAGTAGGCAATGAACCCGGATATAGCCGGAGTGACGACCCAGCTTCCAACTACCCCCCCGACTTTAGCCCACTGTACCGATTCCATACTGACGCCAACGGCTGAGAAGCCAACGATAGCACCAATAATTGAGTGGGTGGTTGATACCGGCCAGCCAAGATAAGAGGCAATTAAAAGCCAGAAGCCGGCGGCTAATAACGCCGAAATCATACCGAACACAAGCAGTTCTGGTTGATTAACGAAGTAGCCGGAATCGATGATGCCTTTTCGAATGGTTGAGGTAACTTCACCACCGGCCAAGTAAGCGCCTGCAAACTCAAAAATCATGGCAATAAGAATTGCCTGTTTTATTGTCAGTGCTTTAGAGCCAACCGATGTTCCCATAGCATTGGCAACGTCATTGGCCCCAATACCCCAGGCCATAAAGAAACCAAAAACCGCTGCCATCCCGATAAGCAGGAGGCTATAGCTAGAAATAATATCCATAAATCAGACTCCGCTTAGACGCGCGCTAGCATTAGTTCGAAACGTGCACCGACTCGCTCTGCCAGGTCGGCTAAGTCGCCAACCCAGTCGAGAATACGGTATAAGAACATCGCATCCACAGGGTTCATATCGAGTTCGATTTTGCGTAGATCCTGACGTAGTTTAATTTGAAGTTGATCGGTGTCGGCTTCAATGGCATCAAGTTCTGCAATAAAGTCATCAACAAGATCGCGTTCACGGCCTTTAAAGCCCGTTTCCAGCAAATCGTCAAATTCACCGATGGTTTCACGCGCTTTATCGGTTGCGTCCAGACAACGGCTTAAGTATGCATCAAAGTCTTTAACCAGTGGTTCCGGGATAATCAATTCACGACCCGTAACCAGACCGGAGATGTCTTTGGCTTTATTGGCAATTTTGTCCTGCTGAGAGACAAGCTCGAGCAAGTCGGCACGCTCTACAGGCATAAATAAGCCACTAGGGAGGTTCAGACGGATTTTACGTTTCATATCATCCGCGGTTGATTCGTGTTTTACGATGGTTGCACGAGCCACTTCTGCGCTCTTCCAATCCTTCGAATAAACCGCCTTAAAGAAATCTTTAAGCGCATAGGCGCAGCGGTGCACTTCGTCCATGTGCTCAATCATCGGTTTGATAGGGGACTTTGCAAATACCCCAAGAAATGAGTTCACTGACATAACATTATCCGATTTTTTTCAGCCGATGTTAGCTGCCGCGAATGTTAGCGAAATCTAAAGGTAAAGGGAACCGTAAGATTTGATTAATTCATCATGCGCTGAACGCTCGTTCTATTTCAGTTCTCTGAGTATCCACTTCAGCCTCCACTTGCCTTAACAACTGGTGTGCATTGTCCATTTCATTGACTAATTGCTGTAACTGTACTGAGAATCCGTTAACTTTGTCTGTCTGCTGTTCTGCCAACCGGAATGAGGTTTTAGCTTCTTCGGTTGAAGCCTGCGCCTGAGCAGAAACCTCATTTGCAGTTTCCACCAAACGCTCAACGAATTGCTGCTGCGAATGACTTGCCCCGGCAATGTCCTGGTAGCCTTTTTCAATGGAAAGCGATGCGTCCGTCAGTTGGTTCAGAGAGTCGTTAATGCCACCAAGAGAGGACTGTGTTTTCTGCGCCAACTGCCGGACTTCGTCAGCCACCACTGCAAAACCGCGTCCCTGCTCACCCGCTCTGGCAGCTTCAATGGCGGCGTTTAAAGCCAGTAAATTGGTCTGGTCGGCAATACCCGAAATAATGGACAGCGCGTCTTTTACCTCTTTTACCGAATGGTCCAGCTCTTCTGCGGAACGCTTGGCTGTTTCTATGGCTTTTTCATTTTGCTCTGAGGCGTCTCTTAATTTCAGAATATGCTGGCGACTCTGCTTCATTGAGTCCTGGGTATCGAGCGCATTCTTTTCCAGAGTATTAGTGCACTGGTTTAACTCTTCGGTTAACTCGCTCAGTTCAGTAATACCGTGAATAGTGACCGATGCGGATGACTGCGTATCGGCAGACGATTGCACAATCTGCTGCAACTCTTGTATTACCCGCTTCAATGCTTCATTGACCACCGTCATTTGCTGAGACTTTTCCTCGTCGCTACGTTGAGTCTGTTCGAGTATGCCGTTAAAGAACCGGGCAATCTCTGCCATCTCGGTGTCGCGATCGGCGTTAGGTAAATAATTGAGTTCTTGCTTAACCAATAAAGTTTCCATGGCGTCGCGTAAGCTTCGCAGAGGTGTCAGAACCATGCGTTTGAGTAACACAAAGTTCAGAATTGCAAACACCAATAGCACGGCCACCAAAGCCACAAGACTCAGCTTTATCTGCATCAGGCTGGCTTGCTGGTTTTTCAAGAGACTCTGCTCTACCTTTACAGCCAGCGACTGAATGTTGGCAATGTCATCGGAAATTGATGCAAAGGCTTCACGTCGCGACTCTATAAGCTGTAGCGTTGAGGACAACTCTTTGGGGTAACGCTGAATTAAGCTGTTCATTTCTGAAATAATTTTCGGTCCAAGCTCTTTTGCCTCTCTGGCAACCAGCATCATTGACTGGTCGGGCAATTCTTCCTTTACACCCAACTCGGGTAGCTGCTGCAGCCGGGCAATTTCTTTTTGCATGGCGTTAAGCACCTGATTCAGTGCTTGCTCCTCGGCCTCACCGTTGGATAAACGTTCCCGCGTATGCACCAGATCCGCAATTAATAACACTAAGTCGCTACCGATACTTTGATAACTTTCGGCAGCCTCAGGATTATTGCTGCTGCCTTTTTGCACGTAATCAAACAAACGCGATAATTCATTAAATAAAGACCGCTCAGCATTAACCAGTAAAGCAGCCTCCTGACCAGAGAGCTTACCTATGGCACGGTAATCATCAGAGATCCGGCTGCGGATAATATCCAGCTGTTCCTGCATAACCGAAGTGGAGGCTAAGTTCAGTGTATTGAGCTCGGCGTTCACTTCATTGACCGAGGCTTCGGCTTGGTTCAATAGCAGCGCATTACCTGACTGCAGGTAACCACTGAGCTCGGTTACCACTTCAACCATCAGTTTCTCTTTTATCGATGAGTAAATATTCTGCTGATGTTCAAAGTGCTGTAATTGACTATTAGCCCAAATAAGCACTGACAAAAACACCAACGACAAGCCCAGCAAAGAAAAGGAAGAAACACGACTAAAGGTTGAAACGCGCATAAATAAGCCCAGTTAATATCACTGCGACAGCTTAAGACGTTTTTATGACAGCTTCATGAAAAAAGCCGCGGCAATTGCCACGGCTCTGAGGTTTTCTGGAGTGTACCGCTAATTTGCTTAGAAAGAATAAACCAGTGTAACGGCCGTTTCTGTATCGAGCTTCTCAATACTCTCATCAGAAACATGAGAGTTGTGATTCGCACCCAGAGACACTTTCATAGCCAACGCGCTGTTAATGTTCGCTGACACTGAAAGTTCTGCTTTGCTCTTCGTGTTGTCTTCACCAACTTCAGACGACAGTAAAGCACTGAAACGCGAGTTTTCACTGATTTTCCAGTTTAAGCTACCGGCTAAACGCAGAATCATTGAGCCATCGGATTCAACCGGTGGTTCACCTTCAACCTGAACAGGTTTGGTGCGTGAATAACCCGGACCAATTTCGTAATCAGCGTAAATGTCTTCGTCGTAACGATAACGAGCACCATAACCCGTTGCGACAGTAGCTTGATAAGCAAAGCCACTGAATTCATCTTCTTCGTATGAACCGAAGACAAACAATGAATCGCGACTGTCAGGATCAAACTTATAGTTACTCTGCGCCGAAATGAACATCCGGTCTGCAGTTTCGTTCATTTCACCTGTATCCTGATCTTTCTGCTCGGAGGTGTAATAATCGAATACGCCTTTATGGCGCCAGTTCTGCACATCCCGCGATGCGGTAAACTTGCCTTTCAGGCTTTCTGTTTCAGTGTTACCTGAAGTGTAAAGCAGGCCGAATTCGGCACTGGCTTCCCACTCTTCTACGGTTTCAGTATCAATGTCGTCAGCATCGTCAAACATAAACGTTTGCGCGCTTGCTGCAACGGGTAAAAACAAACTAGCGAATAATAAAGAAAGTCGCACACTAACCTCGTATCTGTATCTTTTATAAAGTTCTTAATTACTTAACTATGGCGTCTAATTCGCCGTTTTCGTAACGTTGGAACATTGTTTCTAAATTAATTGGCTTTATTTTACTCGCCATACCCGCGCAGCCAAAGGCTTCATAGCGCGCGCGACAAATATCTTCCATCGCTTTGGTTGCCGCGGTAAAGAATTTGCGCGGATCAAAGTTCGACGGATTCTCCGCCAAATGACGACGAATAGCACCGGTTGAAGCCAGGCGTAAATCGGTATCAATGTTCACTTTGCGCACGCCGTGTTTAATACCTTCCTGAATTTGCTCAACTGGCACACCATAAGTTTCCGGAATTTCGCCGCCAAATTCGTTAATAATTTTCAGCCATTCCTGCGGTACAGATGATGAGCCATGCATAACTAAGTGTGTACCCGGAATGCGACGATGAATCTCTTTAATGCGGTCAATGGCTAAAATATCGCCTGTTGGTGGACGAGTAAACTTGTAAGCACCGTGTGACGTACCGCAGGCAATAGCCAGCGCGTCAACGTTGGTGGCTTTAACAAATTCGGCCGCTTCTTCAGGGTCGGTCAGCAGTTGTTCGTGCGACAACTTACCTTCAGCACCAACACCGTCTTCTTCACCAGCTTCACCGGTTTCCAGTGAACCCAGGCAACCCAGCTCGCCTTCAACAGAAACACCACAAGCGTGTGCCATTTCTACGGTCTGTCTGGTTACTTTTACGTTGTAATCGTACTCTGCCGGCGTTTTGCCGTCGTCCAGTAATGAACCGTCCATCATTACAGAGCTAAAGCCCAGTTGGATAGAACGCTGGCATACTGCCGGAGAAGTACCGTGATCCTGGTGAACAACCACCGGAATATGGGGCCATTCTTCAACAGCTGCCTGAATTAAATGGCGCAGGAAAGGTGCACCGGCGTATTTACGAGCACCAGCTGAGGCCTGCACGATAACCGGGCTGTCAGTGGCATCGGCGGCTTGCATAATTGCGCGCATTTGCTCTAAGTTGTTGACGTTAAACGCCGGTACGCCGTAATCGTGTTCTGCGGCATGGTCTAATAACTGTCGTAATGACACCAGGGCCATAAAAATACTCCTTAATTAAAAAACTTGTGTTCAGGCGTCTTTAGCCCGTTCTTGTAAAATAGCAACGGCTGGTAATGTTTTACCTTCGAGGAATTCAAGGAACGCCCCGCCACCTGTCGAGATATAACTAATCTTATCAGCGATAGCGTATTGATCAATTGCCGCTAAAGTATCACCACCTCCGGCAATTGAAAACGCATCACTTTCTGCAATTGCGTTGGCTATGGTTTTCGTACCCTGCCCAAATTGCTCAAATTCAAAAACCCCAACTGGCCCGTTCCAGACAATGGTTCCTGCGTTTTTCAGCATAGACGCTAATTGCTCTGCGGTTTCAGGACCAATATCAAAAATCATATCGTCGTCAGCAACAGCATTAACGGCTTTGGTTTCTGCCTTGGCTTCTGCGCTGAACTCTTTACCTGTTACTACATCGACAGGTAATGGAATGTCGCCGCCTTTAGCTTTTGCCTGCGCCATTAAACGGTTAGCTTCGTCGGTTAAGTCCGCTTCGTAAAGCGACTTACCCACATTATGGCCTGCCGCCGCAACAAAAGTGTTCGCAATACCGCCGCCCACAATTAACTGGTCAACAACACCGGACAAGGACTCTAATACCGTCAGTTTTGTCGATACTTTAGAACCACCGACAATAGCCACTAGCGGGCGCTTCGGATTTTCCAGTGCTTTGCCTAAAGCGTCTAATTCGCCGGCCAGCAAAGGCCCTGCGCAAGCAATTGGTGCGTATTTAGCCACACCATGAGTGGATGCCTGAGCTCGATGCGCGGTGCCAAAAGCGTCCATTACATAGACATCACATAAGCTGGCTAATTTTTTAGCAAGCTCGTCATTATTCTTCTTTTCGCCAACATTAAAGCGGACATTCTCAAAAACTACCAGTTCCCCGGCCTTTAGTTCAATACCGTCGAGGTAGTCTTTACATAAGCGTACCGGGCAATCCAGCATATCTTGTAAGTAATCAACAACAGGCTGCAGCGAAAACTCTTCGTCGTACTCGCCTTCAGTTGGACGACCCAGATGAGACATTACCATGACTTTAGCGCCAGCTTTCAACGCTTGCTGAATGCTGGGCAGTGCGGCTTTCAAACGCGCGTCGGAAGTGACTTTTCCGTCTTTAACCGGAACGTTTAAATCTTCACGAATAAGTACGCGCTTGTTACTTAAATCCAAATCAGTCATAGCAATGACAGACATGCGATATCCTCTCTAAGCTTAATGTTCTGTTTGTTCAGCCATCGTTTTTGCTGTGTCCAGCAAGCGATTCGCAAAACCCCATTCGTTGTCACACCAGCACAGCAGCTTAACCAGCCGCTTGTGACTAACACGGGTTTGCGTGCCATCAACAATGGATGAATGTGGGTCATGGTTAAAATCTATTGAAACTAAAGGCTCTTCGGTGTAATCCAGTATACCCGCCAGCTGCCGCTCGCTCTGCTCACGTAAAACCTGATTAATTTGCTCAATAGTGGCGTCGCTGTTTAGCGTAACGCTTAAATCCATAGCGGTCACATTGGTGGTTGGCACGCGCACGGCAATGGCTTCAAAACGGCCTTCTAAGTGCGGCAGTATTCGTTCAATGCCTCGTGCCAGCCGGGTGTCTACCGGAATAATAGAACGTCCGGCGGCGCGGGTTCGTCTTAAATCCGGATGGTATGCATCAATAACCTGCTGGTCGTGCATAGCTGAGTGAATGGTTGTAATCGCACCGGAGTCTATTCCGAAAGCATCGTCCAGTACTTTAATGACCGGCACAATGCAGTTTGTTGTGCAGGAGCCATTCGACACCACTTTATGGTCAACGGTGAGCTCTTTTTCATTCACGCCATAAATTGCGGTGAAATCAACGTCCGGCTTGCCGGGATGAGAAAACAACACTCGTTTTACGCCTTGCTGCAGATAAAGCTGACCGTCGGCCTGACTGCCAAATACACCGGTACAATCAACAACAAAATCGACCTCATGAGCGCGCCAGTCAATGGCTTCAATCTCGGTCTGATGAGTTAAAGCGATATCATCTCCGGCAACCGTCAGCGCATCGCCCGACTGTGTTACCTTTTCTCCAAAACGACCGTGGCTTGAGTCGTATTTAAGCAAATGCGCTATCGCTTCCGACGCCGCAGGCTCGTTAATAAGCACTACCTGCACGCTGTCGCGATAGCCGTTTTCGTATAACGCGCGCAAAAAGCTCCGGCCAATGCGGCCGAAACCATTAATCGCAATACGAGCCGGTTCGCTCATTTAAGCTCCCAACAAACGTTTAGCGGCAGCCACGGTGTTTTCTGTGGTAATGCCAAAGTGTTTGTATAAGTCGCCGGCCGGAGCAGATTCACCAAAGGTTGTCATGCCAACGACGTCACCGTTAAGCCCCACGTATTTGTACCAGAAGTCGGCAATACCAGCTTCAACGGCAACGCGGCGAGTCACGCTCGATGGCAACACCGACTCTTTGTATTCAGCATCCTGAATATCAAACACATTGGTCGACGGCATAGAAACAACGCGCACCTTGTGCCCCTCTTCAGTCAGTTGCTCAAAGGCGTTAACGGCTAAGTCAACTTCAGAACCTGTCGCAATTAAAATAACGTCCGGCTCGCCGTCACTGTCTTTCAGCACATAACCACCGCGGGCAATATTCGTTAACTGGTCGTCATTGCGCTCTTGCTGTTGCATACCCTGACGGCTGAACACTAAAGCAGACGGAGTTTTATTGCTTTGTACTGCGGCTCCCCAGGCTACGGCTGTTTCAACCTGGTCACACGGACGCCAGCACTGTAAATTCGGGGTTTGACGTAAGTTAGCCAGTTGCTCGACCGGCTGGTGCGTCGGCCCGTCTTCACCCAAGCCTATAGAGTCGTGAGTGTAAACAAAAATACTGGGCTGCTTCATAAGCGCAGACATACGCACGGCGTTGCGCGCGTATTCCATAAACATCAGGAAGGTAGCCCCATAGGCTTTAAAGCCGCCGTGCAAAGTAACGCCATTCATTATGGCAGACATGCCAAACTCGCGGACTCCGTAGAACACATAGTTACCACTGGCGTCATCGGCAGTAATACCTTTTGCGTCGTTCCATAAGGTTAAGTTTGAGCCAGCTAAGTCGGCGGAGCCGCCTAGCAGTTCCGGTAGTTTAGGACCGAATTCATTCAGTACGTTCAGTGAGGCTTTACGAGTCGCTACCGCTTCAGGGCTGCTCTGTAACTGCTTCGCGTAATTGTGCACCGTATTCTCAAACCCTTCAGGCAGTTCGCCGTTTAAACGACGCTTCAGTTCTTTTGCCAGCTGCGGATACTCCTGCTCATACGCAACCCAGCGCTTATTCCAGGAGGACTCAACTGCTGCGCCTTTATCCACCGCAGACCATTTTTGGTAAACATCGGCCGGTACTTCAAAGGCTTGGTGCGGCCAGTTCAATTGCTTACGCGCAGCAACAATTTCGTCGTCACCCAGCGGGGCTCCATGGCAGCTTTCAGAACCTTGTTTGTTCGGTGCGCCATAGCCAATTACCGTTTTGCAGATAATAAGAGTCGGTTTGTCGTCATTCGCACGGGCTTCATCAATCGCACGGGTTATGGCAGCTGAATCGTGTCCATCAACTTTATTAATTACGTGCCAGCCGTAAGACTCAAAACGTTTTGCGGTATCGTCGGTAAACCAACCTTCTACTTCGCCGTCAATGGAAATGCCGTTGTCATCGTAAAAGGCAATGAGCTTACCTAAGCCTAAAGTGCCGGCCAGAGAGCAAACTTCGTGCGAAATGCCTTCCATCAAACAGCCGTCACCCAGGAAAGTGTAGGTGTGGTGATCAACAATTTCATGATTTTCGCGGTTAAATTGCGCAGCCAATACTTTCTCAGCCAGCGCCATACCTACGGCATTTGCAAGTCCTTGTCCCAGCGGGCCGGTAGTGGTTTCCACACCGGGGGTGTAGCCGTATTCAGGGTGACCCGGGGTTTTTGAGTCTAACTGACGGAATTGTTTAATGTCTTCAATGCTCAGATCATAACCAGACAGGTGCAATAGCGAGTAAATTAGCATTGACCCGTGCCCGTTCGATAACACAAAACGGTCGCGATCGGCCCAGTTGGGGTTGTGAGGGTTATGTTTTAAATAGTCACGCCAGAGAACTTCTGCGATATCCGCCATACCCATGGGTGCCCCGGGGTGGCCTGATTTGGCTTTCTGAACCGCATCCATACTAAGCGCACGGATGGCATTGGCGAGATATTGACGTTCTGACATGAAAAACCCCCTGGAAGATGAAGAGCAACTTGCGATGCGCGTATTCTCCACATTTCAGGGGGTACAAGCAAATTTATAGGCAATATTTTGTTTAAATATCAGCCTGTAAATCGGCAGCTTTGTCGGTTTGTTCCCACGGCAGGTTGTTCCGGCCAAAATGCCCGTATGCCGCTGTCTGTTTATAGATTGGGCGTTCCAGGTCAAGCATTTTGATTAATCCGTATGGGCGCAAGTCAAAATGACGACGCACCAGCGCAATTAATTGCTCTTCTGAGTGCTTAGACGTACCGAAGGTATCGATGCTAATAGAAGTTGGTTCTGCTACACCAATGGCGTAAGAAATTTGCAGCTCACAACGTTCAGCCAGACCAGCAGCGACCAGGTTCTTAGCAACATAACGCGCTGCATAAGCCGCACTGCGGTCAACTTTTGACGGGTCTTTACCCGAGAATGCACCACCACCGTGACGCGCCATGCCGCCATAGGTATCGACAATAATCTTACGTCCGGTCAGCCCGCAGTCACCCATAGGCCCGCCGACCACGAAACGACCTGTTGGGTTAATGTGAAACTGCGTGTCTTTCGAAACCCACTGCTCCGGTAATACAGGCTTGATAATTTCTTCCATCACCGCTTCTCGCAGCGTTTCCTGAGTAATGTCTTCTCTGTGCTGAGTCGAGAACACGACAGTATCAATGGCAACAGGCTTACCGTTTTCATAAACGAAGGTCAGCTGACTTTTCGCGTCCGGACGCAACCAGTCCAGTGTACCGTTATTGCGTACTTCCGACTGACGCTGCATAACGCGGTGGGCGTAAGTAATAGGAGCCGGCATTAAAACGGAGGTTTCATTTGAAGCATAACCAAACATTAAGCCCTGATCACCTGCGCCCTGCTCTTCCGGGTTAGCACGGTCAACGCCCTGATTGATATCACCACTTTGCTTACCAATAGCGTTTAAGACAGCACACGAAGCGCCATCAAAACCCATGTCAGAGTGCCGGTAGCCAATATCTTTTACGGTTTGACGCGCCAAGTCTTCAACATCAACCCAGGCCTTTGTCGAAATTTCACCACCAACCAGTACCATGCCGGTTTTCACGTAGGTTTCACAAGCAACACGGGCTTTAGGATCTTTTGCTAAAATTGCATCTAAAACTGCATCGGATATCTGGTCGGCAATTTTGTCCGGATGCCCTTCGGACACTGACTCTGAGGTAAACAGGTGACGTGACATATGCCCACTATTCCTTAATTTTAATGAAATCGTTTAATACTGGTTGCATAATGTAACCGATCACTCTGTTTTTTTCTACTTCTGGACGTCTAAAAGTCCGAATAAGGCTGACGACATGCGAGTACCGCGGATTTATCACCCCGCCTCTATAAGCTTACAAAATGAAATCGAATTGAGTCCGGATGCTTTCCAGCACCTGATCAAAGTATTGCGTTTGAACGTAGGTGATAACATTGTTTTATTTAACGGTGACGGCCAGAACTACGAGGCGAAAATTACCTCAGTTCAAAAAAAGTCAGCGCAGTTTGTTGCAACCAGCAGTCAGGCTAACGCATCTGAGTCACCGGTCAATATTCATTTGGCGCAAGTTGTTTCACGCGGCGACCGCATGGATTTCGTACTGCAAAAATCAGTCGAGCTGGGGGTGACAGAGATTACCCCACTGTTTAGTGAGCGCTGCGGTGTTAAATTAAGTGGTGACAGGCTAGAAAAGAAACAGCTGCAATGGCAGAAAATTGTCCATTCTGCCTGTGAACAATGTGGCCGTAGCGTGGTTCCACAAGTGAAGCCAGCACAGCAACTCACTGACTTCATTAAAAGCAGTTTCGAAGGGTTGCGCCTGACCTTAGACCCAACCGCCACCCAGCCGTTGTCGTCATTTCAGCAGGCCGAGAAGGAAATACAATTATTAATTGGTCCTGAGGGCGGGTTCACTGATACTGAAGTCAGTGCCGCCGGGCAACAAGGGTTTAAACCCATGCGTTTAGGACCAAGAATACTAAGAACAGAAACCGCCGCGCTTTCAGCGCTAACCGCCGTGCAGTATCAGTTTGGCGACTTAAGCTAAAGGAGTTTACATGAAGAAGTTAGCTATGGTGATGGACCCTATCGCCACCGTTAAGACCGAAAAAGACACCAGTTTTCGTTTATTGCTGGAAGCTCAGGCGCGTGGTTATCAGTGTTTTTATCTGGAAATGGGCGACTTAGTTATTGATAACGGTCAGCCAATGGCCTTTGCACGGGAAGTTCGCGTTCAAGATCAAAAAACGGACTTTTACAGCTTAAGCGACAGCGAATACCGCCCGCTGGAAGATTTTGACGTCATTATGATGCGTAAAGATCCGCCTTTTGACAGTGAGTTTCTATACGCAACGCAAATTCTGGAACTGGCCGAACAGCGCGGCAGCCTGGTGGTGAATAAACCGCAGAGCCTGCGTGACTGCAACGAAAAGCTTTTTACTTCGTGGTTCGCGGACTCTATTGCCGACACGCTGGTGAGTTCCAGAGCCGATGTCATTAAAGCTTTCCATAAAAAGCACGGCGAGGTGATTTTAAAACCGCTGGACGGTATGGGTGGAGCTTCAATTTTTAAAGTCGGTGCCGATGGTAGTAACTTAGGCGTTATTATTGAAACTCTGACCGAGAAAGGTCAGCGCTACGCCATGGTGCAAAAATATCTGCCTGAGATTAAAGACGGCGACAAACGCATTTTAATTATTGATGGTGAGCCTGTGCCTTATTCTTTAGCGCGTATTCCAAGCGCCGGAGAAACCCGTGGAAACCTTGCCGCCGGGGGCAGCGGGCGCGCCCAGCCTTTATCAGACAGTGACTGGGCTCTGGCTCGTAAAGTGGCACCGGAATTGAAAAAGCGTGGGCTCATTATTGTTGGACTGGACGTTATTGGTGACCGCATTACAGAAATTAATGTGACCAGCCCAACCTGTATGCGCGAGATTGAAAACGCCTACGACATCAATATTGCTGAATTGGTCTTTAAGGCAATAGAAGAAAAGCTGAATTGAAATTCAACTCTGCGCCCCCATGTTGTCAGTAGAGATTATCGTTAAGGAGTCGGTGAATCGATGAACAGTTTGCAGAACCATTTATTGATAGCAACACCTATGCTGAACGATCCAATGTTTAAACGGACCGTGACCTACATCTGCGAGCACAATGAAGAAGGCGCTATGGGCTTAGTTATTAATCAGCCTGCCGATTTAAGCGTAACCTCGCTGCTGGATAAACTGGAAATTGTTTACCCGGAAAATAACCAGCACTTGCAGGGCAGCGTTTATCAGGGCGGGCCTGTAGGCCGTGAGCGTGGCTTTGTGATCCACCCTCCGCAGGACAATTGGCGCGCCAGTCAGAAGATGAGTGACGATATTATGGTGACCACCTCGCGCGATATTCTGGAAGCTCTTGGATCATCTGCTGCGCCACCACAGTTTCTTCTGACTTTAGGCTACGCAGGTTGGGAGGCAGGACAACTGGAAGAGGAGCTAGGGGAAAATTCCTGGCTGGCTATTCCGGCAGACCCGGAGCTGCTATTCAATACACCGCCCTCCGAGCGTTGGCAAAAAGCCACCGAACAACTGGGGTTTGACGTGTGGCAACTGGGGCCGGATGTAGGACACGCATGAGCACAGTAATAGGCTTTGATTTTGGCACCAAAAGTATTGGCGTTGCGGTGGGTCAGACCATAACAGCAACCGCATCGCCTTTAGCAGCTATTAAGGCCAAAGAAGGCATTCCCGACTGGCAACTGATTGAGAAACTGTTTGCTGAATGGCAACCCGAACAGTTGGTAGTGGGTCTGCCCTTAAATATGGATGGCACCGAACAGCCGCTAACTCAAAGAGCCAAAAAGTTTGGTAACCGTTTACATGGGCGCTTCGGTTTACCCGTAGCATTTCAGGACGAACGCCTGACTTCGACCTCGGCACGAGAAAGCCTGTTTGCTGAAGGAGGCTTTCGTAAACTGAAAAAAGGTGCGGTTGATAGTCAGGCTGCATTAATTATTGTTGAAGATTTTATGAACGGTTATTTGCCAAAAAGCGATAATTCGTTATAGTGTCGTCAGTAATAAGTTAAAGCGATAGGAGCTGGCCTTGTTTGGTAATGAAGAACCCTATTCAGTAACAGGTAACACCATTTTACTGAAAGATGAAAATAAAAAACTGCTTTTAATTACTGGTCCTCGTTACCAAAACATATTGGTTTCGCGCGGCTCTGTAGAATTAACGGACATGTCGGCTGAGCGTCGCCCGGGTTTCCGGATTGTAACTCTGCAGGAAGTCTTTAAAAAAGATAAAACCTACTTTTTTGTTCGTGCCGGTGGCGTCGAGTATCAAGTTGACCTTAAATTTGAAGACAGTCCTATTACAGAAATGAAGTTCTAGAAATTAACGGGAGTAGCCAGAATGACACATAAACTCTGTGCTGTTGTCTGGTTACTCTTTGTCATCCCCTCTGTCGCCTACAGCCAAAACTTTTTCCAGCTTAATGAAACCGATAACGAACAACTCGTTTTTTCTTACCAGTGGCGCGATTTCGATGACCGTCAACAGTCATTCAGTTTCCAGGTCGATAAAAAAGAGTTCTTACAACCGCTTAAGCGTTATCGCGGGTTTAATCGTGAACGCAGTCAACGCGAACTGGCACATCAACTCAACCGTTACATTAAGCAACAGCAGTGGCAAGGAATTCAGGCTCGTTTAACACCGCGCCAGCAGTCCGTTGAGTTAGTTACGGCAAACGCCAGAACAGCACAAAAGCAGCAACAGTTTAACGACTACAAAAGGCGTTTGCGTGATTACTATAACGAACGCTGGCATGACTATCTGGATGCAAACTTCTACCGTCAGTTAACCCTGCCTCCCGGAGAGCAGGGTATTATTCCCGACCACCCGGCTATAGCCAGTGAAGTTACTCCAACTCTAAGACCGTTAATACAGGCCATTGGTGAACAACTGGGTACGAATACCCAACGAAATTACATCAACTATGTCGCCAGTTTTATTCAGCAAATACCGTACAACGACTTAAACAGCAAACTGGATAGCCGCGGCGATGGTTTCGTCCCTCCAAACCAGCTGCTTTATTACAATCAGGGGGACTGCGACAGCAAAGTCACCTTAATGACCTCGGTTATAAAGCAAATTATCGAAACGCCCAAAATGGCCATTATTTATTTGCCTGAGCACGCAGTTTTTGGCATTGCTATTAGCAGGCAACCCGGGGATACGGCAGTTAAACACCAAGGGAGTAATTACGTGCTGGTTGATGTAACTGGCCCCGCAGCAATGCCGATGGGCCAGGTTAGCGAAAAGACTAAATTTCAGGTAGAAACTCAGCAGTACACCGTGGTACCACTCAACTGACTACAGGTGCTCTTCCGCAAATTTAGCAAGTGGACTTCGCACCACACCGTTTAAGTTGATGGTTGCACTACCCGGATAGTCTTTAAACCGCTCAACGATGTAAGTCAGCCCCGAGGTTACCGCGGTTAAATAGTAACTATCAATTTGCGCCAGGTTACCCGACACCACTAATTTGGTGTTCTCGCCACAGCGGGTAATAAGCGTTTTTAGCTGAGACGCGGTTAAATTCTGAGCTTCATCCAGAATCACCCCCGAATTGATATAATACTATCATACCCTCAATAAACTTGAACAAAAAAGTTTTTACAAACATACTCTAGCTAAGAATCAAAGGTGAACGAAAATGATACTTCGAAATACAACAAAAACTAAAATAATTAAAACATCAGTCAACTTTGGAAAAGGAATGTCTTTTCACCTCGATAAATCAGGGCAACCTATTAAGACTGAAAAAGGCATCAGAACTCACTCATATAGGCACGATAAAATAGAACCTAATTTTCCAGTGCTATATCACCCGACTCGCTTCACCGAATGCCAAGAAATGAACTTATTTTTAATGCACCGCTTTGAAGGTCATTTCAGTCTCAAAAAGAATCAAATAGACAATGAGGCTTTTAGTGACGCTTATCATGCCAGCCAACCGGGAAAGCCATTAGATGTTAAGTCTGTTCGCAGTATAGCTAAGCACTTAAAAGCTTTCTTAGATTGGTTGGATAAAGATGGTGCATCCTATTTTGAAGTAATAGCCGCGCCACTTTCGAAACAGTCTGTAGATGATGAGATTTCTAGGTTACCTGTGTGGAGATATCACGAGCATTTGTGTGAAAGAATCGAAACCAAAGATAAGTCTAAACGCATAAGCTTTAACAGCGCTCAAGAACGAATTAGAGCGGTTAAAGCATTCTATATATGGAGTCATAAACGCGGGGCTATAGATAGCCTCCCTTTTTCGCTCGAATATAAACAGGTACGTATTAAAACAAAAGCTAAATCAGGTGTCAGTTCGTTGTTTCAATTACCTACCAGCAACAATCGTTCTGGGGGCTTATGGAAATGGGTCAGTAATTTGAGCATTCCAAATACATTGAAACAAAAAGAAGACTCACCAGACAAAGGTCTACAACCATATTCTCCAAAAGAACTTAAACAGTTACTGGAGACGAATACAGCTCAAAAAGAGACTTATAAACTTTATTTGCAGTGTGCCTTGTTAGGTGGACTTCGATCTTTTGAAATTTCGGCCATCGACCAGAAAGACCTCTTTAACCCTGATGAAAAAGAAAACGAGAAACGTATTCCAAAATTGAACATTGTACGAAAAGGACATAAGCCAGTGAGATTAACAATAGCGCGAGTTCTAATGAAGCTTTTGTACAATCACACTTTGACAATTCAAAATATGAAGCGACGTACCAAACATGAGACTAATCATGGTATGGACAATAGCGAACATCCGCTTCCTTTGTTTATGAATAGTTCAGGATCGCGGATAAGCGAAGATACACCGGGGAATACTATTTCCATAGTTAGAAAAGAACAAAGGAAGCAGGGATTAGAAATACTATTACGCACATTCCATGACTTACGCGCTACCTTTGCTACTTATGTCGCTAAATACCTAATTGACAAAGGTGAATCAGAAAGTTCCATCCGACAAACACTAATGACTTTGATGAGTCACGAAAGCTTTAAAACAACCAAACGTTACATCGACTTTGCCAAAAGTGTATCAGTGGATGCATACGGAGGGGTTCTACCCAGATTTTACGGACACATCCATAAA
The DNA here is from genome assembly GCF_004364275.1 of Idiomarina sp. H2. Lineage (NCBI taxonomy): Bacteria > Pseudomonadati > Pseudomonadota > Gammaproteobacteria > Alteromonadales > Idiomarinaceae > Idiomarina > Idiomarina sp. H2. Next base: position 33,532 of record NZ_SNZY01000014.1, read on the forward strand.
GAGGCATAATATGCCCATAAGGAGTGTTCATGACCAAACGAAAAAAGTACAGCCCAGAGTTTAAACGTGAAGCCGTAGCGTTGACAAAACAGCCC
>NZ_SNZY01000015.1:0-18470 GCF_004364275.1 Idiomarina sp. H2
TTAAGTGGAGAGCCGTATGCGCTGAAAGGTGCACGTACGGTTCGGTGAGGAGAAGCAGGGAGATAGTGAGACTACGCCCTGCTTCTTACTCTACTGCGCACTTACGAAGGCTTCCTTTACGTGGCAACGGTTATCGACTTGTTCTCCAGACGCGTTGTCGGCTGGTCAATGGACAAAAATATGGATAAACATCTGGTTATCAGAGCACTGCTCATGGCGGTTTATCAGCGACGCCCGAAAGAGAAAGTTCTGGTACACAGCGATCAGGGCAGCCAATATGGCAGCTCTGATTACCTGGCATTCATGAAAGAGCACAACCTAATACCATCGATGAGCCGACGTGGGAACTGCCACGACAATGCCGTTGCTGAAAGCTTTTTTGCCACATTTAAAAAGCGGGTCATCCGGAAAAAGATTTACCCGAACAGGAACGAAGCGAAGACTGAGATATTTAATTTTATCGAGATGTTTTACAATCCAAAAAAGCGTCATTCTCATACAGGCGGCGTATCGCCTGCTAACTTTGAAAAGGCGTACTTTGAAAATCTACAGACTGTCTAGTGAAAGCTGGGAAGTCCAGTCTTCGGATCTTGAAGTCGTCCATGTAAATAGATGATCCCTGTTAGCGGAACACCAAGACTTATGTCAGGAAAGGCAGGAGGTTGATAGATCTCTAGTTCTCCGTCGTTAACTGATTTCTCAAACAAGAGATCAAAGTTAGTAGTGACGATTTGAGGCTTACCCTCTTGGTCCGACGAAATTCTAGCAATTACACTATGTTCTGTACTTTTCGCTCCATCTACTCGATAGTTCCATAACCGCTCAGCAACCAACTCATTAACTTCATCCCGACCATATTCCTGATGAAGAAGATGAAAAATCTGGTCGAGAGGAGTTTTTGAGCGTTTGCTTCCGCTCTCATTTTCCTCTATCCATGGTCTAAACTCTGACTCTACAGCCGACCCTTTAGGCGGATCGAAAAAATCCATCACATACTTTGCAAGATTGTAAAAGTCTGGCATGCCAGCGCTTAGAGAGACTCCGGCCCCGCACAAAAAAACTACTTGCCCCCGATCTCGTCTCTCCAGCAACAAGTCGGGAATGTTGGGTCCTTCCGAAAAAAAGCGCATCTACTAATATTCCATTTTCTAAGTAAGTCACCTGCTCTATATTTAGCCAAAGTTTCATAGAACGACATAAATCATGTACTAAAGACATGAATTCTAGAGCTTTCTCATCATGTCACTATAGACTTGCATGCAGCAATCGCAAGAAATATTGGTCCTAAGCTTAACCTAGCTGCAGTTAGCTTAACTTGATGGAAAAGGACTTCACAGTACCCATTCTAAGCCGCATGGGGTTCGTGAAACTCACAATAGGCAACCATATAACGGTAGACATCCGAAAAAGCTAAAGGATGGTCAAGTCAAGTTTGGTATCGAGGCGCCAGCAAATGTCCCTATCATGCGTGATGGCGCTGTTAAAGGAGCCCCTAAGACAAAAAATAAGCCCAGGGTTAACCTACCCTGAGCCTATCCCTTACAAACCAATATCGAGCATCAGCTGGCGCTTATAATGACTTCCCAACGGAAGCACGGTCTCATCAGCTAATTCCACTTCCTGGTATCGACCTAACTCTGATAAGAGCTTTCTCAATTGGTCTCGCTTTACGATGTGACTGCGATGGATGCGAATGAATCTATCGTCCAGTAATTCCTCCATGTCAGATAGCGTTGCTCGATGCAGCACTCGCTCGTTGCCAAAGTAGATCTTTACGTAATTACCAAACGCTTCCACACGTTCAATCGACGCAACAGCAACAAAGCGAACCTCACCTGGTCGCATTTTAACGCCAATAATGTTTCGTTTCATGCTAGCCATAGTTAGTCCCTCTCCATGACCAAATCCGCATCAATGCTGTTACCACCAGCCAGCTGAATCGATGTTCGCCCCTTAATCGAGTAATCGTTGTAGATAGCGAATAGCAATGTCGAGCTGAGACCAATCGCGATAATTGCAGTGATCAGCGACCCTGTAGATAGCGTTCCGATAATACCTGAGCCCCAGCCCAGCGGATTCCAGAAATTGGTAGCAAAGACGCCTGCAGAGCCAATAGCTAAAGCAAAAGCTCCAGATGAGGCTGACTTAACCGTTTTCACATCATCAGCCAGTGACGCGCTTTTTACAGCAATTGTTTTATCCCGCCTTTCGATGGCTAGCTCTAGTTCCGACTTGGTATGAACCACCGTTACATTCGACATAAATGTTCTCCTAATTGACAGTTAATTAACTGCAGCCGTAACTGCCATTAGGTGATATAGGTTTTAATCTCGCTTGATTGGTACTTCGGATGGACGACACAAAAAATAGGGGCCCTCAGCCCCTATAGCTCTAATTCAGCAAAGTCACGGTCAACATCCTCCTGAGTAATGCCAATATAACGCAGCGTCACAGCCTCAGAGCTATGACGTAGCATCTTCATTACCCTGGCGATGTCGTTTGTGTTCTTATAAAGGTGATAGCCTCGGGTCTTTCGCATTGAATGAGTTCCAAGTTTAATGCCAACCTCCTCTCCAATCGCCGCGAACGCCCGCGAAACGTAACGGCGGCTAATCGGGGCCTCGTCCAAGCCTTTAGACCATTGGTTTCGATAGGATTGAAATAGGTAAGTATGATCTGGATGCTCCTCTTTAATGCGAGCAATAATCGACCGTGCTTTGTCGTTCAATTTAATCGTTGCTTGTTTCGACGTCTTCCCTTCAACCAGGGTCAGACGCTCATCGTTTATGTTTTCAAACTTGATAGACAGTAAATCTGAAATCCGTAACGCCAGGTTCAAGCCGATATCCCAGACGTCGGCAATTTGCTGACCGTAGGTTCGTTTGAGAAGGTAGCTAATGAGCTTCACGGTATCCAGATCTTTAACCGCTTGTACTTCGGCCATGATCGAGTTCCTTTTTTGCTGTAAAACGTGATTTTGAGTACTTAAGAGGGTATAAAGGGGGAAATAGCCCGTTTTTAGTGAGTTTGCTTGTTCCCGTTATTGCATTTTGGGAACATCGTCTTTCCTTGTGCTTTACGCCCAACGAGATGATGTATGTTTCAAATATTTAGAGGCTGATTCGAGAAGGACTCCTAACGTTACTAATTCTAGCTAAACGAATAAGGAGCTTTAATTGGCTGACTACATAAACAAAAATATTCTAAGCCAAGCATTCATTCACGTTGAACCGACTTCTCTTTACTCAAATGAAGCTATAGTGGCCTAATTAATTAGGTAGCCAAATCAACTATGCCACTACAAACCAATTAATTTCAAAAACTTCTGCATCAATGGTACGGAAGTGTTAGCCAATTGATTGACCAGTCAAACTCGATGACTGTGGGCATGCCTAACGACATGCTCCTTTTTTAAATTATTATTGCTCAGAATTTACCAGATATTCAAAAGTAGCTGCCAAGATGTGTATCGCCAGTAAAACAGGCAGTAGATACAAGCCAAACAGTTTGTGTACTTCTTCCGCAGGTTCATGAATAACTTTTAGTGCCGTTAAGTCAAACTGAACGCTAAACCAGTTAAACACGACTACCGCTTCATTTTCAGTAAAAAGATAAAGCGGACCAGTTATAACTAATACCACCAAACTCAACAGAATAAGATAATGAACACCGCGCGCAATAATTCCTTTTACATCCATCGAATGTGTTTTCGGAAAACCCTGTTTTAGGCGGTAAGTTGTTCGCCACAACAAAAACCAGAACGCAAAAAAACCGATGCTAATATGGACTGCTTTTAAAAAACCTTCGGTACTTTCTTCAGCAGCAAAAAGCATCATATAGCCGAGCGTGAGCATAACGGTCACAAGAATAACCGTGAACCAGTGATTAATCTTTGATAAGCCAGAGTAGTGGGTATTCATAAAGCCCCCTTTTGATTGTCAGGAATCATTATGAATACCCTTTATTAAGAAAATCTTAAGCGACCAGACTAATAAGCACTCTAGTTGAGACCTTCCGGCACAAAGTAAGCCCGATTTTGATACAGCCAGGATGGCAACAACGCATGTGCCAGTGCCTCTTCGTGTAATTGGCTATTCGTCTTATCATCTGCGACAAAGCGGTTTTTCTGAACGTCGTAATGACCCGTCATATCCTCGCCCGGCGTTAATATGGCCACGCCCTCGTTAGTCATCCACGCATAATTACTACCAAACTGCATCATCGCACGATTAGCGGGTGGTACATCTTTTGCTGATAGATCCTGCCCTATTGCCGGGGTCCAGGCAGAAATACCCGCAAGCGATATAACGGTCGGTAATAAATCAATTTGACTGGCTATTGAGTCGATTTCCCTGGGTTGAATCGACCCACCCAAAATAAGTCCGGGTATACGGAATTTATTAATGGGCACTAATTCGTTGCCGTAGACACGCGTATCATGGTCAGCAACAATCAGAAAAATTGTATCCTCCCAATAGTCACTATTTTTAGCCTTTTCAATGAACTGACCCAAAGCAAAATCAGCGTATTTCACGGCATTCTCAACCGTATTTTTTGGCTTTGAATAAAGCTCAATTGCATTGTCAGGAAACTCAAACGGCTCGTGGTTTGAAGAAGTGAAAACTAAACTAAAGAAGGGTTGTCCGGCTTTTCCCAGTTCTTCCAAGCGCTGATGCGCGGTATTAAATAAATCGCCGTCACTTACTCCCCAACTACCCAAAAATTGTGGATTAGTGATGTCACTTTGCCCCAGTGTTGACTGAAAGCCGTTGCCGATGAAAAAGGTTCCCATATTGTCAAAATGTGTTTCACCACCGTAAATAAACTCGGTGAAATAGCCTTTACGCGACAGCAAATCAGCCGCTGTGTAAAAGTTTTGCTGCGACAAGGAGAGTTTTACCGTGCTGCGTGCAGGTGTCGGTAAAAAGCTTGAAATGACCGCTTCAATGCCACGAACCGAACGCGTTCCCGTCGCGTATAGTTGCTTAAACCACCAACCTTCCTGCCGCAACTGTTCAAGGTTTGGCGTCACACCAATGCCACCTAAATCTTTAACAAAAGTAGCCCCCAGACTTTCTTCCAGAATAACAACAATATTCTTCGGTTTATCGTAGTTACGGGAAGCGGTATTAAAATGCACCGTTGGGTATTGCTCTGACGGAAAGGTCTTCGCGACTAAGTGAGGTTGTTTTTTCGCGGTATTGAGTATTTGCTCGATTGAGGCACTACCATAAACACGGGCAGCACTCCCCTCGTGGCGTATATTATAAATTGCGTATTCCACCGAATAAGCTGAACTAATAATTAAACTATTCACCAATGCATCAGAGGTCACCGCGAAAAAGGCCGGGTTAGCCGGCCGATGCGCCAGGGTTGAACGAACCCCCGCAAAAACAAGAATCACCAATACCGGCCAGACAATCAGCGAACTGACAATGTGTTTGTGCCCAACGCCGGTTGATCTATTCAAGCACTTTGCTAATTTAGTTAACCCATATAAAAAGCCAATCACAACCACACCGCTTAAAAATAACCAGGGTTTAAAACCGCCCCAGAGCGTACTAAACACTTCTTTGGGGTATGCTAAATATTCAATAAACAAACGGTTAGGCCGCAAATCGTACTGCATAATAAAGGCAGGCGTTGATATCTCCATAAACGCAATATAGGTAATAGCAACAATCAGCCAGATGCCCTGAATTTTCTGCCAAAGCCCGACACCCCAGCGGTTTAGAAATAGCGGCGCCAATAACAATAATGGCAGTGTCAGATACCCCATCTGAACAACGTCAGCCCTCAATCCCATCATCATCAGATAGCCAATATTTCCGGCCTCTGTTACGCGCTCATGCTGCCAGATAAAGAGCAGTAGACGGCTGACACTCAAAATAATTAACCCAAGCCCAAACCCGGTAATCAGCGTGCGATAGTGCGCTAACGACCTTCCCCCTCTCTTTAGCAAATAAACATTATGCATTAACAATCCAACCCAGTTTTGATGATGGTTTGGATAGTAAACGGGGAACCTTAAGCTGAACTTAATATTGGTTGCTTAGGATGCAGTTTTTATCGTGACAGGAATCATCATGAAACCAGGTAAAATCGGAATAATCCGAATACTTCATGCAACTCGGTATTCCATAAAAGGGCTTAAGGCTGCATGGCTTTTTGAAGCGGCGTTCCGTCAAGAAGTGGTACTGGTCATTTTATTAGCGCCTATTTTAATTCTGGCACCGCTGGCGCTAATAGAGCGACTAATAATGTTTTTGTCTCTGTCCGGCTTGCTCATTACTGAATTGCTTAATTCCGCTGTCGAAGCTGTGGTCGATCGCATCGGTGAGGACTTTCACGAACTTAGCGGGCGCGCGAAGGATATTGCGTCGGCTGCCGTATTCCTTGCCATCCTTCAGTTCATCATCGTTTGGGCAGCGCTATTATGGCCGTTTTGAAAATGACAACGATCTGGCAACGTTGGCTGTTTACGCTACTAATTTTTATTGCTGTATTAACAACGGCAGAATTATTTGATCTCAAGTTTTTAGTTGCCAATAAACTCTATCAACTCGAGGGTTTTCAGTGGTCACTTAAACACCACTTTGTTACTGAAACTATTTTTCATGAAGGTGTGCGCAACCTCAATCTAATCGCAGTCATTTCGCTATTAGCCTTGACCTTAGTCCAGTTTTTTCCGGGAAAAAATCACTCTCAGCGGCGTCGCTATGTGCTGCTGCTCTTATCCCTTTTACTGTCTTTTGGCTTGGTTAATTACCTCAAGGCCACTCTGGGTATGGACTGCCCCTGGGATCTGCGTCTATACGGCGGCACTAAACCCTACGTTAATTTGTGGTCGTTAAGTGACAGTCACTTTAGCTCTGGACGATGCTTTCCGTCGGGGCATTCGAGTATCGGTTTTGCGTGGATCGGACTTTATTTTTTCTGGCGTAAAAACCGCCCCGACCTTGCTAAGACATCGGCCGTTTTGTCACTTCTTGTCGGCTTCATCCTCGGCTTTGCACAACAACTGCGTGGCGCCCACTTCTTCGTCGACGATATCGCCACAGCCTTTATTTGCTGGAGCATCGCGTTATTCATTTTTCATATAGGTGAACAGCATGAAACGACTAACCCTTAATTTTTCACTACTGTTAACGGTCGTTGCGACCTGGTTAACCTTTGCCTACTCCGGCCCATTGTTAAGCGCTTTGGAGGCTTACGGTGTAAAACCATTCACACAGTTTAAGTTAATGGCATTCACACTCTGTTTTTATGCCTTTGTGCTAGCGTTAAGCCGGTTCGTTAATGCGTTCAAGCCACTGGCGATTATTTTAATGATTGTGGCTGCACCAGCCTCATTTTATATGTTGCAATACGGCATTGTTATTGACCCCGACATGCTTATCAACACCATAGAAACCGATCCGGCAGAGGCAGGAGACCAACTTTCTACCGGTTTTTTTATCACATTAATAGCACTGGGTATCGTCCCTTCTTTATTGCTGGTGTACATAAAAATCCCCAAAGCAAGACCGCTAACACAGATTAAACAGAGTCTTGTTGCAACAGCCTGCTTCTGCTTTTTAGCGGTTGGTATTGCTTATACAAGTTATGACGACTTTGCCTCCTTATTTCGTAACCATCGGGATATAAAATATCGGATCGCACCCTTCAATGTCGTCTCTGCGAGCGTCTCAGTTGTAAGACAAAAGCTCGAGAAGCCGGCTCAGTTTACCGCTTTGGGGCAGGACGCAGTGCAAACTAAAGCCTCGGAAAAACCAAGAATCATGGTGGTCGTATTGGGCGAAACGGCACGTGCCGATCACTTCTCACTCAATGGCTATGATCGGCCGACAACCCCCATGCTCTCGGAACTGGCAACATCAGAGCAACTCTTGAGCTACAAAGATGCTATGTCATGCGGCACAGCCACGGCTGTCTCTGTTCCCTGTATGTTCAGTTTTTTAACGGCTGATAATTATTCCAACGCCGCCAGAAGTTCGAGTAATGTATTAGATGTTTTAGAAACCGCCGGTATCAATGCGACCTGGATTGAAAATAACTCCGGGTGCAAAGACGTCTGTAACCGTATTAATACCATTGTAATGAATGAAAATAGGTGTGGAGAAACGGGCTGCTACGACTTTGATATGCTTGATGAATTGAAATCCTGGTTACAAAACATCACTCAGGATTCAATCATTGTACTTCACCAAATGGGCAGCCACGGACCAGCATACTACGAGCGTTCACCAGAAAAACTCAAACGATTTTTTCCGGAATGCAAAAGCCGGGAATTAACGAACTGCACAAAAGACGAAATTATAAATGCCTACGACAACAGCTTATTGATAACGGACCGGCTCGTCAGTCAGGTCATTAGGTTGTTGAGGAGCCACAACGAGCTGGACAGCAGCATGATGTATGTATCCGACCACGGTGAGTCCCTAGGTGATAACGGTATCTACCTGCATGGTTTACCGAACTGGTTAGCCCCTAAAGAACAGCGTCATATTCCATGGATAACCTGGCCTACAAAGACATTTGAAATGACGAAAAATAATTCAGATGCCGATATTAGCCATGATAATTTCTCGCATACTGTATTGGGTTACTTTAATGTAGAAACGTCACTTTATAATGCAAACCTTGATTTAACGCAGATTAACGAGAGATATGCGAATGCGTCTACTACTCCTTGAAGATGACAAAACCTTGGCAGAAGGTATCATTAAAGGCCTGAACCGTATGGGTTATGTTGTCGAACTAGCTATGAATCTGTCACAAGCGGAAAGTGCTCTCAAAACCGACCAATTCGAACTCGCAATCTTTGATCTCGGCCTACCCGATGGTAATGCGGTATCCCTCATCAAAAAGCTCCGCAAGGCAGGCCAACAAGTTCCTATTGTCGTGCTCACCGCTTGGGATGACATTGATACGAAGGTGCTGGCACTGAATGAGGGAGCCAATGACTACGTTGTAAAGCCATTTGAACTGCGTGAGTTAGAAGCCCGTATTCGGGTTCAGGTACGAAAAGCAAACCAGCAATTAAACGATGTTATAATCTGCGGTGAGCTCAGTGTTGATATCGCATCACAACAATGTCGTTTCCGCAATAAAGTCATCAATTTGACCCGGTTAGAATGGTTGTTAGTTAAACAATTAGCATTACATATGGGCAGAATAGTGAGTAAAGAGCAACTAGAGAGCGCATGTTATGGTTGGAATGGTGATAACGAAAGCAATTCGTTAGAGGTTCACATTCACCATTTGCGCAAGAAACTGGATCCTAGCCTGATAACCACCATCCGGGGTTTAGGCTATCGATTAAAAGACGAATCATTATGAAACTTTGGTCGCTTCGCCGCTCATTGGTTATTGGCATTAACTTAGCTGTAATTGCGGTATTAGCGATTACAGCCTGGACCAGTTATCGGGATATCCTGCACGAATTGGATGAAGTTTTTGATGCGCAACTCGCACAAACCGCAAAGTCGCTAGCAACATTTTATACACCGTCCCCGGAAACTCACTCAGTACCCAAAAGAATCCCGATATCAAACTATGATGATACCGGTGAAGACGAGCCCGCTAATGAGAGGGGCCCTAGCGGCCATAAGTACGAGTCAAAAATCGGCTATCATATATACAGTGCCAATGGTGAATTGTTGGCTTTCACCAATCAGCTCCGGGTACTACCACTTAAAAATTTAGAGGCTGGCTACCATACGTTAGAGAATGATGCGCAAACATGGTTTATTTACAGTTATTTCTCAGAATCTAAAGGCATCTGGGTGCGCACTTTTCAACGACAGGATGTACGCAGTGAGCTAAGTGGCTACCTGGCTTCAGAACAACTATACCCGCTATTATTGATGTGGGTTCCTATCAGCCTAATTATACTCTTCATTATTTATCTTGTACTGAAACCCGTTAACAGATTTGCCTTAGACTTAAGAGCCAGAGCGTTAAATAACCTGTCTCCAATTGAGTCCGACCTGCCCAAAGAGTTGATCCCGATAAAACAGGCAATTAATAAACTATTACATCAAATTAAGATGTTTTCAGAGCGGGAAAAGCGCTTTATTGCTGATGCGTCACATGAATTGCGCACACCGTTAAGCGCCATTCAGGTACATGCGGAAAATATTATTCATGCTGAATCTCTGGAGGATTCTAAACAGTCCGGTAAAGCTATTTTTCATGCCGTAGAGCGGATGTCGCATTTAGTTAATCAACTCTTGCGTTTAAATCGACTGGATAGTTTGGATAATTCTGCCGACTTTGATGAAATTGAAATTAAAACCTTGGTTTCCTTAGCGATTGATAGCCTACCCATCAATCAAGTCGAGGACTACCAATGGCAAATCGGTGTTCCCACAATAAAAATAACGTGCAATAACGCGTTAATAGTCAGCGCATTGACCAACCTCTTATCCAACGCAATGAAATTTTCACCGGCAGACTCCACTATACAAATAGAAGCGGTTGATACATCGGCAAGCATTATTATCAAGATAAGAGATCAAGGCAGCGGTGTGCCCGCCGAAATAACTGAACAAATGGGAGAGCGTTTTTATCGATTCCGCGAACACACTAATATCGCCGGCTCTGGTCTGGGGCTGTCCATCACCTCGAAAATAATACAATTGCACCATGGCAAGATATCATTTAACAATATCCAGCCATCTGGGTTTGAAGTGCAGATAGAGCTACCAAATTCAGATTAGACAGTGAAATTATAGCGTTATCCTAATAAACTCTTTTCTTATATGTGGCTTAACAAGATCCAAAAACCCACTCCAATTAAAGTAATCCCGCCGAACATTTCTGCCCAATGACCTATTACCGCTCCAACAAAGCGCCCTAACATCACTCCCAAAGTAACCATAAGGGTTGTAGCTAAACCGATAAGCACCGCGGCAAGCCAAATATTCACATCAATAAAGGCCAGGCCTACACCAACTGCCATGGCATCAATGCTGGTGCCTAACGCCGTAAGAGAAACTTTAAAAAACGATTGTCTGGAGGGTTTGTCTACCTCTTCTCCGCCGGGTCTAAAGCCTTCATAAACCATATGTAAACCAAGGGCCAGCAATAAAAAGAAGGCTACCCAATGATCCCAGACTTCAACATAAGAGGCTGCTGATTTACCGACCAACCAACCAATAACAGGGGTTATTGCTTCAATCGTCCCGAAAATCACGCCCATTCTTAGTGCTTCGAAAAAACGAGGACGGTTAAGACTTGCCCCTTTACCGACAGCCGCAGAAAAAGCGTCCGTTGACATAGAAAAAGCAAGTAAAAGAAGAGCAATTAGGTTCATTGAGTTATCTCCGGCTGTGCATTCTGAGTCCACGATATACCCACACGCCCAACCTTCAGCATGGATATATCGATGGTCTCGCCAACCGAGAGGTGTTCGCACCATGGCATGTGGCCAATTATGTTGACACGAACGCTTCCAACTATGGAAACAGGCTACTCCCCAAAGATGAGCTATATTACCAATCAACCTAAGATTTCACAAACTTTGCTCAGCCTCTAACATTGGGAACTCAAGTAGATTCTTGTAAACCCATATTAATTACGTTATCGTTTAATAGCTTTACAAACCAAGGGCTATAATGTTCAGACTGGGGTTTATCATAGTGATTTTGTTTGCGGTTCTGACTCAAATTAGTCAGGCAGTCGCAGACGTGCACCAGTCTCACCAGTCTTCCTCCGAACAGCACCTCAGCTTTGAGCACGACGAATCTCATATTGATAAGGAGGAGCTTCCTCTTAATGGCGATATCAGTTTTGATTGTCATCATTGCTGTCACTGCCACGGTTCATTCCATCTTTATGCAATGAAATCAGAAAAAGCTATGGCGCTCCCTCGTTTCAAAACGTCTCGCTCTGGTTATATTGAAGTTTATTCTAACCCTTTATCTTTACCGCTATTTCGGCCTCCAATCTCCTCATAACTGTTTTAAACGTTGCAACGCAGCGGATCAATTCGAATTATTAACGCAGTAAAATGACCGAGGAGTCTATCTATGGGTCCGTTTTCGACACATAGCAAACGCTTGTTTGTTGCCGTAAGTCTGGCAATAAGCTCAAGCTACGCCAATGCACAACAGTTGCCCGAGCAATGGCAACAAACTGTGCAGCAACACCCCAGTGTTGAAGCCGCTCAACAGCAGGCTGAAGCACTCATTCAACAGGGCAAGCAATTAAAGCAGCCTTTGTACAACCCTAGCTTATCATCACGCTTAGAGCGTGAGGGTGACATAAATAATTACGCTGTTGGTCTAAGCCAAACACTGGACTGGAGCACTCGCAATGAAGCACGTGCCAGTCAGAGTGACGCAATGACCGCTATGGCAATGAGTATTTATCGCCAGTCGGCGACATCGCATGCTAAAACGCTGCTGAATACCTATGTGCAATGGCTTGGTGCAAAACAGCGTTACGCACTGGCCAAGCAGCAAGAGAAAATCGTTAAACAGGCGATAAGCCTGGTTGCCGAACGACGTAAAGCCGGTGACTTAGGTGCCGTCGACGAACAACTGACGGTACTCGCACTAAGTCGGCAACTGCAACAAACGGCAGCTGCTTATCAACAACTGCAATCCGCTGAAGCAGAGTTAAACGCTCTGCTAACAACGTCTGATGTCGGTCAACTCTCCATTAATGAGGAGCTATTTAACGTTGAACCTGCGTTAACGGCTCGTTGGCAACAACATCCAGCGTTAAAAGCCGCTTACCTGCAATGGCAATTAAAGCGCGCCGATGTCGACTGGAAACGCTCGTTAACCACCGCCAACCCAACCATAGGCGTCGAAGCGGGCGAGAGCGATAACGAAACAGTAGTTGGCTTATCATTCAGCATTCCACTACAGATTCGCAATAACTACAGCGATGCGGTACGCGCAGCCAATAGCGAAGCTGTTGCTGAAGAAAAACGTTTGATTGCACTAAGGCAACAATGGCAAGCAGCACTGAAATCATCTCTTAACAATTATCGTTTTGTGAAAAAACAGTGGCAAAGCTGGCAAAAAGACTTTCAATCTCGGCAGGATGAGTCGATGCAGGTGATTGAACAGTCCTGGCTCGCCGGAGACTTATCCACCACCGACTACCTCACCGCCATGCAACAGCAGCTCGATAGTCAATTTGCAGGTATAGCGCTGCAAACACAATATCGGTTGGCCGCCATTGAATGGTTGTACCGTTCGGGCGAACTCAGTAAAGCGCTGACGTTATCGCCGTTAAGCCAGCAAACAAACGCAGAGATTGGAGAGTAAACGATGTCAGTAAAACCTTTATACGCAGCAATAGCACTTGCGCTGAGCTTTTCGGTTATGGCGCAGGATGAACACGGACACGACGAAAAAGAAGATACCCACAAGGAAGAAGGCAAACACGAGCAAGGTGAACATAAGGAAAGTGCAGGCGTGGAGCTATCCAGCAAGCAGCTGTCCATGGCAGATATCACCACGCGAACCTTGCAAACTCAAGTCATTGAATACCCGGTTTATGCCCCGGGCGAGGTGGTTGCTAACGACTTTAACAGCTACATCGTGAGTCCGCGCATCGATTCGACCGTACTCAAACGTTTTGTCAGTATTGGCGATCACGTCGAAAAAGGTGAACCACTAGCCACACTCTTCAGCGCAACTATGGCAGAGGCGCAAAGTCAGTATTTAGTCACACTTAACGAATGGCAACGCGTGCAGTCACTAGGTGAGTCAACGGTGGGTGAAAAACGCTTTGTCGAAGCGAAAAATGCCTTTACCTCAGCGCACGCGCAACTCAAAGCATTTGGTATGTCGGTCAGTGATATTAAGCGTTTAAGTAAAGCTAATTACCCTATCGGCGAATACCAACTGACCTCAGAAATTGGCGGAATTGTGGTTAGCGATAACTTCAAGCAGGGCCAGCAAGTCAATGCCGGTAACCACTTGGTTGAAGTTCTGCAAGAAGAAACCTTGTGGGTTAATGCTCGGCTACCAGGCTCAGCTGACCTTAATGTGCAGTTTGGTGATCCTGTTGCAGTGAGTGTCGACAATCACCGCTTTGCGGCAAAAGTCATTCAGGAAGGCCACACAATAGACCATAAAACTCGCACCCGAACGGTACGACTTGCGGTAAATAACGAAAAGGACCAATTACATCCCGGTTTATTTGCGGATGTTTATTTCTCAGTCAAGTCGGATGGACCGGTGCTTGCAGTTAAGGACTCTGCCTTGATGCGGGCACCTGATGGTGACTGGCAGATATTCATTGAGCACGAACCCGGAAAATTTGAACCGAAGAAAGTCGAGTTGATTGATCAAAAGGGTCCGTGGAAAGTTATTCGAGGCGTTAAGGAAGGCACAGAATACGTAGACAACGGCGCGTTTTTCGTTCGCTCACAAATCGCTAAAGGCGGTTTTGACCCACATAACCACTAACAGGAGGTTGTATGTTTCAGCGCATTATTCAGTTTGCTGTCGCTAATCGCCTGTTATTGGTATTGGCTTTATTCAGCATCAGCATTGCGTCATTTTTTGTTATTCCCAAACTTAATCTGGATGCCTTCCCCGATGTTACCAACGTTCAGGTAACGGTAAATACGGAGGCCCCCGGGTTAGCAGCGACCGAAGTCGAGCAGCTGATTACCTATCCGATAGAGTCGGTGATGTATGCTCTGCCCGACGTCAAAGAGGTTCGGTCAATCTCAAAAACAGGTTTATCGGGCATTACCGTAGTGTTTGACGAGAGTGTCGATATCTACTTTGCCCGGCAACTGGTGTTTGAACGACTGCAGGCGGCAAAGGAGTTGATACCCGAAGGCGTAGGTACACCCGAAATGGGTCCTAACTCTTCCGGCCTCGGCCAGGTTTATCAGTATCTGCTACTTGCCGAACCGGGCTCCGGTGTCAGCAGTATGGAGCTACGCAGTCTTAACGACTATGTGGTTAAACTGCTACTAATGCCCGTTGAGGGAATTACCGAAGTCTTGTCCTTTGGCGGTAAGGTTAAGCAATATCAGGTTAACCTAAATCCCGCGAAGTTACTGTCTTACGAACTCACACAGCAAGATGTGATGAGCGCGGTCAACAAGAATAACGGTAACGTTGGTGGTTGGTATATGCCCCGCGGTCAGGAGCAGTTGGTTATTCGCGGCACCGGCTGGTTGGATAGCGGTAAAAAAGGCCTGCAACAAATACGACAAATACCGCTCAAAACCGTTGACGGCGTTTCCGTAACACTGAGCCAGGTTGCCGACGTCGAAATCGGTAGTGAAATTCGCCAGGGGGCGGTCTCAATGTCGCGTAAAGTCGACAGCGAGGTCAACCAGCTGGGCGAAGTGGTGTCGGGTATTGTGCTCAAACGCATGGGCTCGAATACCAAAGCCACCATCGACGGTATTAAAAAGCGCATTCCGCTTATTCAGCAAGCATTACCCGAGGGTGTCACCTTTGAGCCGTATTATGATCAGGCCGATTTAATACAAAAAGCCGTATCTACGGTCGCGTATTCACTGCTCATTGCCTTTGTCTTTATTATCGCAGTATTAGCACTGTTTTTGCTCAACATACGCGCTACTTTTTTAGTGTTACTGTCCATTCCCGTTTCTATCGCCATTGCCCTGATGGTAATGTCCGCGATGGGCATGTCAGCTAACCTGATGTCGCTGGGCGGGATTGCTGTTGCCATTGGTATGCTGGTCGACGGCTCCGTGGTGATGGTTGAAAACATCTTTAAGCACTTAAGTCGTCCGGATAGTGAACACCAAGACGACGCCGAGCAACGCACAGAGCACCGCGACCCGGATCCTCAGGCAGCCAAACTCGATAGCCATGGTATCAAGCTGCGAGTTAAGGAAGCGGCGAACGAAGTGGCACGACCGGTATTCTTTGCCGCCATGATTATCTTGGTGGTCTTTATGCCACTGTTTAGTTTTCAGGGTGTTGAAGCTAAATTATTTGAGCCCATGGCTATCAGTATTATGTTGGCCATTATCTCCGCGGTTTTTGTGGCCATTATGGTTGTACCGGCATTAGCCAGTTACTTTTTCAGTCGGGGTATTAAGCCTCGTGAAAATAAACTGCTTAAACCACTAGATAATGGTTATAAAAGACTATTGTCGGTCGCTTTACGCAGTAAAAAGGCCGTTATTACCTTGGCCGGTGTGCTGTTTGTCGGCGCCTTGGTGTTAGTGCCTCGTCTCGGCACGGAGTTCGCTCCCGAACTGGAAGAAGGCACGATTAATATTCGCGTGACATTAGCCCCCTCCTCTAACCTTGAAACGGCCTTAGAGGTGGCTCCGAAGCTTGAAAAAATCCTGATTTCGTTCCCGGAAACCACCTACGCACTCAGCCGCATTGGACGAGCTGAAGTGGGCGGTGATCCAGAGCCTATCAGCAACATCGAGATATATGTGGGCCTTAAGCCGCAATCCGAATGGACAACGGCATCCGATCGCTACGCCTTACAAGAAAAAATGGAGGCAAAACTCGATGCTCACCCAGGCTTGTTGTTTAATTTTTCACAACCTATTGCAACACGGGTTGATGAACTGCTCTCAGGTGTAAAATCGCAGCTAGCCATCAAACTATTTGGACCCGAGCTTGACGTGTTGGCCCGTAAAGGCCAGGAAATAGAAGGTGCCGTCAAGCAAGTTGACGGGGCGGTTGCTGTAGCGATGGAGCAAATAAAAGGTGAAGCACAACTCGTGGTTTCGCCGAAACGCCAGCAACTCTCACGCTACGGCTTAAATGCCTCCGATGTACTAAGCGTTGTCGACAATGGCTTGGGTGGCGCTTCGGCAGGCCAGATCATTCGCGGTAATGAGCGCTATGATATTTACGTGCGGCTGGCCAAGCAATTCCGCGATACGCCGGAGTCTATTCGTTCGTTACGCCTGTTAACTCCCTCAGGGGCCTGGGTAACCTTAGGCGAAGTCGCCAACGTTGCAATTGAATCAGGACCACCGCAAATCCGTCGTGATGATGTCCAGCGTCGCGTTGTGATTCAATCAAACGTTCAGGATCGTGACATGGGCAGCGTGGTTGCCGATATTCGGAAGGCGATTGACGAAAAGGTGGATTTACCAACCGGTTACTCAGTCGACATTGGTGGCCAGTTCGAAAGTCAACAACGAGCACAGGAGCGCTTGTCCATTGTCGTTCCCATATCGCTGGCACTCATCGCCCTGCTGCTTTATTTTGCTTTCGGCACCATGGGTCAAGCCATGTTGATTTTGGTGAATGTACCATTGGCAGTCATCGGCGGTATTGTGGCTCTCTATGTGTCAGGACAGTACTTATCGGTGCCCAGCGCCGTGGGTTTCATCACACTGTTTGGTGTGGCGGTACTAAACGGTGTGGTTCTGGTCGAGAGTATTAACCAGAGAATAACCGATGGGCATGCGGTTAATGATGCCGTGTTTGATGGCGCATGGTCGCGACTCCGCCCAGTATTGATGACTGCAATAACCTCAGCGTTAGGACTCATTCCCATGCTGTTTGCAACCGGTGCAGGGGCTGAAATTCAACGCCCACTGGCTACCGTCATTGTTGGTGGTTTGGTATCAGCTACTCTGCTGACATTGGTTATCTTACCCGTGCTCTATCCTTGGTTTTCGAAACAAAAAATTAAGGATTTAAGCCGTTAGGGTTCAATAGCATTTAAGGGGGCGGTTATTGTCGCCCCCTTTTATTAAAAGAGGAACGTATTATGGGACATCACCATAACCATGATCACTCAAAGGACATGCCGTCCAACCGATTAGGTTGGGCATTTCTGCTTAACTTTGTTTTTACCATTATTGAGTTCATTGGTGGTTTTCTTACCAACAGTACCGCCATTTTAGCTGATGCCGTTCATGATCTTGGCGATAGCCTGTCGTTAGGTCTCGCGTGGATACTAAATAAACTTGGCAAAAAACAGGCTAACCAACACTTTACCTACGGTTATAAGAGACTGAATCTTGCCGGTGCATTTATTAATGCCGTTGTGTTAATCGCAGGCTCTGCCTGGGTACTTGTGGAAGCAATTCCCAGACTCTGGAACCCTCAGATGCCCGTCGCTGATGGCATGATTGCTTTAGCCGTCGTTGGCATTACAGTTAATGGATTTGCTGCTTACAAATTGTCAGAGGGCAAAACGTTAAACGAACGCGTTATTAACTGGCACTTGCTGGAGGATGTTCTCGGCTGGGTCGCTGTACTTATCGTTGGTATTGTTTTGCTGTTTGTGGATTGGCCAATTCTCGATCCGCTACTGTCGATTGGTTTTACTATGTTTATTTTAGTGAATGTGCTGCGCAACCTGTGGGCAACGCTGAAACTCTTCATACAAGCAACTCCGGACAAAGAAACCTACAGACAAGTCGCTGACACTTTGCTGGAGCTACCTCATGTTGCTGACCTACACCATCTGCATTTTTGGTCACTAGATGGCGAGGAGCATGTATTAACCGTTCATTTGGTGTTAACTGA
>NZ_SNZY01000016.1:0-16703 GCF_004364275.1 Idiomarina sp. H2
CTTTAAAGCGGCATCCATGTCGAAATTGGTTTTGGTCATATGTCATCTCTTTTTTGCTTAGTTTAACGAAATGACACAGAATTCTGAACACTACCAAAGAACATCTCGATTCTCGTTGGCAAAGTCGTAATACCGTAACCTGAAACAAAAAAGCCTCAGCCGATGTATTCGGCTGAGGCTTTTCATTACCATCTTTTTATCACCAAACAATAATTACATCATTTTCGCGATTGGAATTTTCTGACCGTTCAGTACACCTTCACCGTTTTCCATCTGGAATTCGCTGCGGTACTCGTCGTCTTCTTCCTTCAGCAAACCTTGTTGTATGTACATATCAATCATCATTGGTGCTTGTTGTTCAGCCATTTTCTGCAGTTCAGCTTCATCGGCACCAGGCATTTGCATACGCATTGTTGACAACATCTGCTGTTCAGCAACCCATTTCAACAACGGCTTATCAATAGCAATGGATGAGTCAACAATCAGGCTGGAAAGCCAGAATTGCGTGTCTTCCATATTGTCCGGCATTTGGTTTACACCCGCCAATTTAGCGCTTAGATCACCTTTAAATTCGCCCGGCTCCATTTTCCCGCTAAATTCACTAATAACGAACTCAGGCTCTGCCTGCAATAACTTAGGTAAGTTTTCCTTTACCAGCTTTTGCGTCGCAACTTCTATTTCGTCGGGGTTCTGGTCATAAATCTTTTGCATCATTTGGTTATAAGCAAGCAAGAACTCAGAATCGATGTTATTAAAAGCCATCTTTAACTTCAGATCGTCAAGATCAAAGTCTTCGGCTTTCAGCGACTCTACAGAATAGTTCATATCAATATTCATGCTTTCTTTGTCGTCGCTGAAATAACTAACGAATTCAATTCCAAGATCTTTCAATTCAAACAGGTCTACATCATCCGGCTGGCCTACAATGACTTTATCAAGCTTCATAGACATTTCGCCTTCATAAAGCTCGCCCTTCACAATTTCCAGCATGTTGCCTTTAGCTTCAGTGCTTATTTCAAACTCACCAATGCTGATAGCCTGGCCCTCAATAAGACCTTCTGCGCCTTCCAGTTTTCCTTCGTAACTAAACTCATCCGAAGAAATGGAACCTTCACCTTCATAGCCAGTAAAGGTCAGTGACGTTTGCTCATCATTCGGTTTAGAACTGAACGCGACAATTTCATCGTCATAACTAACACCACCAAAAAAACCTGCTGAACCCGTCAGGTGATAAAAAGGCGTGTTCTCTTCCCATTCAATATACTCACGTAACCCATCGTCCTTGGCATGAGCTTCAAACGAAGCCATACCCAGACCAGGAGAAAATTGAGTCAGAACCGGACCGTGCTGAACATCAATAACCACTTCAAAAGACAAGTCATCAGGTGCTGACCCTTCCGGGTAAATAGAACCGAAATCTACGCCCAGCGATATTGTTGCAGTTGAACCGAACCAGCCGCTATCAAATGAGACCATACGAGCGTTATAAGCGGGTAATTGATTTATCACTTCAACGTGTTGCTTTAACGCACCCTCAACTTGAGGGCCAACGAATTTAGGGCCAATTAGAGCGCCTGCAACTATGACGATACCGACGCCACCAAGGAGTCCTTTCTTATTCATAATATACCTTTCATTTATAGGGCTGGATTGTAATTATAATGTTGTAAATGATACAGAAACTTTTTAATAACGGCAAAGTTTTTGAGTGTAAAGGAAGGTTAATGAAACCCACGCGGATAATGATCAATAAGTAAAAAAATGGGATAATGCCGCCTATTGCTCGCTGACAGCAGTCAACTTATCAACCGCGGTGCCCCTTAAATGGAAATCAATGTAAACTTTCTCGACAACATGCGCCTTGAGGCGAAGTTCGACGACTTCACGGTTATTTCGGATCAGCCTATTCGATACAAAGGCGATGGTTCCGCTCCCGGTCCATTTGACTACTTTCTGGCATCGTCTGTTATGTGCGCGGCGCACTTCATTCGCCTGTATTGCGACGCCCGCGATATTCCAACCGAGAATATCCGTATTTCGCAAAACAACGTTGTTGATCCGGAAGACCGCTACAAGCAACTGTTCAAAATTCAGGTTGAGTTACCGGCCGATATTTCCGAAAAGGACCGCAAAGGCATTATTCGGGCGGCAGAGCGCTGCGCCGTTAAACGCGTTATCGAGAACGACCTGGAGTTTAACGTTGAAGCCGTTGAAAGCATTACCCAGGACGCTCAGGCGTTACTGACCATACGCCCGGACAGCGACAGCAGAACCTTTATTGAAGGCAAAGACTTACCGCTGGAACAAACAATTGCCAACATGACCGCCATACTGGCGGACTTAGGCATGAAGATAGAAATATCCTCCTGGCGCAATATTGTCCCGCATGTCTGGTCGCTGCATATTCGCGATGCCGCCTCTCCTATGTGCTTTACCAACGGCAAAGGCGCAACTAAGGAAAGCGCGTTGTGCTCTGCACTGGGCGAGTTTATTGAGCGCTTAAGCTGTAACTTCTTTTATAACGACCAATACTTTGGCGAAGAAATAGCAAACGCCGAATTCGTACACTACCCCAACGAAAAATGGTTTAAATCCGGCGCGAACGACGAGCTACCCGCGGAGATCCTCGATGAGTACTGCCGTGAGCTTTATGACCCGGAAGGTGAACTGCGTGGTTCACACTTAATTGATACTAACTCAGGCCGTGCTGACCGCGGTATTGTGTCCTTGCCATTTGTGCGCCATTCCGACGGCGAGACGGTCTATTTCCCGTCGAACTTAATTGAAAACCTGTATTTAAGTAACGGCATGAGTGCGGGTAATACATTGCCCGAAGCTCAGGTTCAGTGCTTGTCGGAAATTTTTGAACGCGCCGTTAAAAAGCACATTATTGAAGACGAAATTGCCCTACCCGATGTGCCCCAAGCGGTGCTTAACAAGTACCCGAATATTCTGGAAGGAATAAAAGCCTTAGAAGAACAAGGCTACCCGGTGTTAGTTAAAGACGCATCATCGGGCGGTCAGTTCCCGGTGGCCTGCGTTACCTTAATGAACCCACGCACCGGCGGTGTTTTTGCTTCTTTTGGTGCGCACCCAAGCTTTGAAGTGGCGCTGGAGCGCAGCCTGACCGAGTTATTGCAAGGCCGCAGCTTTGAAGGTTTAAACGACCTGCCGGCACCAACTTTCAACTCCATGGCCGTAACCGAGCCAAATAACTTTGTTGAGCACTTTATTGATTCGTCGGGTGTGGTGTCCTGGCGTTTCTTTAGCGCTAAGTCCGACATTGAATTCGTTGAGTGGGACTTCAGCGGCTCTAACCAGGAAGAAGCCGATACACTGTTTGCTATTTTGCAGGACATGGGTAAAGAAGCTTACGTAGCCGTGCGCGAAGAGTTAGGCGCACCAGTATGTCGTATCTTGGTGCCGGGCTATTCGGAAGTGTATCCGGTAGAAGATTTAATTTGGGACAACACCAATATAGCCCTGCAATACCGTGAAGATATACTCAATCTGCACCGCTTAACCGACAACCAGCTAGAAGACTTAGTTGAGCGCCTGGAGGACAGTCAGCTTGATAACTACATGGATATTATCACCCTGATTGGCATTGAGTTTGACGAAAACACGGTTTGGGGTCAGCTCACCATTCTTGAATTGAAGCTGCTTATTTATCTTGCACTGCAACGCCATGACGATGCTTTCGAGTATGTAGAAATGTTCCTGCAGTTCAACGACAACACGGTTGAGCGCACGTTGTTTTATCGTGCCATTGAAGCTGTGCTGGAAATTACTCTGGACGAAGAACTGGACTTAGAAGACTACCGCTACAACTTAGGCCGCATGTATGGCGAAGAGACCATAGACTCCGTGATAGGCTCTGTTAATGGCACTACGCGTTTCTTTGGCCTGACACCAACCAATATGCAGCTTGAAGGTTTGGACAGACACCAACGCCTGATTGAGAGTTATAAGAAGCTGCATAACGCCAGACACGCCTGATTTCACTCAAGAAAAAGGCTGGTGAGTTACAACCAGCCTTTGCGTTTGAAATACCAATATGGGGCAATGCCCGACGCAATCATTAATCCAAGCGCCCAAGGATAACCTAGCGTCCATTCCAGCTCTGGCATATATTTAAAGTTCATTCCGTAAATACTCGCCACTAATGTGGGTGGTAAGAACACCACTGCGGCAATCGAAAATATCTTAATAATTTGGTTTTGCTGGATATTGATAAAACCCTGGGTAGAGTCCATCAAGAAATTAATTTTATCGAATAAGAATGCGGTGTGACTCATCAGAGTCTCAACGTCGCGCATGATCTCCCGCAGGTTATCTGCCTGGGTTTGATTATTGCGTAAATACCTCAGCAAAAACGACAAGTTTCGTTGCGTATCCATTAAGCATAAACGGATTTTCCCATTACTGTCCTCTAACCGCGCTAATCGGTCGATAGCCTCATTCAGCTCCGCGTCTTCCTGTTCCAGCACAACACGACTGACGTCTTCAAGCTGTCGGTGAATGTCCTCAATGGTATCCGCATGGTTTTCCACTTTCTGTTCAAGTAGCGTAACCAGTAAATCTGGCGCACTTTCAACCTCTACTTGTCCACGTCGTGCACGCATACGTAATAAACGAAAATCCGCTAAATCGTTTTCCCTAATGGTTACTAGCCGATCAGACTGTAAAATGAAAGCCACAGATACGGTTCGGTAACGCCCTTCTTGTTGCACTAAAAATAGCGAGTGAACGTGAATTCCGGCCTGGTCAACAAAACACCGTGCTGACGCTTCAATTTCTTCCACGTCGGTGGACTCTGGGAGAGCCGTTTCCAAAAGTTGATTCAACCAACTGCGTTCAGAGTCATCAGGTTCTTGTATATCAAGCCAGTCAACGTTTCCCAAATAAGATTCAATTTGTTGCCCGTCAACTTCCGCTTCTTTGATACGTCCATTTTGAATGTTATATAAACGAATCATAACGCCGCCTTAATCCCCATTAAATAGATGGCCGTTATAATATCACACCTATCATAGCTTGTTAGATCTTTAAAACTTAGCCTCTGAACTGAGCACTCTCCAATAACACTCAGAAGTTCAGCCCAACAAAGGCCCCGCGGTTACGTTTCGCTACGGCCTGCATAAAGGCCGCAAAAGTTTCCGCGTTGCCTTGTGCGCGGCTAAAGCCTACTCCATGAATTCGCATTACCGGTTTGCCATCAGCTCCCTGGTTCAGGCTGGTGATCTGCCGCACTATCGCATCTAAGTCACTCGGCCGGTAGTCATCACCAAAAACATACAAGCTGGTTGTGCCCTTGGTTCTTTTATAGAGGTTAATGGCTTTTAGAATACCCAGTTCAGGCGCACTTTTACCGCCTATAAAGTTTGGCATTTGTTGTATCGCCATTTGTCTGAACCGTTTGCTGTCAGGTAACCAGTCACCCGCTTTACTGCTGAACATAAAGTCACCGTCGGCGGCCATAATTTGGAAGCCCTTCATTTTCGGGTGACTTTCTATAATGTCGTTAACGACGCTAATGACGCGGCCCCAGCCCCGGCCTCCCGACATAGAGCCGGAATTATCAATGACAAACACCACGTACTCAGCATCGGTAGGAATACCGCCTACGTCATCATCCGGTGTGTCAGTGCTGTTCGGCGTGTTCAGCATTGCCGTGGCTTGCCGTATTTCAGCCCTTAACGACGAGGCTTTGTCCTGCAACTGTTGCAGGGTTTTCTGTGCCCGCGGAATAGAGCTTTCTAAATTCTTCTCCTGTTCAGTGACTGATGCGGTCTTTTGCTCGGCGGCAGACAGCTCATCCTGTTTGTCTGATAAAGCCCCCTGAAGCTCCTCGACCGACTGCTGCGCCTGCAATACTTCTGCAACTAAGGTACTGAGGTTAGCTGGCCCACGCTCGGTATCTTCAGTACCGTTTTTCGCTAACAACACCAGCATAATCACCGCACCAAAAGCACAGGAAATAATATCCAGAAAGGCAAGGTTAAAAACCTCTACTGGCGCACGCTGAATTTTTTTCATTATGGCCACTCCGGAGCTGGCGATAAGAATGTGCCGCCGCTTACCCGCGACCAGTTCCAGTAAAGCGGAGAAGCGTAGGGGTCACCTTCTATAGGCAGCAGTATAATATTGTAACGAACACCTTTAGGAGCGCGCTTGATGGTCTCAACCATCAATGCCTGACGGCAGTCTGAGGAAATAGATTTTTTCGTCGAAATAAAATTACGACAGGAAAGCGGCAGGCCGTCTCCCAATGTTGGCAGGCCATCCGTTACAATGTAGACATCGGTAATATTCGGATTCGTCTCAAATAACGTGCTAATGCCCAGCTGAAGGTTGGTTCCGCCCTCTGGCACAACCGCGCCTAAGTCTTTCACAATAGAATTCATAGAGCCGCTGACTGAGGCAGTGCTGACGTTCCGTTGCCCTAAACGGTTTGCCGTATTGGAAAAGGTCACCACACTCACTTTTGAGGTTTGCGGAAGCCGTGCCAGCAACCACTGAGCAACCCGGCGCGTCCTTATCCATTTAGCAGTAGACACTTTGTCGCCGTCGCTCAAAGCCAATTTGCTCAACACGTCGATTAAGTTATCACCCATCATAGAGGCGCTCTTATCCACCAGAATGCCTATTTGCTCGCCTTCCACTTTCATGCCGGTAATAAAGTTCTGCTCCCCCGTACCCGAAAGCTCAACGTTGGCTGACTTCTCAACTTCTTTGGACAAGGCCGCTAACTGGTTTTCCAGGTCGGCGACAACAGCTAACTGAGTCGACAAGTCCTGTAAAGCTTTGGTTTGATCCTGGGTGGTGTCGTTTTTCGCTTCTTCGGAGTCTTCCTGCTTAGCTGACTCCAGCGCAATTTTGTCATTAATTTCGTCAATGGATTTTTTCAGACGCTGCTGCTCGTCCATTGACGCAGCCAGCTCCTGCTCAAGCTTTTCTTTTTCTTCTGAAGGGTCGGGCGTAAAAGCTTTAAAATCTATCAGGATAAAAATAAGGATAACGGCGCCCAGCCCGCATGCCATGACATCCAGAAAAGATAAGTTAAAGCCGTCGCCAGCCTGGCGTGGTCGTCGCATCTGAGTCGCTCAATTAACTGTGTAAATGAGACAGCAAGTGCTTCTCGCAGGACTCTTGCGTGCGGATAACCATCTTGTCCTGACGGCTGTTCAGCAAGTGCATAAACAACATCAGAATCAAAGAAATGAACAGCGCAACCAACGTTGAGTTAAAAGCCACCCCCAGCGATGCAGTCATACCCGCAATGTCACCATCCAGTGCTTTGTCAGCCTGCGCCAGCGCCGAGCCAATACCGCGAACCGTACCCACGAAACCAATAGACGGAATAGCCCAGATAATGTAGCGGATCATGTTGTTGCCGCTTTCTAACTGAATGGCAATATTGTCTACCGACGACTCAATAGTGTCAGCCGCATGCTGAACGTTTTTGGTGTTCTTAAAACGACGAATACAGTTAATCCAGGTGCTGTATGCGGGGGTTTCTTTATAAGCCGAGCTTTCTAAATCATTTAATGCCGCATCAACGTCCAGCGCTTCAGATTTGTCGTAGCTTTCCAGTAAGTCGCGCGAGTAAATTTCTTCTTCGTCAATTAACCGCCACAGCTTATACAGCATAAGGAATAAGCAGAACAACATGAGCGAAATACACACCTGCTGTTCAACATCTTTGAAGATAACCGAAAATGCAGTTAAGGCTTCGGTGCCTTTCTCTGCCATTGCCACTTCGGCGGCCGGGCGAATAAGTCCTGCATACAGCAAATGTATAAGAGTAAAAATGGCCAGTAGCACACCACCACTGACAAAAAAGTTAGGGCTCATTGAAAGCGTATTATTTTTAGACATTATGCATTCCGGGCGTTAAATGTTGGTGGGGAAGTCTTGTGGTGCATCCAAAGACACAAAATAAGCCGTCGCGCTGCCGGCCAAAGCCAGCAGTATGACGCCCAAAATCACGCGTTTTTTCATGATGTTTCTCCTCATCATTCATGATACCGGGCTATTCTAAAGCCGATATCCTCTGCCGAAGCACTTTCGCCGTCGCGAACGCTGGCACGAATATTCTTCATGCGTCCGGTTTTATAAGACGCACCTTTGACCACATTCCCATTGCCGCGAGCCGCGCCCAGGTAATCGGTGTAAACCCGGTCAAGATCGGGCGGGTTCAAAGTATAACTGTCGTGCACCCATTCTTTCACGTTACCGTCTAAATCAAAAAAGCCGCCGCGCTCTGCTTTAAAGCTGCCTACCGGTGCTTTACCGGCAAAACCGTCATTGTAACCACGTAAAATGAAAGTTTGCTGACCTTTTGCAGACTCATCGGCAAAGTTGCCCTGCTTGTCACGCAGGTGATCCTGGCTGCCCCACACGTAAATAGTGGAGTCGGCTCTGCGATTAATTTTGGCAATGTATTCCCACTCGGCTTCAGTCGGCAAGCGGTAACCACGCGAGCTAGCATCGGTTCCCACCACTTTACCGTTACTGACTTTATAAAAAGGCTGCAGGCCTTCCTGTTCGCTCAGCCAGTTGGTAAATAACGCAGCTTCATCCCAGGACACATTCGTAACCGGCATTTTGGTTTTACTACCCGAGCCTTTAAACGCGGCAAACTGCGCTTCGGTAATTTCGTGGCGCGATATCCATACGTCCCGTGAGAAATCCACTTTCACCTGATGCTCATTACGTCCGCGGTTTGGCTCATTAACCGGCGATCCCATAGTGAATTTTTTCGGCGACAGACGGTTCATTTCAATGCCTAAAGTACTGACAAACAACGGTCTGCCTTCTTTTCTTCTGGCATCAAACTCACGCAGCATCTCGGCTTTTACGTTCACCAGCCGATCGCTGCTTGGCTGAAACTCCTGCTTAACCGTACGGTAACCGGTTTTACGAAACTCAACGTCAGAAGGCAAAGCTTGCAAAGTGGTCCGAAGCGGCGTTACGCCCTGCTTTTGTCCGTTAATGTAAACGTCGCTGGGTTCGTTGGAGGTAAAAGCTACGTCGCCCATTTCCAGGTCTAAGTTAAAGGTCAGCTGCTGATTTTCGGCCGGCCCCAGCTTAATTGTCCGGCTTTGCTTAATGTAGCCGGCCTTTTCGTAACGAATAACATGTTCTTTATTGGCATCGACGCTAATTGGACTTTTTGCCGGCGCGCCGTTAACCAGTAACGCGCCGCCCTTCGGGTTCACTGAGACATTAACAGTTGCCTGCACTGGCTGAAGACGGTAATTACGCTTCGGTTCTTTATTGCGCACGGTTAAAGACACGGTGTCCGTTACCGGTTCATACCCCGGATAATTCACCACCACAGGGTAGTCGCCACCCACTTTAGCAACAGTTACCGGCGTTGAACCCACCTCTTTGCCATCAAGAGTAACCGACGCGCCAGCCGGGCTGGAGTTAATAGAAATAGTGCCACTAATAGGGGTTAGCCGAATTTGCTCTTCAACCTTACCGTCTATTAACGCCTCAATAGCCACTGATGCAGGCTCGTAAGCCGGATGAGAGACCGACACCGTATAAGTTCCGGGAGCAAATTCACCCTCAAAGGTAGAAGCGGTTTCTCGCTGCTCACCGTTAACTGACCAGACAATATTATCTGCGCCCGGCTCTGTTGTTATCGTCACTTTTGCAGGTTTAGGCTCCAGCTCAACTTCAATGGTTGAAGGGCTGTTGTCGTTTACCTGCACTTCTTTGGTTTGGTACTTGTCGGCCGAAACCGCCACGAGGCCACCAGAGCCTACCGCGTAATATTTATTGTCGATGAAAAAGCCAATACCCGATTTAACCGCAAACCGCTGAGTTTGCGCAGCTTCTGTTGGCTTTACGGTAAAACTGTAGCCTTTGGTTAAAAACAACCAGCCAAAGTAAATAAACAGCAATGCAAGAATACTGACCGAGAAGCCAATAGCCATTAACCGCCGTTTACGTCGTCCTTTCTCAATGGCTTCGTCAAGTGTGGCCACGAAGTCTCTCCTGTTTTTTATTATCTTGCGCTAAATTATGCTAAACGCGTTCGTTACACTGAACGTTAATAACAATTGGCGTGCCCGACTTCTCCACCACAACATCGACAATGATTGAGCGGTAGCCGTCGCGGCGGCCTTCTAATTGGTATTTACCCGGCTTTAACTGGATGGTTTTCTCTCTTACCTCACCCACAACACCAACGCCCAGTACTTTTATATAAGTGCGGTTGTCGGAGCGAATGGTCACATCTATGGGCTGATTTTCGTTTTCAATAAGCTGCTCAACCTGGTTTATTTTTTCACCCAGCTTTGCGCTCAATTGCGTGAGCCCACTGTATTTGGACACCGCATTCACGGCATTTTGGCGAATGTTGCTGTCAGCAAGGCGACCTGGTCTTTCAATATACACATCCAGCGCACTGCTGGCGGCTAATATCGCGCCCGCGCTTTGCTTAGCCTGCTGCACAATCTGGCTATCCGGATAATCAGCCAGTCCCTTTTCTGCCAACATCTGTACCGTCTGCCATTCGTCAGCACCGGCAAACACCTGAATGCGCTTTTCTAACGACTTCACACCCTGACTTTTTAACTCGGCGTCAATTTGCGCCTGCAGGGTTGCCAATTCCGGCCGGTTATTGTCTATAGCCGAAGCTTTGGCTAATGCCTCCTGGGCGCGATCAAAATCCTTGTTATCAATGGCATTAACCGCTGTTGCCAAGGCACGGGCAAAACGTTGTTGTTGAATTTGCTGTTCCACTTTCGCTAAGGCTGCCTTTGCATCCTGCTGTTGCGGATCAAGCTTAAGAATTTGTTGATAAGCAGCACGCTGCTTCTCTATGTTACCTTCAACACCACCCACTCTGGCCTGTTCATACAGGTCGGCTACTTCATGGTAGGTATCTATGCGTTTCTGCAACGCCAGCGCGTCACTATAGTCGCCTTTTACCTTTAAAGCCTGAGCATTCAGCTGAGCGGCGTCATCAATATCGTCGGCTGCAAAGGCTGTTGCTGCGTTTTGATAAGCCTGTTTATAAGCCTGCTCAAACGCGTTTTGGTACTCTGTAATATCCGTGTTGAGTTGCTCAATAGTGGTTTGCGCCTGGCTGTAATTACTGGCGCCATAGTCATTAAAAGCCTGATCTATGCAGGCCTGAAAACCCTCAACTTTGGCGGGCTGCCACGTCGATATATACTGGGTAGCAACAAGCTCAGAAACGCGCTGATTGGTCTCATTTAAGGCCGTTTGCAGCGCTTTTCTGTCTATTGCCTGGTTAGCGGAACTTATCTTCGGCTCGCTTTTCTCTTGTTTTTCCGCGACTACCGGCGCGTTACCCGAAACCGGAAAATAAGCGAGCAAAGTAACAATAACGCCAATCAGCAAACAGGCAAAAACAGAGGCAATTACGCCGGTTACTATCATTTTTTTCTTTTTAGCACGGTTTTCTGCTATTTGCTGATCAACAGACGACATCGTTACCTTTCCCTGAGTGAATTAAAGCTGAGTTAACGGCGTTGATTCGAGATCATAAATCTCTTTCAGCTTTTCGCGTAATTGCGCGTATTGCTCACCAGCGGTACCGGTTAATTCAATGTTCTGGTCATTAAGTTCTACCACCTGCGGCGTTACTTTTATGTCCAGGTTTTGTCCCATTTCATCAAGCAATGCGCGTTGAGTGCCTAATTCACGGTTGGTTTTTATTGCTTCGCTTAAGCTGTAAACCGCGCCTAAGCCTGCCGCAGCACTGGCAACCTGACCCGCTGTAGAGCCTGAATTTTGACCCAGCAAAATAGCGGCCGTAGCTAAAATACCAGCACCAACCTGCGCGCGGGTTCTCTCTGCTTTCTTCTGTCGAATATCAATAGCAACCGGTAAAGTTTCTTCCTGATAAGCGCGGTACGCGTCATGAGTGGTTGCATAAAACGTGTCGTAGCTGTCCTGCAACGAGTCAACAAACTGCTGGTCTTTCGCTTTAATCACATTAACCCGCTGATACATAGGGTCCGATTCAGCCGGCGCGCCGTTCAGCGTAATAGTTGAACGGCTCGAAAAGATACTACTGGACTCACCCAGATAACCACCAAAGGCTTCAGGACTGTACATTGCGGCATAGCGCATATCTGAAACCGCCTGAATGGTTTTCTTCTCTTCTTCAGATTTTTTAATTAGCAAGTCATAAACATAACCCGCAATGCTTTTAAAAATTGGCCCGTAAGGGTTCTCGCCTTTTCTTAACGCGTCACGGTAAAAGCCTGCGCCTACTTGATACTCAAACTCTTCCTCGCCCCAAATTTGGTTACTGGCGTCCATAACACGAACACCAATTTCAACGGTTTCGGTATCTGAGTAATTAATTTTTCCCAGGACGTAAACATCGGCGCTGACATTCGCATCGGGAGTAACATTCACAGCACCAAAGGCTTCCGTGTCAGAAAGTGCTTCGCGGGTATTTACCGCAAAACGGTTCGCTTCTAAACGGCGTACCTGTGGCCAAATGTCTTCTTCAACTATGGCTTCATCATCAATATTGCCGGAACTGTCTTTCGGCAAACCCGGGTCAAACACCGGAATAGCCACATTAAGGTAAATATCAGAGTTGTAACTGTAGCTACGCTCTTCTTTGCCCAAGGCTTTAGAGTCTGACGGACCATTCATGCTTGGACCAACGCTGGTAACATTAGTTTGGGTTGACTGGCAGCCGGCTAATGTAAACATTGCTGAAAGCGTCATAACGACTGAAAATCGCTTTAGTTTTTTTAGTTGAGCTAGTGTATTCATGGTTCTTCTTCCGTTAATTATTAACATCCATACTCGGCCATTAAGCCTTTAAAATGCTCTTTCTCAGCTTCTGTTGTTGCCGAAGCCATGCCTTCTTTCACAGCGTCGCACACAGCCGAACTGCCACTACCCGTGTTGCCACGCTGATGATCTTTGGTGTCCACCGAACTTTCCGATGCCGTAGATGTAGATTGTTGTTGCTGTTCACTGGAGTTTGCGCCGCTATTACCCGAGCTGCCATCAGAGCCCGAAGCACCACCTGCAGCACCAGAACCGCTGCCACTGGCAGCATCAGCAAGGCTACCGGAAGCCGACGCAGTGGCCTCTTCCATACACTCTGCCGAGTCATCTAAAGAGGCAAAAAGCGCAGCTTCTTCAAGCGCAATGCGTTCTTGCAGAGTGAGCGTGCTGGGGTCGACGTCGTCGAACTCTATGTAAGCGCAATCGGAATAGCTTTTTTCCTGTGCTTCAGCCACACCACTACCCAAGCACAACACCGCCAGAAAACACACGGGCACGTAGGCAAAGAAGTTAATGAGTGATGAACTGATTTTATCCACGGTAGGAACCTATAAAATGACTTGAGGGCAGTACTCAGATAACGTTAAGTTAAGGTTATTATATTCCCGAATGTAAATAAACTGTAAATGTAAATTTTTTGTGGGGAAGCCGTTCGTTTGCTGCTATTTACAGCACACCATCATTACCCTGGAAGCGCTGTAACATAAAGTCAATCAACAGCCTTACCCGGTAAGGTATATTGTCTCTGTCGCGGTAGAGCATTTCACACCCGCGAGCCTGGTTGCTCCAGTCCGGTAAAATGTGTTGAATTTTGCCCGACTCGAGCAGAGGTTGTGCGTGGTAGTCGGGAATAAAGCCAACGCCTATGCCACCGGCTATCACTTCAGTAAGCAAACTCATGTCATCCACTTTTAAGCGTATGTTGTCGGTAGCCGTATAAGCCTGCTTTTCACCCGAGTGAATATGTTGCAGACTCCAGGTCAGCATAGGCGAACACAGCACCGTGGGTAACCCGGCTAAGTCGGCGGGAGCCCTTATGTGGGATACGTCCAAATTTGCCGGAGCGCAAATAGCAAAACGAATATTGGTTAACTGTCGGCCAATCCAGTGAGTTGCGCTTTGATTATGGCGCTAAGCCCGTTAACCACATCGCTAATTGGTTCTTTATTACAGCGTAAGCTGCTGACCCGCGGCGCCGTATTCAGCCTGGTGGTGTGCTTGTCGGGCGTGTTGCTTGTGCTGACCAACGGCGAACTGAAACGCTTACTCAGTTTTGAATTCAACCACGGCGACCAGATCATCTTTTTAGGTATGCTGTGCTGGAGCCTGTACACCTATTTAACGCAAGGCATTAGCCGCTGGATGCCCATGATCCCCTATACCTTTATTGGCATGTTAGCCGGCCTTGGCGTTATTTCTGTAGTAGCGGCGTTTAGCGCGGAAGCCCACCCTGTTCAGGAAAGCCTGGCAATAAGCCAAATTGTCTTAGCCGACTTACTCTTTATTGGTGTTTTTGGCACCGTGGGTGGCTACCTTTTATGGATTTCCGGCGTCAAACAGCTTGGTGCAGCAAATGCCTCTTTGTTTTTTAACTTCGTGCCCATTTTCGCTGCACTTACGGCCGTAACTTTTGGCCAGAACGTTACCGGTTTGCAGCTGCTTGGTATGGCGGTTGTCATTTCAGGACTGCTACTGCCCCGACTAACTCATTGGCGACAGCAGCGTTTTGCGCGGATGGGGTGAGATGTGTTTTAGCGTGACAGTAGTGCTTCTAATTAAGTGACCACATTTAGTTGACCACTACAATTCACAGATTTTTTTAAATTCGAAGATCGCTAGAAAGATTTTACGTAAAACACCTTGCAGATTGTCAACTAATAGTATAACTTTATACAACAACTTACCCATCTTCCACGCGTGGCGACATACAGACCCCTGGAGTTGGGCGAAAGAACCGACCTTTGCGTCGGTTTTTTCATTTCAGGGATGGAAAGTTTGAGAACAAGAATTTATATCGATGGCTACAATTTGTATTTTGGCTGTTTAAAGGGGACTCCCTATAAATGGCTTAACCCAGTCTCGTTATCTGAAAAACTTCTCACTCGCTCAGGCGCTCCGAATTCGAAGTTAGACCCGCTTGCAGTTAAATTTTTCACAGCTGAAATTAGTCAACGAGCAGCTGCTGACTCCAATTCTCTTAATGATCAACGTGCTTATCACTTAGCTCTCAAGCTCCACTTGGGTGACCGTCTGGAAACCTTCAAAGGTAGCTACTCAATTGATAAAACAAAATTCCCTAAAGTAGAGTACGGTAACGACGGTAGGGAGTTAGAGCCACGCGCTTCTGAACGCATTAAAATCTGGAAAATGGAAGAAAAACAAAGTGATGTTCACCTTGCGCTTGAAGCTGTTTACGACGCGATGATGGAACCAGAGCTAGAACAAGTCGTTTTTGTAACGAACGACACAGACTTTGTACCTGCTCTAAAGAAAATTCGAGAATACAACAAACTAAACCGTCATCGTCAAATACAAATAGGTGTTGTTATTCCTATAAAACGGTACGAAGACTACCGTAAACCCAATAATAGCTTAAGCACCCTATCCGATTGGACTATTCATTTTATAGATGAATGTGAGCTTGCTCAGTCTCAGATGCCTTGCCGCGTTCGAGGCGCAAGAAAATCGGCAATAAGGCCTTTTAGCTGGTTCAAGCACCCCGAAGAAATTGAAAAAATTATATCAATTTTAAGTGATAAAACCCTAGAAGCAAGTCCTGCTAAAGCTTGGAAGTGGCTTGAAAAACCACTTTATCCATCGGAAGATCTTGAGAATATTAACGGCTTACCCTGCGACCAGCTAGACAATAAAGATTCGCTAAAAATCATTCTACAGCACGTTCAAGCCTATGCGGCCTATAAACGCTCACGACTCTAATTGACAGTGTTAGTTAAATCGACATTAATCTTGTAGTTAAACCATCGACTCACCAACTAATTTTCATTAGTAATAACTAATACTGAAAGCCTTTAAAAATGGTGGCCCCTCCCAGATTTGAACTGGGGACCAACCGATTATGAGCGGCTATTTAAAGGTATTTAACCATGAACAAGCATGAACCAAAAAGAACGGAGAAAACATATTAAAACCTTTAAATACAATAGCTTGTAAAAACAAAGGTTAATCACCATTGTTCATTCCCGTTCGTTGAAGCATAATCAAAAAGCGACACATAAGCGACATGCTATCGACACGGGTATTTGCAATGGCAATTAAAGCGAAGATAACCACGTCTTCTATCAAGAAGCTCAAACCGTCTGACAAACGACTTACTGATACAGAAATTCGCGGCTTTCATGCTCGAATTCATGCCTCTGGTAACATCCATTATTACCTGTACTACAAAACCCACGGTCGAGAAGGCAACTTTAAAATAGGTAGTCACGGTCAACTCACGCCTAGCGAAGCTCGCGAAATAGCCAAAGTGAAATCAGGAGAACTAGCCCGAGGCATAGACATTCAAAAGAGTCGCTTAGACGAAAGGCAGGAAACCGAACGCCAACGAGCTAATCAATTAGGTAAATACTTAGTAGAGCACTATAAGCCTTGGTTAGAAGCTAGAAATGCGAAAACGGCTGATCGAATTATTCAAACCATTCAGTCAGGCTTTGCCGATTTCCTTAAAACCCCACTTTCTGAGATAACAGCCCGTAAAGTTGAACAGTGGCGAAACCAAAAAGTGAAAGCCCAAATGGGTAAGGCTACCATCAATCACTACGTAAACTCTCTCAAGGGGGCTATGAGCCGCCCACTATGTCAGCCTAGTTGTCCAGTTGGCAATTTCGCCATTAATTAATAAACAGTGGGCGGCATAGGTTCATGTATGCCACGTTATTCCGAAG
>NZ_SNZY01000017.1:0-12444 GCF_004364275.1 Idiomarina sp. H2
TGAATTACCGCCGCTATCGAACAAGAGATGAAGCACGTTCAGACATCTTTGATTATATTGAACGGTTTCATAATCCAAGAATGCGTCGTAGACTGACAAAACAAGATCAGCAGTTTAGTGCTGATTTTAAACCGTCCGTGATAACGGGGTAGAACCCGACATATGGTTACCGATCATGTACTCAGGCACAAAATCATATACTGAAATATTTAATCGGGTATTACAGCCAACTTCAGCCGCATCAGTATAATAACGGTTTGAGTCCGAATCAGGCAGAGCAAAAATACGGGATTAACTATAAACCGGTGGCCAGTTTTTCTTGACCACTACAGCACCACCTAAACAGAAATAGCATCGTCATGTCTAGCGCACGCATAAAGCCCCCTTGCTTTCTAGCAAGGGGGCTTGTTTACTAAGCTTATAAAGTTTAATCTCGTTCTAATTCTTAGAAAGAGTATTGAACTCCTGCAAATACGTAGCGACCCAATGCATCATAAAGTGCCGGGAATGTATTACCATTGTCTGAAATACGGTTTGCAATAGCTGGCGCGTCTTTATCCAACACGTTATTCATACCAATATTAAACCGAAGTCCGTTCATAGCGAATACTTGGGCAGAAAGATCTAGATAGCTCTGAGCTCCCAAATCTTGATTACCAAGAATATCCTCTGCCGAACCAAGGTAGCGCCAGTTTAATGAAACGTTAATATCACTGTTACTAACCCAGGTCATACGGAGGTTATGCTGCCACTCGGGAGCTGGAGAACCACAAGCATCGCCCCATTTCCCCGCGCATTCATAGATTTCTTCACCCGCCACGAATTGACTATCAATTGCAGTGAAGTAAGTACCAACGAGATTAAAGCGTAATTGACCAGCATCATTGTCTAAGTCGAGGATATAGTTAGAGTTAACGTCATAGCCGGTACGCTTCTCATAACCAATATTGACGTTTGTTGCAACAACATTCCCGTCACCCTGCCAAATTGAACCGTTTGCATTGCGGTTAATGAGGTCACAGAATTGTGCTTCCCCCGTAGCTAAACAGCTATCAATAGTCGATGTCGGCTCAACGATTCCGATTGCATCTTCTACCTCTATATCAAAGTAGTCGATTGAAAAGTCAAAACCTTTAATAGATGTTGGACGATACACGAATCCGAATGAAATCGTATCTGACGCTTCAGGTTGTAACTGAGGGTTGCCACCCTGCAAGTAGTTATATTGGCCAGCCGGATTATCCAAGATGTTTCCATATTGTTCAGCAGTTACACCGGTGTTCTGACATTCTTCCAGAGAAGCTTCTGGATTGCTGCCAGCACACTTATCACTTTCCATACTGAATAAATTGAAACCTTGCGGCAAATACAAGTCCCGGATATTCGCATGTCTCACCGCGCTTTGGAAACTCCCCCGCAGTTTGACGCTTTCGTTAACATCCCAACCTAGAGCAACTTTATAAGTATCTGTATCAATTCCGGTCGAGTAATCAGAATAACGGTACCCTAAGTCAGCAACTAAGTTGTCAGCCCATGCAGCATCCTGCACTAAAGGTAAACGCACTTCAGAGTAAAGTTCATCGACAGTTAAAGTTCCGTCAACGGCACTTGAAGGGCCACCCTGACCGGCACCATCACCACTCAAATAACCGCTGTCAGGCGAGTAAGTAAGAGTTTCACTGCGGTGGGTATAACCGATAAGAGCTTCTGCACCAATAAATGACCAAGGTGACTTGATACCATAATCAGTTAAATCACCTACCGTATAAAAGTTAAACTCGCGTAGGCTTGTTTCACCTTTGGCATAAAGGGGTAATGTTAAGTAATCAAGTTGTTCCTGAGTAATATTTCCACCTGGTCCACCATAAATATTATAAGGCACACAATCACTATCTACGCCAGATAGTGCAGCTCTACAAACAGCTTCCCCAGTTTCGGGATCAGGAACTACGTCTAAGGCTTTTTGTAAGGCTTTTTTACTGAAGTCATTCAAATACACTTCAGTCATATTCACATTGCCATAATTAAATGACGCATCGTAAGTCCAATTATCGTTGATAGAACCACGAGCACCGAAAACCAACCGGTGAGAAATATGACTTAAATCATTCTGACGAGGGCCGCCTTCGACGTTACGCTTTGCGTAAGTTGCTGTAAAAGAATCATCTGCGCTATAACCATTCGAAGCACATAAAGCATCGAACTGCGCATCAGTTAGAAGGGGGTTGTTACAGTTGAATGGCGCGTCGACAAAGAATGCTCCTGACTCAGCTATTTGCGCCACGCTAGAGTCTTTCATATAACCAGCTTCAGCAAAAAATTCCAAGTGCTCATTCACATAATATTTAGCAAAACCACCCAGAGTAGTGCGTTTATCCGGGCGCTGGAAGTAATTTACCGGGCCATAGTTATAAGGTCTTACATTGGCAGCATCAGTGACTTCACCACCTTCAAGAATGCCTATTGCGCTATCACCGTATATTTTCGGTTGTGGTGTGGTACCTGAACCTGAGCACCCCCAATCACCCGGAGTTCCAGCAAGCGCACAAGTACTAATATCTCGGTTGTTCTGTGTTACGGCGTCAATATTTCGGTGCGTCATATACAAGGTAATATTAGCATCTCCATTCGCGCCATTAGCTCCCATAATAAGCGAATAGTCATTCATGTGACCGTCACGTACATTTGTTGGGGATAACGGATAACCTCCTTCGCGGTTCGCTTCCGCTATTTCGCCATTATTGTTATTATTATGCATATAAAAGCTGTTTTGATAATTAAATTCAACACCTTCAAAATCATCTTTCATAATAAAGTTAACGACACCAGCTATAGCATCTGAACCGTAGGTAGCTGAAGCACCACCAGTAAGCAACTCGACATTCTCAATTAATGCCGCGGGTATTTGGTTTAGATCGGGTGCGGTGCCTCCTGCTATAGGGGTTCCCATAACCATTCGGCGACCGTTAATCAACGCTAACGTTCTATCAGGCCCCAATTTTCTTAGCGATACAGTAGCTGTACCTGTTGCTCCGTTTGTATCAGTTGAAGCTTGACCTGCAAATACCTGAGGTAAGTCGTTAATTAAATCTTCCGTTCTTACTGTTCCCGAAAATTCAAACTCTTCGGATGTTAGTTGAGATATAGGACTAGAGCTAACCACATTGGCAGATTGAGGGATACGAGATCCAGTAACCTGTATGCGTTCTACATTTTCTTCTACTTCTACATCGGTTGAGTCTTGTGCAACCGCTAATGCAGGAAAGCCTAAAGATGCAGCAACTGCTGCAGCCGTTAAGCTCTTACGAAATGTTATATTTTTCATGAGTAAAAACTCCCTGGAACGTTTTTATTAAGCAGCTTCTTTTATAGAAGCTGCTTAAAAGTTAACAGGAAGTTGAAAATATGTAAACGTTTAGTATCTATTTTGTTGTTTTGTTGTAGAAGGAAGAACTCGGACTCACTTACCACACTGAACACAACTACCAACAACCCCAGTTTCGGGAAAAGCCACTGTCTGTACGATTACATTCTTAAAGCCAACACTTTCAAACAGTGCTTTTGTTTGTTTCATATCGCCTAACTGCTCGGTAGCTTTTAACAAGCTTACCAAACGTGCCTTGTGTTCATTTATTGCATTGATGTAACCCAATAGTGCTTTTTCTGATTCATCGGCTTTACCTTGCGCTGCAGCTTCTAATGCGTGTTTTGTTGCAGGAACAAAGTTCATGGCCTGGAAAGCACCATATCGCTCATACTTTCTGGCGAACAGGTTGAGGTTATGTTGTTCCTGAAGTGCTGACTTAGGTAAGTTATTCGGCCCGTATTTTAATAAGGCTTCCTGAAACGGTGTTACCGACTTCTTCAGTTGTTTAAGCACAGAAGGAATAAACTCAAACAAGGCTTTACTGTTTTTATAAATATTAGAGTCGGTTGAGTGCACCAAAGCAATAACACCGCCGCCACGCTTAAGTTGCAAATGCAGGTTTTTAAGCCCTGCCTCCATATCACCATATTCAAGGCCAAAATGAGAAACGAAAGTGCCTACCTTTTTATTCGAAGGCAGCTTAAACGTCTCATAAGGTGTTTCCGCCTTCAGTTTCAACTGTTCGTTAAAAGGTTTCAGTTTCGCTGAGTCTATCCCTAAAACGTCGAGTTTTTTGCTTTTTTCCTGCGCATATTCCGTTAACCACTGAACGACAATACCGTTACCGGTGCCTATATCCACAATAGGTTGCTTCAGTTCATTTTCATCCATGCGCTCAAACCAAAACTTGCGCATTTGGTAAGCTTGCAAGCGGGCTTTATCGTCTAAGAAGCTGGCTTTTGCGCCTTTTTGCCAATAGCTATTCCACGGATTTTTTGTTGTTGTCATGGATACTCCAATTTTTATCAGCGTAAAACTGTAATTGAGCATACTACGCTCTATATGCAATGTCAGCTTAGATATCGTCAATTCGCAAGCAATAAAAAAGCCAGCCGGAAATTCCCGACTGGCTTTTTTCTGCGAACCTTTATATTAAAGTTTTTAGAAGCTCATTGTTACGCCCGCGAAGTAATAGCGGCCTGTAACATCGTAAGCTTGTGACGCGGTATTGATACCAGTCGCTCCTGAATTACTTCCTTGAGGAAGAATTGGAGGCTGTTTATCGAACGCATTACGAATACCTACATTGAATTCATAGGTATCGTTCATGTAATAGCGCGCAGAAATGTCATGGTATGTTACTGAGCCAACATTATTGTAGGCACCATACGCTTGACCGGTAGTATAGTTGTAGTTTTCACCGTTAAGTGAATCGACAGAGCTATCCCAGTGACGCATTCTCCACGAGACACTGACATCACCTAACGAGTAAGCCAAGTTGAGGTTTGCACGATGTTCAGGCGTAGTGACTTCACCTGCATAGTAAGTTGTACTACCGTCATACATTGACTCAATTGAGTATTCATCAGTGTAGTTCCAAATCAAGTCCGCAGAGAACATACCGTCAGCTATTTGAGTACGATAGTTCATCTCGAAGTCAACACCAGATGTACGAATGATGTTTTCGTTAGAAGAACTGCTATTAACATCAACTAACACACCATTTGAGCTACGAAGAACCTGATCACTGCAGGTCGGGTCAAAGCTATCAGGAGATACATCGTAACAACGCTCAAGTACTAAGTTACGTGAAGTAATAGAGATAGCATCTTCAACTTTAATTTTGTAGTAATCTACAGTTGCAGAAAGCTCATCATTAATCTGCCAAATAGCACCTACACTATAAGTATCAGCAGTTTCTTCCTGAACATCAGGGTTACCGCCAACCATGCCACCGGTTCCTTGAGTTTCTGCAGAGGTCAACTCAAACTCGCCAGCGGACTGAATACGTCCATTAACTGAATCAATAGAGCGACAGTTTTCTGCAATGTTTCCATCAGTCGTTGCTGTTACACCAACACATGGATCATTAACCCGCGCGAAAGTTTCTCCATTACCTGAATACAAATCAGAAATATTAGGCGTACGAATAGCAGTTGCGGCAGACGCACGCAGTTTTACACTGTCAATTGGCTCATATTCTGTACCTACGTTCCAGGTAACAGCTCCACCGGTGGCTGAATGCTCAGAGTAACGTGCAGCAAGATCAACAGACCAATTCATTAGCACTGGTAAACGCGTTTCTACGAATACATCTTTAGTATTAAAGCTACCGTCTGTCGGTTGCGCTTTGTTTGTGCTTGAAGCGCCCGTTTGAGCTAAATCGCCTGGACTGTAAGTTCCTTTCTCTTCACGATACTCAAGACCACCGGCCAGACCGATATAGCCGCCTGACAGCTCTAATGGCAGGTCACCTGAAATAACACTCTGTACCACAAACTGTTCAGCTGTGCCGGTTGCTTTCGCTGGAGTAGAAACATAATCAACAGCAGCTTGTGAAACAGTACCTTCGCCAAATAGGTTTAACGGAACACAACCTTGCATAGCAGCTATGTCACTAGCGCATACAAGATTACCGTTAGCGTCTTCAGTAACATCCAAAGCGAGACGCGCGCGGTCAGTATTGATTTGACCACCGTTTAGCTGTTCCTGGTTTGTACGACCCCAAGTGAAATAGTTGTCCCAAGTCCAGTTATAATCAATTGCATAACTAAAACCTGATGCAATACGCAGAGTATCACGAGTAACATCAGTAGAACGGTTGCCAAATTCAGCCATACGACGAACAAAATCGACACGCTGGGAACCAAGATCATCAATACCATATGATAATAGGTTGTCACGTAGTTCCTGAGGCACCAATGGAGAGTATACGCTTAACCCGGCTACAGGATCTTCAACACGGTTGTTCATCCATAAATCTTCACCAACGTTAAACGGTGTTGGCTCAATAGTGGAGCCTTTTGTTTCCGCTGAGTTCCAATGAACAGAGCCGAATACGTTCAAGTCACTTGATAAATCCTGACGGATTTCAGCAGAGACATAACGACGCTCTAAAGGTGTTACGAGCTGACGAACCGATGCACGGTTAAAACCGCCTGAATACTCTGTACCGTCGGCGTCAAAGCTCTCCAATGTATTACCATTGGCGTCTTTAACTGAAACACGTCCTTGCTCAGGAAATGATGATAAAAGATCACCGACATATTCGTTACCGTTTTCA
Source organism: Idiomarina sp. H2 (assembly GCF_004364275.1). NCBI lineage: Bacteria > Pseudomonadati > Pseudomonadota > Gammaproteobacteria > Alteromonadales > Idiomarinaceae > Idiomarina > Idiomarina sp. H2. The sequence goes on from NZ_SNZY01000017.1 coordinate 6,651, forward strand.
TCAGAATAAACGGCACTGTCCACAGCGGAGAACGAACGATCACTAGATTTCAGGCCTTCGTCGTTATCAATACCGAAAGAGAACCAAGCGTTACCGCCGTCCCAATTCTTACCTGTGGTTAAGTTAAAGGTTTGGGTTTGGCGGTCATGTTCACCTGAAATACCGGCTTGAGTGCTAATTTCGATACCTTCGAAATCTTTACGGGTAATGATGTTAACCACGCCAGCTACGGCATCTGAACCATAAACCGCTGACGACGCGCTTTTCAGAATTTCAATGCGCTCGACCATTGAGGCTGGAATGGCATTCAAATCAACAGCGTAGCCTGAAGAAGGTGCAATACCTGAAACAAAACGTTGGCCATTGACCAAAACCAGTGTTCGTTCAGCACCCATGTTGCGTAATTCGGTCGTGTTCAAACCAACAGATACCGTATCGAACGCCGAGTTAGACTGATCAGAACCTGCAATAGCAACAGGTGACATGTTCAAGACTTGCGCAACGTTAATTGCTCCTGTTTGAACAATATCTTCACGACCAATAGTTGTTACTGGCACGGGTGTTTCCATGCTGGTACGACTTAAGCGAGAACCTGTTACTTCGATTTTTTCAATATTATTTTGATCTGCAGCATTGTCCTGCGCTAACGCTGGAAATGACAGCGTAGACGCAACTGCAACCGCAGTAATGCTGCGGCGAAACAGTTTATTATTCATTGAATTACTCCCTGGAACATAATTTTTTAACGTTGCTTGATTGGCGAAAAGCAACCTGAAACCGATGGCAATCTGACTAGTTATTGTTCGACTGCCCGTTTTCGGTAACAACCTTTTAACGCTGTAAGGACTTCATTTCAATAGGTGTTTGCGTCTTTTCTTATCCCCTTCGAACCGACTGAATAAAAAATAATCAATGCGGTTATTTATAAGGCTTTTTTATTAATCAAAATAACCTATGTATCCAGCATTTAAACATATGTTTTTTAATTGTAACGACTTAATTAGAGCCCTTTAGTGAGTGTTTTTCAGGAACGATCTTAAAGGTTCATTTAATGACTCAAAAGCATAGCACTGAGCCAAAAACAACTCCGCGCAAGCGACGGTATCGGTGAGTGCATGATGAGCATGATAGTCAGGCAGGTTGTAACGTTTCCGGCAAGCGCTGAGAGTTAATTCGCCAGCTTTAAGAGGTTGCTGTGAGCTACGTTCTAACTTGTTCTTTTCATAAGCCAAGGTGTCAAAAATAGCCAGTGGTCTGAAAGGAATGTTGTACTGCGCTTCTATATGCTTGAGAAAACGCCAGTCCATGCCTTTATGATGGCAAACAAGTACAGCATCATTTAAAACACGGCTGAGCATGGCAAAGGTTTGTTTAGGCTCAGAGCTGTGCAGAAAGTCTTGTCTGGTTAAACCATGTATTGTCGGACTTTGCCCAAGTTTAAGCTCCTGCCCGTGGGAAAAAACATGATACTGAGCGTTGCCATAATGCATAACTGGCGGGTGTATCGTCATCCAGGCAATAGAAAGAATTTGATGCTTCTTCGGATTTAACCCGGTACTTTCGATATCCAGAGCCACATACCGTAAACTTTGCCAGGGTTGTTTTAGTTTCTGCCGTCTGTCGTACCAATGAGCCAGCTTTTGCAGCCATTGCGCCATAATTAATACCCTTGTCGGCTGAATTTTAAACCAACGCCCTGTTGCGCTTCTTTTATGATTTTAAACGCCGTTTTAAGTTGCCGCCTGGAAAGCGTGCTCAGTTCATCCGGGTCAATGGCGTTTTTAGGCTTGTCACTGCCCCAAACTTTTAACTGATGGTTTAACCGCAGTTGCGTCAAAAACTCCCAGGCTTCCAGTAATGATTGATTGTCCCGCCGGTTCAGTAAACTGCTACCGGTTAATGCTTTAAGGCGCGAAGCCGTACCCGGCGAGGTAATGCCTGCCTGTAAAGAATAAATACGTGCGATGTCGTTTATTAAAGCAATGCCATAACGTTTAATATCAATAGTGTCACCGTCGTCAGTATCCTCTGTGCGTAACCGATTAAACAAACCAAGGGGGACAGAAATGCGGTTAACCAGAATGGCTAAATTTCCCAGGAACATCTCGTTCTTCGCTAAGTTCGCAATCTGTTCGCGGTATTCTTGATAAAATTTCCCCGGGCCAACAACCGGCCTGCTGTCAAAAAATATCTGACAATACATAAGTGCTTTTGGTGTCGGGCTTTCAATCCAGCCCTGAAAACGTTCCTTCCATTGGTTAATGGTCCCCCGACACTCCGGATTGGATGCCATAATATTCCCCGGACAAGATGGGATACCACATTCATTCAACCCTTCGCAGACGTAATTTCCTAAACCGGCAAACCAGTCTTTTTGCTTATCGGACAAATCATTACTGAGTAAAAGACCGTTATCCTGATCTGAGCTTAAAGTTTGATCTTCTCTGCCCTGCGAGCCAAAAGCTAACCAGCTATAAGCAGCTGGTGCAGCACCGTTTTCTTGTTCATACAGCTGTATCAGCTGACGCGTCATGCCATCAGTGACCGATGCCATAAGCCGTCCTAAGACAGAGGTTTGCTTTACGCGGCTGGCAAAGGTCTGCAGATACTCGGGAAGTTTTTGAGCTTCTTCTATTAATTGGGATTTGCTATTTGCCTTACGAATGGCGCTGATAAGAAAGACAGGATCGCTACGTTGCTGACGAATTAAGTCCGTTGCCGTTACCATCCCTACGGGTTGGTTCTGGTCATTAACCACCGGTAAGTGATGAATATTACTGGAGGTCATAGTGGTTAGCGCATCCATTAACGAACGATTTTCGTAAACCGATTCAGGTAATTGTGTCATTACCGCAGAAACGCGCACATCCAGCGGTAAGCCTTCAGCCACTACCCGGTTTCTTAAGTCTCTGTCCGTTAAAATGCCGACCAGCTGGGTTTCATCAACGACCAAAACAGACGATATTCCATGGCTAGCCATTAACTTAGCGGCTTCTTGTACCGATGTGCTACTGGATAAACTGACCGGAGGCATGGACACAACACTGCCAACCGTCTGCTCGCTCCAGTCACTATCGGTGCCATCATCACTTTTTTGTTCTGTTAATAAACGTTGCCCATGGGCTCTTATAAAGTATTGCTCGAAAGGTTTTGATGCATTACGAAGGCGATCAAACGCCGACTGTGGCAACACGTACACGATACCGTCTTCTATCGCCTGCAATTTATTAACCACTTCGCGACCTGATAGCAAAGACGGGTAGCCAAACAAATCGCCGTTCTCCAAACGCTCTATCAGTCGTCCGTCAGCTCCTCGTAAATCAAACACACCTGAACGCGCGATAAACAGCGCAGGCCTCATATCTTTTAATATATCGTTACAGTTCTGCTCATTCATATAGACCGACTGCAACTGAGAGACAGCCCAGTTTCTTTGCTCTTCAGATAACGTGTCAAAAGGAGGGCAGTCTTGTAGAAATGAATTAACTTCCATGGCTAATCCTAAATTATAAAGAAGCTGATTTCAGTTTTGTGTATTAACTTGAGTTAGTCAATAAAAAGCCCAGCACGGGGCTGGGCTTCAATTGAGGTACATCTCGTTAGTGAGACTTAGCTTCACCGGACCCTTTTGGATACCGTATAGACTCAACCAGTTCCTGAATTTCTTCCGGGGCGTCACCAGTAAACTTATGCACGACAACTGCTACAACAAAGTTGATGATCATGCCTAAGGTGCCAATGCCCTCAGGGGAAATTCCGAATAACCAATGGTCCTGGTTATTCAGTTCCGGAGCGACAAACTTGAAGTATACGATGTAGCAGAAGGTAAATAGTATACCGACAACCATACCAGCTATCGCACCTGTGCTGTTCATACGCTTATGGAATACACCCATGATTATCGCAGGGAAGAAGCTTGCTGCGGCTAAGCCGAAGGCAAAGGCGACCACCTGCGCTACGAAGCCGGGCGGGTATATACCAAAGTAGACTGAGATGACAATTGCCGTCGCAGCTGCAACCCTGGCGTAGAACAACTCTTGTTTATCCGTTATATTCGGCGCCAAATTTCGTTTCAGTAAGTCATGCGAAACGGAGGTTGATATAACGAGTAGAAGACCAGCGGAAGTGGAAAGTGCAGCCGCAACACCACCTGCAGCAACCAAAGCGACAACCCAGGCCGGCAATTCACCAATTTCTGGATTCGCCAATACCATGATGTCACGGTCAATGGTCATTTCATTGCGTTCATCACCTGAGTAAAACATTTTGCCGTCGTTGTTGTTGTCTTCCCACGTAATAAGACCGGTTTTTTCCCAGTTTTTAATCCAGCTTGGCGCGTTATCGTATTCAACACCTTGTAGGTCTGGCCCATTGATGGTGTTGAAAATATTTACTTTAGCAAACGAAGCAATAGTCGGAGCTGTTAAGTAAACTACTGAGATGAAAGTCAGAGCCCAGAAAGCTGAACGGCGTGCATCACGTACTTTCGGTACAGTAAAGAAACGCACGATAACGTGAGGCAGACCAGCGGTACCTACCATCAATGCTGCAGTAATGAAGAACACATCGACTTTACTACGCACACCTTCGGTGTATTCAGCAAAACCTAGCTCGGTCGATAATCCATCCAGTCGTTCAAGTAAGAACTGTCCGGAACCGGGAACGCCATCGGCTATGGTGGCACCAAACCCTGTTTGTGGCAGTACGTGACCGGTCATCATTAGCGATAAAAACACCGCCGGCACAATGTAAGCGAACATCAATACAATATATTGTGCGACCTGAGTGTAGGTAATCCCTTTCATACCACCCAGCACGGTATAGAAGAAAACGATTATTGCACCAATAATAACGCCGGTTGCGATGTCGACTTCCAGAAAACGGGAGAATACGACACCAACCCCTCGCATTTGCCCTGCAATATAAGTAAAGCAAATTAAAATAGCGCAGATTACGGCAATAGTACGAGCGGTCTGTGAGTAGTAGCGGTCACCGATAAAATCTGGCACGGTAAACTTACCAAACTTACGCAGATAGGGCGCCAGGCACATTGCCAGGAGTACATAGCCGCCTGTCCAACCCATCAAATAAACAGAGCCATCATAACCAGCGAAGGCTACGATACCCGCCATTGAGATAAAAGAAGCAGCTGACATCCAGTCTGCGGCCGTTGCCATACCATTAGCAATTGGGTTAACTCCGCCGCTTGCTACATAAAAATCGTTCGTGGAGCCGGCTCTTGACCATATTGCTATACCAATATAGAGCGCAAAGGTCAGGCCGACGATTATAAAGGTGAGCGTTTGAATATCCATAGCGCCTTAATCCTCGTGTACATTGTATTTGTTATCTAACGCGGCCATGCCTCTCACATAAATGAAGATAAGCACGATGAAAGTCAGAATGGAACCTTGCTGCGCGAACCAGAATCCCAGCTTAAAGCCGAAGAAAGTGATTTCGTTAAGCACGTCCACTAATATAATTCCAAAGCCATAGGAAACGACAAACCATACAATGAGCAGCTTGAGCATCAAGCTGAGGTTTTCTTTCCAATACGCTTTGGCATGGGATTCACTTTCGAATGCCATAACGTCCCCTCCAGTTGTTCAACATTATTGTTTTAGATCGATAACAAATGTAAATGCAATTGTTAACAAGGGGAATAGGACTTTGGTCGTAGCTAATTGAAAGGAGAATTTCAGACATAAAAAAACCCCAGCCGATTGGGCTGGGGTTATTTATTTGTAGTCTGGCGGTGACCTACTCTCGCATGGGGAGACCCCACACTACCATC
>NZ_SNZY01000018.1:0-10243 GCF_004364275.1 Idiomarina sp. H2
ACTCTGGGCTGTACTTTTTTCGTTTGGTCATGAACACTCCTTATGGGCATATTATGCCTCTTTATGGATGTGTCCGTAAAATCTGGGTAGAACCCAACGCCAGCTTGAATCATCACGACATATTGGCATATCGTAGTTCATATTTGAGCATCTTAACTAGGAATAGACTCAATGAAAAAAGCTGACTACAAATCAGTAAAGGTCGTCACCGATATTACCTGCGATGTTTGTGGGGTTTCGGTGGTTCCTGAGATTCAAAAAACATATCACGAGAACCTGAAGGATTTCGATGAGTTTGCTGTGCTTCACGCTACATATGGTTACGGCTCAAATCATGACGGTGATAGTTTCCATTTTGATTTGTGTGAAACATGTTTTGGGGAGTTGGTGGATAGAATTAAGGAATTGAGGGCTTCTAATAGTTTTCAGTGAGTAAAAGTTGGCACGCCATACTTAGTCCTCATGATTCAGCTTATTTCAATCCCTCTTGATAGCTCTCTTAGAGCAATAGACTCGCTACAAAGTGGCTCTATTTCTCAATGCGCTCTAGAGAGTGCGCAGAAAGCGGTGTTGTTTTAGCTACATCAACGATCGATTTATAGCAAGTCTTAATGTCATCGACCGTCTTTTTACGTTCTTTGGAAATATTTTGTGAGCGTGGCATGGGATTGATAAAAACATCTTTAGCGTAATCCATTTCTTTATCTTTGCAGTCAATATATGTACTGACGCCGAAAGCCAGTTGAGGTGCGCCAGTTAAAACAAAGTATGTAGATATAGCCATAATAAAAGCGACTGCTCCAGCTAAGAATTTCATAGTAACCTCTTGGTTAAATCCTTAACCTCATATTACCGGATTTTGGTTCTTGATCAATTTCAATAGATTAATGAGGTGGGCCTAGAGTTGTAGAGAAATGTTCGCTCCTAGTACAATCCGATCGTCGATTAGTCGCACATTGCTGACCTTCGACTGTGTGCCAGAAGTGGGCGTTAACGCCGTAAATCACCGGCAAATTGGAGCAATGTGAGGCTTGTGCTATTAATAGAACAAACGAACGTTGCAGAAATTTGTCCGAGTGAATTTACCTTGTTATGCTTCATTTTCTCTATAGACCAGATTCGCTTCATATGATTCGATTAGTTTCTTTCGGTAATCGGGGCTCCACTGTTCTGTTTTATAAACCCTCTCTACAGAGGACTCATCGAGATTCAAGAAATTTTCTGCAATCTCATACCCTGATTTAGATAAATATGGAGTCAGTGGAGAGAAGTCACCCACTTGTTGTACTTTAATGGCAGATCTAAGCAACTCACAAAATGCTTTATCATCGCTAGCGAAAAAGAACTCGTCTGTGTCGCCCTTTCTTACCCATTTTCTAAAGAACTGATTCATAATATAAAGATCCCAAGTCATGTTCCATAGCGCGCTTTTGCGCGCTTCAACATTTGTCTTAGGATCGTACTTCATCATTCTTTTTAACGGCTTCTTACCGAACAAGACGATGGCGTAGATAGTTCCAACTAGTGACATTCTAAACTTGCAAATGAGCCACTCAAGGAATTTGAGAAGTTTTTTATTTGCAGGAATGTTGTTATCGAACTTTATATCAACGATAGATAGCAAGATTAAATACAGCGAGTCCCACTCAGTAAGTCTTCTATACTTTGTCAGCATCTCTCGTTTTTCATCGTGATTTATTTTGTGATCTGTCGCAATCTCATAGCTACTTTCGTAACCTAGAGCATATTTTGCTAATTTTTCAGTATCTGAGTTATTTATATTCTTGAACAATTCTAGATCTGGTAGAGCCTCATCGAGGTTAGACTCTTCATAATTGACCTTTTCATAAACGGCATAAGAAGGATCGATTTCTATATTTGATATTTGACAGAAAACAAGAAGTGCAGCAGCGTCTCTGTAGTTATCATTTGGGGTTTTCTTCTTATTCGAGTTGAGAAGGAATTGATAAATATTCAGATCCAAACCAAGTGTATATTTGGACCCTTCAAATTCTGAATTGTGGAGGTAGTTGCTAGGATTGTATAACTCCTCGCTATTATCTGTATTAAAGCTATGTACTATCCAACCTCTATTCGCCAATGAAACGGCAATATCTTCAATGTAAGCAGGCAACAAAAAGTAACTTGTGCTCATCAAATATCACCATTCTCTTATGAAACATAACGCCCAAAGCAGCGGCGCGCTTTAGCGCGTGCAGCCCGCAGGGCGATGCTGCCTTTGTTTGTTATGTGAGTCCAGGTTATGACTCACTACCTTTTTCTTGTTTGTTTTCAGGCTGAAAATCAGCCCACCAACCAACATGTTTGCAATCAGCACAAATTAGATCTTGTGTGTCTTGCCCCATAATTTTTTCTTTGTGTGGTGATTTGGTAGAGCCACATTTAGGACAAACAGCTCCAGCACGTTTCATAATGATTTCCTTTCTTAGTGTTTCAGCTTAATTCACATAACGCCCGGCTTTGGGGCGACAACAGTCGCTTGTTATGTTTGGGGACCCCACGTTGGCTACCCTTACTTATAAAATGTAACCTTCAAGCCATTTTTATTTTGCTCAAGGGTCTTTATCTTTTTACTTACATACTCAGGTAGCAAGTCTTTATTACCAAGATAGTAAGATTTACCTTTTTGAATAAGCGCCCCAGTGTCAACCAATGACTCAAAGTCTATTGGCTTTTCTAGCTCTTCCTTCAAACTTTCAAACTCTTCTCTACTCATAGCGACTCCCTTGAGAAACATAACGCTTGTAGCTGCGACAAATTGCGTGCGCAGCGAGTGATTTGTCCGACAGCCTACACTTGTTAACTTCAAAGCATGGCCAGCAGCAATGGAACCTTAGCCGCTAGGGTGGAACCAGCTGCTCCGCCTGCTGCAGCCTCTAATATTCTTTTTAAACTACCCAAGCATTCTTTCAATATTGCGCGCTTTGGTTTTGGTGATACCATCTGAGCTTCTATTGTGGCCACCTCCGAATTGAATTCAGCGCCTTCCTCTTCACCTAAGTCTAGATTACTTTGCTGGTCTTTCAGCTCTGCGACAAAGCTCTGCAGCTCCGTAATAAAGTCAGTCGAAAACTCTATGTTTTGGCTGCTTCCAATTGTTCCCTGTTGAATGTTTGATCCAATCATGGTTTCAACATTCAGTATATTAATTGGCATAAAATGTTCGGTGGGCTGGTCTGGGCGACTAATCGCACCTTCGATTTCTTTTATTCCTGCATGCGTTATCCTAACATTGGCGGGAAAGCCGCCCATAACTCTTGCTACAACCTTTAAAAGACCTTCACCTTCAAGATAATTTGCAATAGTTCTAATTTCGTCCTCTTGCCCATTTCCCATCCCAATTTGAGCCGCAGCTTCCACCCCGTTTACAAGGCTGTCGGTATCTGCGCTAGAAAGCTCGTACACCTTGTTCAGGTATGCAATCCTTAGGCGTTGCTTTTCTTTTAGTGAGTCGCTCATTATTTCTCCTGGGAAGTTAACACTTGTATATTGTGCGTGCGCATTTAGAAGCTCGTCCAATTGATAGTTTTCGGTTCTTAACTTACTGATCAAGCAGGCACTCCTGACTTGAAAGATCCCAAGTTAGCACAGGCAATGTGAGCATGCTCAGTTACACTCTACCGAGCGCACAATATCCAACCTTTATTTTTTGTTATGTCATTGACAGTAAACGACTTAAATACACAACACAACAACAAAACGCGCAATATTGCCGCAGTGAATGTGCCGTGCATCGTTGGCATCACCCACACTTACGAATAACGGGACAGCTAGTCACCAGTTGGAGTAATTTGAAAGTCAGAAGGTCCGTTGTTCGCTCATAACAGACTGAGTGTCGACTAGTTAGTACGGGCTTTTGCCAATTAGCATTGAGAGACTAAAAACATAGAGTATTTTTAATTTTCTCGTCAATTACCACATATGAACCATATCTATTCTGGAGAATACTCAAGTACATTTTTAACTATGTTAGATCCATATTTCATACAGAGTCTATTTATAAAGTCAGGCTCGATAGACTTAGCATAAGAAAGATATCCAGAAAGGCTTTGCTTTTCTTCGTCAGTCAAAGAGTCCCACTTAAAAATCAAGGAACGCACTTCTCTTTTTTTCTTTCTTCCAAGGCTGACACTACCTTCGCAGGTCAATACCAAACCTGTTACAAGTCTCCTACGACTTTTAGAGCTGTGATATGTTTTACTGGTATTTATTTTCAAATCATTGGGCAACTGAAGTTTTTCGACTATTTTGTAGACTCTCCTCTCAACCTCTTTAAGGACATTCCGAGTGTTGGTTGAAAAATACATATCATCAGCATACCTAGTGTAGGTAACACCTATTGAAGAACAAAAGGTACTCAGGCTATCATCGAACTCATAAAGAATTAAATTTGCGATAGAAGGAGAGGTGACAGCTCCCATTACTAAACTATTCTTATAGCAAACAAAATTTGTAAACATATCACTATCAAATCTATCCCAACCACTAAACTGATTTGATAGAGTTTTTTCGCAAAACTGAAATACGTCTTTAGATGAAATTGACTCGAAAAAAGATCGAAAATCCATACGTAGTAGAAACTTCTTCTCCGAATGTCTTTCGGCATTTCTTTTTATACTAGAGCCAGAAGAGTAAGCCATTGAGGCTGAGTGTACTTTTGAGTAGGCTAAAACATTATCATGCAAAATGCGCTGAAAAGCTTTTAGTTCTTTATGAGGGTGATATATTTTTCTTAGCTTGCCATTTTTCTTTGGCAAGTAAAAGCTTGAATATAAAGCGTTTGAGTTAAGGCAAGTCTCCTTTATGTAGTCTTCATCCAAAAGAGTCTTAGCTTTTATTAGTTCTAGAAGCAATTTAACTGACCTCTTCTAGGAATTTATTATATTCATCTATATATACTAGATGACTTAAGCACCGAGAGCGTATACGCTGAGACCTGTGGAGTAAACCTTTCATCGCTTTATTATTTTTTAAATTTTTTAGGTTTTTACAAAAATAATATACTTCCTCTTCTTTGCGCTTTTTATCGACTACCTCCAGAGCAACCGCCAAGCTTATTATGAACCTCACATGTGCGAGCTCTTGCTTTCGTGTTATTTTAAAAGCTCTTCTACAAACTTTCTGAATTACATCTTCAGTTATAGGGCCAATACAATTTATTATCTGAATAACTACAAAAAGTAGCTCTTTGTGATTTAATTTTAAATCACCATAGGTATTTTTATCTTTTCTAGATGTGTAAAATTTTGGACGCTTATAGTCCACCCGATCTAAAACATCAGGCATACACGTCAAGATCGAATCAAAGTTTGCAAAAATGCACGGGCCGTAGCGAGAGTCACGATTTACCCATCTTACAGGGCCTGTATTTATAAAGGATTCGTCAGACTTGAATCTTTTATCTAATACCGGTAATAACTTTTCTCTTAGAGGTTCCCCAGCTGAAAAAGCACCCAGCTCAGCCGCAGTACCAAAAGATTCGACAAGAATTAACACGATATCAGAAAACTCGGCTAACGACTCCTCTAGTGCTAACGCGTTAATATTACTTTTAAGTTCAACCATGGTTTCCCAGGCATACTCAGCCCTAAAAGTAACTAAATTTTCTGAGTGCCTTTTTATATACTTTTCAATATGTAATCGATTTTCACAGAATCTAGGATCCCCGCCACAGATAAATAGAATTTTCGGAGGCGATTCCTTTCCAAATAGATTCTGTCTTCTAGCTTTTGGGTCTGCCAACTTAGTATCGTCCCCTCCTCGTAACTCACTGACAAGCTCTTCAAAGGCTGACTGAAACTTAGGATGCTTTAACCACATATTCCCTTCTTGGTAAAAGCCCTTACATAAGGAGTGCAGATTGGCGTTGAAATTCTCGTGAGAATTTTAACTCCAATCTGTGCGACTGGTACTAAATAGAAGATCGATTTGTCCCGACTGGGACGAAGCGAGATTCTGTTTAGTACCAATAGAATCTCACACGATCTCTTCGGGTTGGCTATACACCAACCACAGAAGCCGTGAGAAGCTCACAACTTCAAACTAAGGGCTACGATCAATACTAATCGGACAACTATGTCATGTCTAGTTAATCCTCACCTGAGTATTGCAGCAATTACTACCAGCTCGAGTGCCGAGTAGTTTATCGTTATGAGAGACTAGCACACTAAAATGCGACCTTTGATCTGTCCGCTCCTCGCCCACAGCAGCCTGTCAGGTTAGTGCCAGGAGCGGACGTTAACGTCCGGCTTTGAGGCGGCCTTGCTATATCGCGTATCCACAGTACTCCGGCTTCCGAAATAGGGTGCGTTGCCTAGCTTCATCTAACCAAGAAAATTTCTCATGCAGTCCATGCGCAACAACAAGTCGTTCTGCGAGTTCGACTTTTTGCAAGAAATAGAGCGAACGCAAGATGTTGTATAGCGCATTTGTCTTGTCGAAAATATGGAAGTACTGTGACCTTACAGAGTCTTCTGAACTTAAGAACGAAGCCTTGGCTTCCTCAAGATCAAGCTCATAAACCCGAGTGTAGCTCTCCGAGAAGTCTAGATCACGCGCGAAATAAAACAGAGCCGACAAACCTGCCAGTTTTTCTGGCGTGAGATTGGACTTAACGGTCTCCCAAACCTCCGCACGTCTCTTGGTGTCGTTCACAATAGCTTCAAACATTTCGCCGGAACCCCACTCGCTAGCTTCAACTTCGGTTGGGACTTTATCAGATGGAAGGTCGTGGTGCTTAAACCAATAGCTGAAAAATTCTTCAATATAGGACTCTTCAACCCCGAGTAAAGGAATCGTTATCCCAATTGCCGGCGCGAGTTCAAAATGCGATTCGATGAGCTTAATGCTCTCAGAGAGTTCTTTGCTACCAATATTGAAGTGTTTCTTGAGAAATTCCTTAGTTGTACTAAATGAATCTGCCGCCCACGTTGTTCGAGGGGGAAGAAAGGATGCCATTTCGAACAGATTCTTTCGCGACAGTCGTTTTGTAAAAGACCCACATTGATATTCATCGCAAAGGTATTTATTTAAGCGATGTAAGTCATCCAAGGCTGCTTCTAGCTCCCCGAAACTGCGCTTCAATACTACAAAGTTGATGACCGCGACATCTACGAGATGCTTTTGACTCTCATTATCAAGTGGGTACCGAAATGTTTGTCCGGTGGCATCGACTTCGGCGAAGTCCTTGATCTTTGTATCAAGCCTTTTGATTATTGGGTCGTAGCGATCGTCGGCAGCTTGGGCCTTTTGAGCGAAGAAACTCCAAATATTTCCTATATCGTGTGAACCAGCCAAGTCGAATTGGAGGTTACGACATCTGGCTTTTTCGATAAGGATAAGTTCTGAAATTGTGCCTTTCAGGCGAAGTTCTAGTGAATGCCTCATATTGAAACAAACCGGATAAACCATCTCGTCAACCGAGTGCCCTAACCCCCGTTCACTAAGAACTAAGTCAATCAGAATAGTTGCTGCTTGGGAAAATCCTTTGGCGTAATCCCAGTACCCAGGGAAACCATTTTCGCCTACACATGCATTTGCCCAAGTGGGGGCACTACCAATGAAAGTTGTATTGTTCCTAGCCACTGCAGTCACCAAGCGATATAACGCCGCCAGCACGCGCGGCTTTGTAGTGGAAGCGAAGCCGTAACGGAAAAGCCGTCGCTGTGCCTGGCCTTGTTAAGCATCATTTGACTCCAAGCTCCTTTCTCATTTGCTGCACGATTTCCTCAAACAGCACTTGGGTTCTTTCGCCTTTTTCCTTCATCTCGCCAGATAGGCTCGCGCTTGGATTATTGATGTCCATTTGATCCAGGTTTCCCATTACGGAACACGATGAATCTATAAGCTCGCGCTGTATATTTACGTACTCGTTAACTTTTTGGAGAAGCTTCTCGGAACAGACCAAGCGCAGACCGTGAAGCTCTTGTGTTGCTTGAGTGAAGGATTTCCGGACATCTGCTGTAAGATTGTTCACCTCCTGATTAAGGCGAACCAACGGATCAGAAGACTGCCCCTCCGTAGTAAGAATTTCATTCATGCAGCTTGCATAAGTTTCGCTCATAAAGCGCTCGAAATCAGCATGACCAGACGAGGCAATCTGCTCTAATGCCTTTAGGTAGTGCTTGTACTCTTCATAACGTATCTCGAAGTTTCTTCGTTTCTTGTCATCCCAGCGCTTCAAAAGGAAGAAGATCAGCGGCCCAACAATGGCGGAAACGATGGCAGCGACAACCGCTGGCTGCAATATTGCCTCAACTGTCACTATTTCCCCCTGAAATGCTTAACATTTGCATATTGTGCGTGCGCACTTTGTACTCTCTTCAATTGAATAGTTGCGAGCTCTTAAGTTGCTGATTAAGCGACCATAGCTGCCTTTTAAATCGTCTGAGTTAGTAAAGTAATTTGAGCATGCTTAGCTGCATTCTAACGTGCGCAACTTATCTAACTCTAATTTTTCGTTATGTCATTGACAGTAAAAGACTTAAATACACAATACAATAACAAAACGCGCACTATTGCTGAGGTAATTGTGCCTTGCCTGGTTCGCGCCATCCAGACTTATTAATAACAGCGAGGCGAGTTACTCGTTAAATTAGGCAAAAAGCCCGATGGTCCGCTTTTCGCTCAGAACGGACCGTCCGGTAACACGACTATCCTTTAACTCCTCACCTTCGCGCGAGAAAGCTAGATATTTGGTGGCAGAAAATTTGAGCTATGCCCAAGCGTTCTTGTGAAACTTTCTTATTGCTGAACACTTGAGTCATTGAGCTCATAGTCATTCAAGAAGACCTTTTGTGATGCGCAGCCGCTAAGCATCATCAGGATAAGAAAAGGTGCGATAGCTTTCATATTCGACGTTCCCTGTTTCAATCGCTAACTGCAATGCTCGCTTATACCCTGCAACAATGGCTTTTCAACGCTGACAGACTACGCCAAAACGCTTACTTGAACTTATTGGCTGGTTGTTATTTCACGCGCAATCCAGTTTTTCATGATTGCAGCTAACTTATCGGGAGTCACCATGTGAATCACGTGCTGACTTCGCTGTATCGCGGCCACATCTGCGTTTTCCATTTGACTCACGAACCTGGCAATACCCAGGTAGTTCATCTTATTCAGCGCTTCAAAACAAGCCTGCCCGGGCTCTCCCACACCTAACAATAGATCTTCTGTCTGCTCCGGAAGATGATTTATTGAAATGGAGGGAACCGTGATACCTCTATAATCCGGCGTCACGTTGTCGTGCTCAAAAAGCTTGTTCAAAGTGTTGAGGTCGGCAAACGGCAGGTAGTTCCCGTCATCATCAAGCACCCGCTGTGTGTTATAAAAGCTTTCTTTATACTTAAATATATCAATGCTTGCCTGCGCAACATCAGGACAATGTTCTCCTATTTCAGGGATATGTTCATAAGCTTGCACTGCGTCGATATAGATGAGTCCGTTCACGCGTTCTGGAAAATGCTTACCCAGATAAGTGAGCTCAAAGCCTGCAAATGAATGACCTGCAAAAATAGCTTTTTCAATGTCTAAGCTGTCCAACGAGCTAATAATGTCCGTCGCCAGCCTCTCGATAGAAAAGTCCCTATTTTTGGGCGGCTCAGAATTTCCGTGCCCAATTCTAGTCAAGGCAACGACTCTAAAGTCGTCCGTGAAATGTGCCGCAAACTCATCATAGGTATGAGCGTTCATGGGCATTCCTGCCAGTAAAAAGAGTGTCGGCTTGTTATCGCCACCCCAGTCCAGCACCTCAAGCTTAGTCGCATCTTCCATCTCAATGAAAAATGCCTCGTGATTGGCCTCATCAACCCATTCGGCAAAAGCTAGAGGAGACATGAGAATATGAACAAATAAACCTATGAATATTCTTTTCATCGTTTTTCCTTGAAGACTTAAGGCGACACGCTCGCAGCATGCGAGAGTCTGCAGTAAAGGCGCAGTAATAACAAAAGCCGTCTGTACCTGGCATTGTTATAGCGCGCCGGTAGCCTTATCGATTATAAATCTCATCGTATCTGCGTTAAAAACTTCTCGTCAAAATCGCGTCGGAGATAATTTAAGCACTTGCGTAACGCCCCGCGCATGCGCGCGAACTTGTGAGCGTCGCAAGGGCCGCAGGCCCTGAATGCCGCGGATTGTTATATTTTTTATGCTACAAATCTCTTGGCAACATTGGCAACACGCTGCCCCAGATACTTTGCCGTTACTAAATCGATTGCATTTA
>NZ_SNZY01000019.1:0-8401 GCF_004364275.1 Idiomarina sp. H2
TGCTTTAAAGCGGCATCCATGTCGAAATTGGTTTTGGTCATATGTCATCTCTTTTTTGCTTAGTTTAACGAAATGACACAGAATTCTGAACACTATCGTGGGTACTTTCAATGCCCTCAAGAATAGACTCTAATGGTCTGCCTAGCCAAGCAAATGTAAGGGTCAACTATACTTGGAAGACATGTTTAGCACTTTTTAGTAATTTCTGCTCAAATTGCTGAATACGAAGCTTTTCTGATTTTAAGGCCATCGCTTTAGGTGTGACACCTTGCTGCTCATTTTTATATTGGCTAACCCTACGTTGAATTGACGATAAATCAACGCCCATAGCTTCGACTGCACCTTTGTGTTTATATCCGTGAACTAAAGCTAAATCCGCACATTCACGTTTAAATTCTGATGTAATTCTTCTTGGCATTTTAGTCTCTTTAGCTGTATTGAATAATACCTCTAAATAGGTCTCCAAGAGAAGTCCACCTTTACAGTTGCCAAATAAACTCAAATTTAGATGTAAAATTAGAGGGAAAGCTGGAACCTTTGATGAAATAACTTTTAAACATATTAAGTAAAAACTCAGCTAGTCTTAAGTTTAAAGGTGTATCTTGAAAAGTATTTATGGAAGGTATGTATCAGTGAAAATTTTAGTTATCGAAGATTCAATATCACTTAGACGAAGTTTAAGGGTAGGATTAACCAACCTCGGTTTCACCGTGGATGATACTGGTGATGGTTCTGAGGGGCTAAGCATGGCTTTGTCTGGAGATTATTCACTACTAATTCTCGACTTAATGCTCCCCTCTGTCGATGGTACTTCAATACTGAAAGCAATCCGTAATGCAGGTAAAGATATCCGTGTATTAATTTTGTCTGCGAAAGACCTTACAGAAGATAAAGTTGAAGGGCTTCTCAACGGTGCAGATGACTACCTTACTAAACCTTTTTCTTTTGACGAGCTGCATGTCCGTTTACTCTGTTTAATGCGGCGAGGTACTTTGAATATGAACGCTAACAGTATTAACATTGGTTCTATATCGCTAGATTTACATTTAAAACAATTAAGATGTGGTGGTAAAGATGCTCAGCTAACCCCTAATGAATACAAAGTGGTTGAGTGCTTATTCTCCAATCAAGGCAAGGTCGTTTCCTCTGAAAAACTCAGCGAATACCTCGCCGGACAATATGATGCTATTGCAAAAAATTCTTTAGAAGCTCACCTTTCTTCTGCTCGGAAAAAAGTAAGAGCTATTGGCTACGAGCTTCCAATTAAAACCAAGCGTGGCTTTGGATACTTCGTTGAGGGTCATTAATGAACTCAATTCATAAAAAGCTAAGTCGCTATTTATCAATTTCAATCTCATTACTCTTAATCTGTATCTTATTAGCAACTGATATCAGTGTCGATACATGGATTAGTGATGAGTTTGACCGGGCTATGATTAACAAAGTTGGACTACTTGAAACATTAGTTGAAGAAGATGAAGAAGGAATCGAATTTGATTTTGCTGGGGAGTTTATGCCGGAATTTGAAGGCAAAGAGAACCCTGAATATTACCAACTTTGGTACAAAAGCGAAGTATTTGAGAGATCTGATACTCTAGAGTTTTTTGAAATAAAAGATCTCTCTAAGCTCGATGCAAAACTACATGAATTTATTATTCAAGATACCGTATTACCCGACGGTCGAAATGGCAGGATGCTATATACAAAGTTTTTTCCTCAGGTTGACTCTAACATTCGAGAAGCACTCGGTGTAAGCAGAGAAGAATTTGCAAAGAATCAACAACCAATGGATCTTGCCTATGCGCTAAGTAGAGAGGAGTTAGACTACATCCTATGGTTTGTTGATTTTATTTTTATTTTCACATCTATATTAGCCGTATTTATTATCAGAAAAATTGTCAAACTTGTTGTTTCTAGGAGCTTAAAGCCAATAAGTGAACTCAATCAGCAGCTAAGAAAAATAAGTTTAAACTCTAAAAATCCGGAAGTTTCAGTAGAATTTTTACCGCAAGAACTCGTTCCGATAGCTGAAGGCGTTAATCAGTTTATTAAAGAAAACCATATTCTGTACATCCGAGAGCAGAGAATGGCTTCTGACATTGCTCACGAATTAAAAACACCAATTGCAGAGCTTATAAGCTTGAGCGAAGTTGCCTTAAAGTTTCCTCATGAAAAGGAAATATCAGATAACCTTGCAAGCGATGTACATGGAATATCCCATCGCTTAAAAAATATAGTTAATAGCATCATGCTGTTGCAAAAAAGTAGTAGCACCCATGAATTAGAAACTAACGAAATTAACTTAACTGAGCTGATTAATAATATTATCTCAAGAGAAAATTCAGATAACAGAGAGTTTATACTTCTTTTCGATGCACCTTCATTGATAGTAGAAACCAACAAATTTGCTTTAGAAACTGTATTATCAAATTTAATTAACAATGCAATCTTTTATAGTCCAACTAATACAGCAATAGAGATAGCAACGTCAAAAACTGAAGACAACAACGCTTTGATCAAAGTCTCAAATATATGCAATGAAGACTATCAGGAAGATGATTTGAAATTGTTCTTTGACCCTTTATGGCAAAAAGACGAATCAAGAACATCAACAGAGCGATTTGGGTTAGGTTTAGCAATAGTAAAGTCCTACTGTGAAAAAATTGGAGCTACAGTTTCAGTATCGTTAGTTGAGAGGAGAATAACATTTACTGTATCGCTGTGATGAACAAGTATTTTAACGGTTCTTTACTATTTCTTTATCTGTTTGCTTCAAGTATTGCCTTTGCAGATGAAGTTGTCGTTGATGGCTCATTGAATGATTCAGGCTGGCAAAGCGCGAAGCGAAACACTGTTAATTATCACGTTGTTCCACAAACGCTAACAAAGGTAGAGGGCAACTTTTCTTATCAAGTGATTACAACTGACCACGGCATATACATAGGTGTTATGGCAACGACTAAGCCCCCATTGAGAGTAAGGACACAAGAAAACGACACGCTTTTCA
The DNA here is from genome assembly GCF_004364275.1 of Idiomarina sp. H2. Lineage (NCBI taxonomy): Bacteria > Pseudomonadati > Pseudomonadota > Gammaproteobacteria > Alteromonadales > Idiomarinaceae > Idiomarina > Idiomarina sp. H2. The sequence continues at coordinate 3,008 of NZ_SNZY01000019.1, forward strand.
CTAATGATCATATTCAACTAATGATAGATATGAATAATACCGAACAAACAAGTTATGTATTTTCAGTCAATCATCAAGGATATTTTTATGATGGTATCTATAAGCAGAATAAAGAGTTAGATTTAGATTGGAGTAGTCAGTGGTATTTCAAAACTAAAGTGTTTACCAATTCATGGAACGCTGAAATTTATATCCCTTGGACTACTATGTCTTTTGCTATTCAAGAGCAGAATGAATTCGGCCTTTCTATTACCCGTTTTGATGAATCCACTAATGCAACCTATTCATCAATTCCGGCAAACGCTTCAATGAATAGTTTTTTAACAAATTTCAGCAAACAAAAAGTTGAAATTAACAATCAGTCGAGCCTAGATATTTTTCCATACATTTCGGCTAATCGAGACATTGCGAACAACAAAAACTCTACTGATATAGGGGTTGAATTGTTTTGGAAACCTACTAAAAGTCAGCAATTAAGTGCCACCATAAACCCTGACTTTGGACAGGTGGAATCAGATGAGTTAGTCGTTAATTTTTCAGCCATAGAAAGCTTTTTCTCAGAAAAACGACCTTTTTTCAATGATAGTCAAAGTTTATTTGAAGTTTCCGGGCCAGAGTCTCTCAGAGTAGTACATACGCCAAGAATTGGCGGGGAGTCATATTATGATGAAGACTATTCAGGTGAGTTGGATTCTGCAATTAAATACACAATAAGTAGAGAACAATTAGATTTTGGGCTTTTATCTGCATTTGAAAGTGACGATAGCGGGAACTCTGGTAGGGATTTTTGGTTGTTCAGAGGCCAGTACCGTTTAGGTGCTAACAAATTTGGCGCTTCACTTAATAAGGTTAATACGCCTAGCATTGAACGAAATGCAATTATTATTGAGTCTGATTTCAATTATGCATACTCAGATAGTACTGAGCTAAATTTCGGTATAATCAGATCTGATATCGAACAAGGACCTGAAACAACGAGCGACCTCGGTTGGTGGCTGACAGGAAGTACAGAGTCATCCGAGCAGCATAGTCATGAGTTTAGTCTTTTTAACTATGGAGAAGACTTACAATTAAATGACATCGGCTATGTCAAACGAGTCAATCGCAAGCAATTTGAATATGAATATGAATATCAATTTCAAATTCCAGATTTAGATAGATGGTCGATAAGAGATGTTACATTTGCGTTTGAAACTGAATTAAAAAAGAACCACCAAAATGAAAAACTACCTCGTATTGTTGGTGCAGGTGTTGAATTGGTGACAAATGCAGAATTTGAATATCAACTTTCTTTGGAGTTGGGTTCGTCTGGATATGATGATTTACTAACGCGAGGGAATAATTCCGTATGGCTACCGTCCTTTTATATAGCCGAACTTGAACTAAATTCTCCAGAATATGACTGGGGAAGCGTTGGAGTGGCAATTGAGATGGGAACGGAGGGGTTGTCTGGTAACTTTTACAACGCTGAAGTGAGCATTGAGCAGCAGATTAGTACTCTACTACACATTGGACTAACGGTATCACAATACAATAGTGATAGTTGGCTTGAATGGGATGACGGTAATACCGTCGATGAATTTAACTTCACAGAGCAAGGCATTGAACTAAGTGTAGATTATCAAATTAGTGAAAGTCAGGAAGTACGTTTTAAACTTGAGTCTGTTATCGGGAAAGCAAATCACCTAAATCAATACATCGTTGATACACAGGGTGAGTTGATAGGCTCTAAAAACCAAGATGATTTTTCATTTTCTGAAAGTGCTTTCCAGCTTCGCTATAAATATTCTTTAAGTAAATTAACCGCGCTTTACCTCAGCTATAGTTTTGGTGGGGAATTTGAAGACGATCTCGCGAAGTTTGGAAAAAGAAACCTTTATAAACAATCAATAAATGCAAAAGATGCTCATAATCTATTTGCGAAAATTCGACTTCATTTTTGATTAAGGCAACATTCAATCAATCTTATTTAAAGTTTCAGTTTCAACTAAGTAAAACTTAAGTTTTAATTTTTAGCATGTAATCACCAACATTGAGGTAATTTTATGCCAGTAAAGCTAACAATTGGTCAACAATATCCTAAAGGCTATTTCCCATTTTGGAAACTTATAAGTTTCATATGTTTCATGAGTGCCATAATGGTAAGTATGGCACTGAATAAAGACGCATATATCGCCAGCCAAAAAGATATCTTTTCTTTCAGTAACAATGCTCTGCAAATACTACCCAGTGAAATTTGGCACAATATTACGTACTTGGGAGATGCTCTGATTCTAATTCCACTACTTTCCTTCATTTGCCTTGTGAATACGAGAATGTGGGCAGCTATGTTCGGAGCTGTTCCTCTCGCTTGCGCACTTAGTCATTTAGGTAAAAGTTTCTTTGCCATTCCTAGACCCGCTGCTGTTTTAGAACATCATCAATTTACTATTATTGGTGACACCCTGACTGCTTATACAAGTTTTCCATCTGGTCATACTATTACGATTTTTACAGCAATCTCTGCAATGGTATTTGTTCTTTTAAGAGAAGCTAAAATCAGTGAGAAACATAAAACGTATTGGATATATTTATCGCTTATGGTCGCTACAGTAGTCGCCATTTCTAGAGTCGCTGTAGGTGCTCATTGGCCCGCAGATTTAGCATCTGGAGCAATAATAGGCACTGTTTCAGGGTTAAGTGGCGAATACTTATCAAGATATTATTCAAAATGGTGGGATTGGGCAAAAGTAAAGCCTGCTATTTTAGGATATTTTGTCCTTGGATTTTGCTTCATCCTTTTAGTATGTACTATCAGTGGAAAGCTTCCTGAACTAACTATAATTTGGATAGCAATTTCAGTAAGCGCTATTGTTGGTACATACATCACATTAAAATCAATATTACAAAATGAACACTAAGGCCCTTTCTAAAATTTCAATTTTGAAGGCAAGCAGCTTCACTTTTTGGGTAAGCATTGTAATGACGTTTGCTTACAATTTGGTGCTGTTAGAGTATGTTAATCAGAACACCAATGTATGGAGCACTAGCGGACTTGGAATATTTCTATCTACTGTTGTGATAGTATTTATCTTTTCATACACCATATTTTCATTGCTAGCGCTTATTTCACCAACAGTTCTGAAAATATTTCTCGTAATCATCACTGTTTTAAATGCTTCCGCTATATATTACATGAGTAACTATCAAGTGGTGCTAGATAGAACCATGATGGGAAATATATTTAACACCCGCTATTCAGAATCTATTGAACTACTCACCGTAAGCTTAGTTTTCCCGATAATAATGTTGGGTTTAATGCCAGCTTGCTTTGTTGCCTTAATAAAAATTAAACAAGTTGATAGAGTAAAAATATTAGGTAACGCGTCAATTGCTTTAGTAGTCTCTGGTGCATTCTTGTATACGAATTCTACTAGTTGGCTTTGGATTGATAAGCATGCAAGCGTTTTAGGCGGAAAGATTTTACCTTGGTCATACATAATAAATTCAGGTAGATATTACTCATCTATAAATAGAACAACTGACGGACAGAAAGCGTTACCAGATGGCCATTTTCTGGATAACAATAAAACAGTCTTTGTATTGGTCATTGGTGAAACTGCTCGTGCTGCCAATTTCTCATTGTATGGCTATTCTAAATTAACTAACCCAAAGCTCGCAGAACAGCCGAACCTACTAGTGCTGAACAATACAAAATCCTGCACTACCTATACCACAGGTTCTCTGGCATGTATTTTAGCACCTAGTGATCAATACTTAGACTTTGAAGCATTACCAACTTACTTAGCCCGACATGGCGTTGATGTACAGTGGCGAACCAATAACTGGGGTGAACCACCAATAAAAGTAACAAGTTATACCGAGGCGGGTGAATTACGAGCTGACTGCGTGGGTGAAGGCTGTAAGTTAGATGAAGTACTACTGACTAATTTAATTAACGCTATCGATTCATCTGATAAACAAAAGATCTTTGTTGTTTTGCATACTAAAGGGAGCCATGGACCAAGCTACTATTCACGATACACAAAAGAATTTAACCAATTCACTCCTGTCTGCCGTGATGAGGAAATTAGCAAATGTAGCCCGGAGGAGTTGATTAATGCCTACGATAATACCCTGCTGTATACCGATCATTTCCTGACGACACTGATAATGGAGTTACAAACCTTAGCGAAAACTTCATCAGCAATGATGTATATTTCTGATCACGGTGAGTCACTTGGTGAGCATGGACTTTACTTGCATGGCACACCATATTCATTTGCACCAGATTATCAAAAAGATATCCCATTTTTATTTTGGGCATCAGATACTTTTTTAGATGCAAGAAATTTAAAGCTTAAAAACTTAAATCAAGCTAATAGCCATAATCAGTTTAATGTCTTTCATACCGTTTTAGGAGCGCTTAGCCTTGAGTCATCAATATATGATAGTACGCTTGATGTATTGCATAACTCTGGTGAACATTAGAAATTATGTTGAACTACAACAGCGTTATTAAAATTATTATATTGGTAATGCTTTATTTTGCCTTACCAATAACTGCTGCCCCTCTTATTAAAAGTGGTTCTGAAGAAACATCTGAATTGAATTTATATACCGCGAAATATAGTGTATTACGGGGCAAGAAAAAATATGGTCGAGCCACAAGAAAACTAAGTAAAAATAATACTTCTTATTCGTTATCATTCAATACTAGCGCATCAATTTTTTTCTATAGCATAGATACGAGTGAGATAAGTAATTTTCTATGGCAGGACAATAAAGTAGCGTTACTGAGCTATAAAGGAAAAGATTCGAGAACTTTTAAAAAAGATAAACATTTACAGTTAAATTTTGATCATAATAACCAAACTTTAATAGCTAAAATGAATGGCGATATTAGTGAGCAAACCTTAAAAGATGACGTGTTAGACCCACTATTTGTGTTTGAAATGTTAAGGCTTGACGCACTGAAAAACGATGGGTTTTCTAATGTAAAACAATTGCATTACACCGTTTATGATACAAGTGGCTTCAAAGAATTTAACTTCCTGAATGGTGGACGAGTTACTATTGACACACCTCTTGGGGAACTTAATTGCATCAAGTTAAGCAGGATTAGAAAAAATAGTACTAGAAAGACGCATATTTGGCTGGCAATTGATTACGACTATATTCCTATTATGCTTTTACAAGAACACAAGGAAGAAGAAGTCGCAACACTACTTATAAGTTCTATTGAGAAACATTAAGAAGCAATATCGGCATAACCTTCCTACAAATAAAAGATAAAAACTACATTTCTAATTAACTTCTAGAGAGTGTTCAATATTCTGTGTCAGCCAATTTTTCATAAATCTATGTGACCATCCAGTCGACCTTCAAAGTGGATGGTTAGCTGAGACAGTGTCA
>NZ_SNZY01000020.1:0-5972 GCF_004364275.1 Idiomarina sp. H2
CTTTAAAGCGGCATCCATGTCGAAATTGGTTTTGGTCATATGTCATCTCTTTTTTGCTTAGTTTAACGAAATGACACAGAATTCTGAACACTATCAACTTCTAAAACTAACTACCGTAATTCAATAATAGCAAAGCCTTTCTAAGCAAAAAATAGCAACACTTTGCCATTTATCAGTTTGAACTAAGCAAATCTTAAGTTAACAAAATTACCATAAAGCCATACTCATAAGAGGTGTCTTTATGAAAAAGCATTTTGTTATCAACCTACTTGCAACATCAATAATTTTCTTAACTTGTAGAGCACAAGCAGCGAATGCAACTGACGATAATTGTAATCAAAAAGATAAAATAGAATTAAAGACCTACGACATTTTTAACTTAGAAGAACCAGACACTATTTTTCTCCATCGCTGGGCTAACTTTTTTCATATCAAAACCAAAAATAAAACACTGTACAATGAAGCAGCATTTTTCATCAAAAAGTGCGATGTAAGCCAAGAAGATCTTGAAGAACTGGAACGCCACCTCAGAAGTAAAAAATACATAAGAAATGCACGAGTAACTCGAAACGATAACTCTGACAAAATCACAGTTGAAGCTTGGGATAACTGGTCACTAATGCCAACAGTAGATTTTGGCCGTAAGGGGGGAAAGAATAAATACGCTATTGGTATCAAAGACAGAAATTTCTTAGGCTTGGGTATAGACGCTGAGCTTGAATCGTTTACCAATGATCAACGCAGTGGATATAAATTTAAAACTAATTTCCCATTATTCCTCAATAATAATATTAACGCGCAAGTTAATCTAATCAACAGCGACGACGGCACATCTGAATCTGTATTCATACAGAAAGACTTTGTAAGTTTTGATACCAACAATGCATTTAATATTGGCTTTGACAACTTTAGGCAAATAGATACCCAATACAAACTTGGCAAAACTTACAACCAATTTGAACACAATCAACGTTACTCAACAGCTAGCTGGCAATGGCTTAAAAATGATTCCAGTGAAGATACATTAAGATTTGGTATTGGTTTTACTAATGAACAGCATGAATTTTCAGCAGTTAATGAGATACAAAACCCAGATTTAATTTCTGTCGTACCTTCTAATAGAGAGTTTATATATCCATATCTTAGTGTTGAGTATTTGCAAAAAGACTTCAGAAAATTATCTAACCTCAACCTGATAAATCATATAGAAGACTTCAACCTTGGGTGGAATTTAACAACTCAAGTTGGCACTGATATCGGGAATACAGATACCTCACCAACATTACTTTGGCGGTCAAGTTTAACAAAAGGCATAGAAATATTTGATGATGCTTTTTGGTTTATTAGTGCAACCTTAGATGGGGAAATTTACAGTGATTCCAACAATGCAAATAGAACTGTATTAAGCGTCAATAATGAATACTTTCATAAATTAAATGATAGCTGGAGTGCCTATTTAAAAAACAACAGTCAATTTAGTGAGAATCAATTTCAAGACAACCCTATTGTCTTAGGTGGTGAAACTGGCTTACGGGGTTATCCATTACAATACAGGCATGGCGATCACAGCACTCAATTTACGGCTGAAGCTCGTTATTACCCTCACATCAATATCTATAAATTACTTGAGTTAGGCGGAGCTATTTTTGTCGATACAGGCAGAGTTTTCGGTAGTTCAGATAATACCACCAACCAAGATTCATGGATGACTTCTGTGGGACTGGGTGCTCGATTTTACTCTACTCAAACCAGTGAAGCACGTGTCATTCATGTCGATATTATCAAGCCATTAACCTCTGATGCCAATGTCAATGGTGTTGAATTTCGTATAACCACTAAACATTCTTTCTAAGGTAAGTTAAGTGTACAAAATTATCAATTTTTTAAACCAAATTAAGCTCACAACTAATCAATTAGTGATTTATACCTGCGTATACATCACTTTAGTTTTGAATTTCCCATTTTTAAGTAAAATAACGACAGTGGTTACAGCCCTTGAATCTTACAATCTTTTTTTCTTACTGTCTGTCCCTGTTTTTTTATTGGCATTGTCTATTTTCGTTCAATGCTTTTTATCCTTTCGATGGATAACAAAACCACTACTCATCTTATTGGTTTTATTGTCGTCTGTTCTTTTTTATAGCACTGTGACATACGGTATAGTTTTTGATTATGGCATGATCCAAAATACAGTTGAAACGGATACGGCTGAAGCATTTTCTTATTTTAACTTCTCCGCAATATTGTTCTTTCTATTTTTTGGAGTAATACCTTCACTTCTTATTGCCAACGTTCAATTGACCTATAGTTCTTTTGTCGGGGAATTGCTCGCACGGATAAAATTACTTAGCGGTAGTGTCGGTGTAATATTTCTAATTGCAATAGTATTTTATTCAAACTATGCATCTGTTGGCCGAAATAATCGCGATTTAGTGGGCTATCTAACGCCATATGCCTTGATTGATTCAACAGTAAAATATGTTCGAAAAAACTATTTGTACCCTCCGTTAAAATTCAGCCTGTTAGACACGTCTCCAACCATTAAAAATGATGATAGTAACAAAAGTATTACTGTTTTAGTGCTAGGTGAAACAGCAAGATCCCAAAATTTTTCTTTAAATGGTTATGAAAAGCAGACCAATAGCCTAACTAAAGACTTAGGCGTTGTTTCATTTAAAGATGTTACCTCCTGTGGAACAGCAACTGCGGTATCTGTACCTTGTATGTTTTCAAGGTTAAACAAAAACAACTACGAGAAAAGAGTGGCGGTAGCACAACAAAATGCCGTTGATTTAATTCACTTGGCAGGAGCTGAAGTGTATTGGATCAGCAATAATAATGGTAGCTGCAAAGGCGTTTGCTCAAGGGTAAAAACGGAGCAGATTTCTACTAATAGTAAAAATCCATTATGTGATGATGAGTACTGTTTCGATGAAGTTCTGGTTGACGAATTAAGAAAGAAACTTCATTCATTGAAAAGCGACAATACACTAATAGTACTTCATATGATCGGCTCTCATGGACCAACTTACTACCGACGCTACCCCAAAGATAAACGAGTATTTTCTCCTGACTGTCAACGTAGTGATATCCAAAATTGTAGTCAAGAGGAACTGGTTAATACCTACAACAACACTATTGCTTATACTGATTTAGTCTTGTCAGAAATCATCACAGAACTTGCAGCATTGAGCAATGAGAACAATATCAAAACATCAATGATTTATGTTTCTGATCACGGTGAATCTTTGGGCGAAAGTGGCGTGTATTTACATGGTTTACCTTACGCATTTGCACCAGAAGAACAAACAAAAGTGCCATTGATTTATTGGGGGGATAAATTACATCACAAAGCCAAGTTAGATTGTTTAAATAAAATTAGTGAACAGCCTATATCTCATGACAACGTATTCGATATTTTACTTGCTGAAATGCAAGTAAAGTCAAAAGTTTATCAACCTAAAAACAACCCTTTTAATCATTGTACTAATGGTGTTTCCGTAGCAAATGCAAAGTCACCAACAATTTCTCAAGGAGTAAACTAATCCGTGTTTGATAGTGAAAACAAGCCTAAAGGTTTTAATCGAGTTTATCTCGCAACATTAAATTCAACTAGAGCGTTCAAATGGCTCCTAAGGAATGAAGCCGCATTCAGACAAGAGTACTGTGGTAGTGTTCAGAATTCTGTGTCATTTCGTTAAACTAAGCAAAAAAGAGATGACATATGACCCAAAAAAACTTCGACATGGATACCGCCTTAAAGCAGTTACGTGAAGGCAAAGACCTCACGGGCAAAGACGGTATCCTGACACCGCTTATCAAACAACTCACAGAAGCCGCAATGCAGGCTGAGCTTGATGAGCACCTCAGTGATAAAGAGCAATCTAACCGCAAGAACGGCTCGACGTCAAAATCCGTTAAGAGTCCTGCCGGCAGCTTTGAACTTGATACCCCACGAGACAGAGCGGGCTCGTTTGAGCCGCAGTTGGTTAAAAAACATCAGACGCATTTAACCGATGAGCTGGAGCGTAAAATCATTGCGCTGTTTTCGCTTGGCACCAGCTACCAAGACATCCGCATGCACATTGAAGACCTGTACGGTATTCATGTCTCAAACGGCACCATCAATGCCGTCACGGATAAGCTCTTACCGGAGCTTCAGGCGTGGCGTGAGCGACCCTTAGAAGCGGTTTATCCCATTGTCTGGCTCGACGCCATTCACTATAAAATCAAAGAGAACGGCCGTTTTATCAGCAAAGCGGTTTACACCATTCTCGGGCTCAATATTGACGGCAAAAAAGAGCTCCTGGGGCTTTATTTATCCGAATCAGAAGGCGCTCATCACTGGCTGAGTGTGTTGACCGACCTGCACAATCGAGGTGTGCAGGACATTCTGATTGCCTGTGTTGATGGCTTAAAAGGCTTCCCTGAAGCCATTGAAAGCATCTACCCAAAAACCGAGGTGCAACACTGCATCATTCATCAAATTCGCAACTCGCTGAAGTACGTGGCCAGCAAAAACCAGAAAGCCTTTATGGCTGACTTAAAATGCGTGTATAAAGCCGCAACACTGTCAGCCGCCGAAAGCGCCCTAGACGACCTAGAAGCCAGGTGGGGTGATAAGTATCCCATTGTTATTCAGTCCTGGCGTAATAAGTGGTCGACGCTCTCAGCGTATTTTAAATATCCGGATTATGTCCGAACCGTTATCTACACAACCAATGCTGTTGAGGCCGTGCACCGCCAGTTCAGAAAACTGACCAAAACCAAAGGTGGTTTTAGCAATGAGAGCAGTTTGCTTAAGCTTCTGTACGCAGGTATGTTAAAAGCAACTGAGCGCTGGTCGCATCCAGTGCAGAACTGGAGCCTGACACTGTCTCAGCTGACCATCCACTTTGAGGGCCGGCTGGATGGGCATATAGATTTATGAAAACTTGGCTGACACAGAATATTGAACACCCTCGTTACTGTTGCTCATATTGTCGATCTCCGTAACTTTCTTGTTCAATATTACACTGAAAGAGCAACTCATACTTATCATTGCGGTACTGTTCATTATGTTTACCGAGATAGTAAATACTGCAATAGAGGCAGTCGTTGACCGTATTGGTTTCGAAATACACCCACTGTCAGGTTTAGCGAAAGATTTAGGGTCTGCCGCAGTATTAGTGAGTATATGTAGTGGCAGACTAAACCCGAACACTCTTTTAAGTGGTAGTATTACCCTTAACGAAGAGGTGTTCAATGGCAAGAAGACAACGTCGATCATTTAGTCCTGAGTTCAGGTATGAGGCCGCTAATTTAGTGGCTGAGCAAGGCTACAGCTATGCGGAAGCAAGCCGGGCTGTTGATGTACATGAAAATACGATTAGAAATTGGGTTCAACAGCTAGAAACTGAACAAAGCGGTCAAACGCCTAAGTCCAGGGCGATGACTGCGGAGCAGCAACGAATACAGGAGCTTGAAGCTCGCGTGAATCGGTTAGAGCGGGAAAAATCGATTCTAAAAAAGGCTACCGCTCTCTTAATGTCCGACGACCTGAAATCTACGCGCTGATAGACCGGTTGAGGGAGCATGAAACGACTGAGTTGGTCTGCTCAGCGCTGGGTGTAGGTGTTAGCAGCTTTTATGAGCGTCGAAAACGACGTCAACAAATAGAAACTAAGCGGCGACTGCTGCGGGCTCGTATAAAACGCTTATTCATAAAGTCTCGAAACTCGGCGGGGACCCGGACTCTCGTCGATATGCTGAAACACGAAGGCGTTGTCATGGGACGCTTTAAAGTTGGCCGTTTGATGAAAGAGCAAGGCTTAACGAGTAAGCAGCCAGGCCCTCATGCCTATAGGGTCGCTAATGTTGAGAGACCGGATATCCCGAATAAACTCAACCGTGAGTTTGATGTAGAAGCTCCGAATAGAGTCTGGTGTGGTGATATAACCTATAGTGTGCCCGGAACTCAGGGCGAACATGGA
>NZ_SNZY01000021.1:0-2699 GCF_004364275.1 Idiomarina sp. H2
TTGCGCTAAATCCCTCCAATGTTGAGGAAATTAAGCGTAATACGGCGGTTGCTTAAAACAGGTTTTTTGGACAACTAGGTTGAAAAACGCCGATATTGGGAAATTAATTTTGAAAGGGGAGTCAGTTGACCAGTCGATAAAGCCATGGGTTGATACTCTGCTGGCAGTGATTTTGGTATTGCCTTTCCGCAAACATTCAACCGCATCTTTGTTATACAGGTAACAGTAACCATTGAATCGACCATGGGCTCGGGCATACCAAGCCTTTCCCTCTTTAGTTATTACCAGAGCTTTGCGAGCTGATACTTTACAGAGCAGAGATATTTTTTTATCTGAAATCAGTTGGGCGATTTGGCCTTCAGAAGCAATTTCGGATACTGCGCTGTGGTCGATTGGAGTCATTTTAATTTTTCACTAAGTTGGGTATTACTGAGTAATGTAGGCTACCAGTAACTTTTGGTCTATTAACTACTTTTAAAAGACGAAAAGAATATATAAAAGACTTTCCTTCGCAAAGTCACGTCCCGCAATGGCTAACAAAAAATCAAGTTTTCGAAACCAAAATTATTCCGTTTTTTACCCGTAAATTCGCTTGATCAATCAGAAGGTTAGCCCTAGCATACAGTTAGCTATACAGTACTATATGTAGTGTTTTCTATGATTTTAAGGAAGATATGACACAATATGTTGTGCTTTAGCTAAAGGATTTACCCACAAGCGCCAACTTGTGGGTAAATAAAACGGACAGCTAAGAGCAGCCCGAGTTGACACTTGTAATCTTAGTAGTTGTTGATAGTTGATACAATAAAAAAATTGTAAATACTCAACGGCTCCTGCCTGCTCTTAGTTTGTCCTCCATTTTTTGATTACGGAGACAAACATGTCTATTACCAATACTAATGAAGACGAGTATGAGTACATCTACGTCCCTTACTTTTTTCATAAAAAGCTAGGCCGGAGAATATATGCTCATAAGTACGGTAAGAAAGCATTTCGCATTCGCGTGAAAAAGCGTAAGCATTAATGCTCGAATTATAGCGGTGCCTATGCACCGCTTTTTTATTCGCTAATCTAGGTTTAAATATGAACTCATTCGTTTTCAAAAAAGCTATGAAAATAGCCCTGAATAAGCAGTTCCCAAGTCCTATTCCTCGTTCAGGCGATGAAGGTGCGAGTATGGACTGCTACTCCGTACTAATTTCCGACTCGAACGGCAATCCAATATATTTAATTAAAAGCTATTCTGAAGGACTGTTTGAAGGGTATCAGTGGCAAGAGGACGGGTTTCGGGAAGAAGTTTCACTGGATGTAAAACAGCTTAAGCAGGCAGTTTCCAATGGTCAGCTGGAAATAACCCACTATTATGGCAACAGCGATATTGTTTTCCGTTCAACTCTTGGTTTTTTATTTAATCACTTAACACGAGCGGTTTACTTCAAGACTTTACTGAAACGGAAGTATAAAAAATTAGGGCTAGAATGGTATAAACGTTCTAAATTGAGGAAGAAAAAGAGATTCGAGCTTCTAGAGTTTATTGTTGAAAAACAGATGGATGACCAAGAGGATGGGGTTACTTTTGGTTACTTAATGTCAAAACTTTATGGACTTAACTGGCCTCAACATCCAATGAAAAAGAAGTTAATGAATAGTACGAAATTATATCTACACTCTTTTGAGGATGAGGGCGAACTAGTGCGTCGTGGTCATACTTACTATTTATCGGGAAAAGCTCTGACTTCGCTAGAAAGTTATACTGAAGAACGGGATAGATATGTGCAAGGGCTAACAGAAAAACGGCATTTAACCTTTCTAACGTTTGTTCTAGCGATTGCTGCTCTAGCACAAGCTGGAGTCATAAAGTTTCCAACCATTTTGAATTATGCATCCTCTGAAGAAAGCAGCGAAATGCAGGCTAAAGAAGTGAAACAGCCCGAGCTTTGTGTTCAGGAGCCAAATGAGCATACCGAAGAGTCATCTTGATATCAGCATGGCCTAGTAACTCTCGAACAGTATTAAGGTCGACTCCGCGCATGACTAGCTTACTGGCAAAATGGTGTCGTAAATCGTGAAAGCGGAACTCTTCAATATCGGCTTCTTCCAGTACCTTGAGGAAGCCTTTTTTAATATCAGTTAAAGGCTCTTTATCTTTACCATGGAATACGTACTGACTTTGGCTAACTGGCTTCCATTTTTCCAATACATGTAATGCAGTGTCGTTAAGGGGAATAATGCGACTTTTACCTGATTTGGCGTTACCCGCCTCAACAGTTAGCGTTTTGCTGTAGAAGTCTATGTTTGACCATTTAAGTTGAAAAATTTCGCCTCTACGCATTCCGGTGTTCATGGCTAGCAAGACAATAGGCTCTAAATGATCGGAATACTCCTGTTCTCTCAAATCTGGTTGGGTAGGGTAGTTCCTGACACGTCTGAACTCGTTGGCTTGATCTCGGGCTTTTTTAAGTCGCTCGTTACGCTCTCTTAAGGTTGATAGCAGAGATTCCTCTTCGTCTGGCGACAGGTAGCGTAAACGGGTGCTTTCAACTTTTAGCGTTTTTACTTTTTTTAAATCGTGATTCGGTATTAAATCCCATTCTACGGCTCGGCCGGCGTTTTTCAACCTAGTTGTCCAAAAAACCTGTTTTAAGCAACCGCCGTATTACGCTTAATTTCCTCAACATTGGAGGGATTTAGCGCAACGT
>NZ_SNZY01000022.1:0-2278 GCF_004364275.1 Idiomarina sp. H2
AGTAGAGTAAGAAGCAGGGCGTAGTCTCACTATCTCCCTGCTTCTCCTCACCGAACCGTACGTGCACCTTTCAGCGCATACGGCTCTCCACTTAATTGTGACTAACTGCCATCGCAACATCTGAATATTTAGAGGTAACCGTATTGCGCTCCTCCTCCCGACAGTAGGGATTAGATTCAGGTAGACGCCAACGAAACCTTAGCTTTGGACTGCTCACCAGTCGATAAAGTGATTGTCCAAGCAAAGCTCCATTGTTACTGCGCCCATAATAGACCCACGTTTTCGCTTTACCCGCCTCCGGTCGCCTGATCAATTTTATCATCAGAGACTTGATGCTGGTACGAAACTTCTGAGCCATCCAATAAGCTAATCGCCAGAATACCGCTCGATCCACCTTACTGTAAATCATTGCTGTAAAGTCTGTATGGCAGTAGAACCTCGACCAACCTTTTAACTTTTGGTTAAGCTTCTCTATTTTGTCGATCACGCTACAACTGTGATCGCCAGCCAGCTCTTTACATAATGAATGAGTAAATGCATTGGCTTTTCGTTTGGGTATCGTCGATACGACTCGCATCGTTCCTCGGGGACCTCGTTTACGTATCACTCTGTGCCCAAGAAAGACAAAACCGTCGTTTACGTGAGTGATATGGGTTTTCTCCATATTCAACGTAAGTTTCAGTTCGTCCTCAAGAAAACGTCTGCATTGATTGCGTATTTCCTGTGCCTGTCGCTTTGTACCTTTAACGATAAGGACAAAATCGTCGGCATAACGACAATACGCAACGGCCGGCTTCCATTGCCGGTTCTGCTCAATAGCAGGCTTTCGACCTCGTTTGATACTGTCGTTCCAGGACCATCGGTCTTTTCTCGCTTTCTTACTGAGGTAACACTGGTTCAGGTACCAGTCGAATTCATTGAGCATGATATTCGACAGGAGCGGTGAAATCACACCGCCTTGAGGAACCCCCTGATGTGTTGCGCAGAACAGATTTTTCTCGACATGACCGGCCTTAATGAACCGCCAAAGCAGTTGATTAAAGCGGTGGCAAGAAATTCGTTTGCGCACACCTTTCATCAGTAAACGATGATGGACTGTATCGAAATAGCTCGACAGATCACCTTCGATTACCCATCGTCCCCGAGTTTCATTACCATCGGTAAGTTGTAACTTGACGGTTCGGATCGCATGATGAACGCTTCGCTCTGGTCGAAAGCCATAGGATAACGAATGAAAATCGTTTTCCCAGATTGGCTCCATTGCCATTAACATCGCACGTTGAACAATACGATCTCTGAGAGTCGGGATACCTAAAGGGCGTTGCTTACCGTTAGCTTTAGGAATATAAATACGCCTTGCAGGGGAAGGAATAAAGTCACCTGTTAGCAGATCCTGACGGATAGCTGTTAAGTAATCCCCTAAGTTCTCCTGTAGATGGTATTTGGTTACTCCGTCCACGCCGGGCGTTCTGGCACCTTTAGACGAAAGAGTAATGTCCGCTGCCTGTCTTAACCAGTCAGGGTGACTGATCAAACGTAACAGGCGATCAATACGCCTTGTTTTGTCTGTTTCAGTCCATGTTGCTAATTTATGTTGCATTTCGCTGATTATCAAAGGTCTTCACCCCGTTAAGGTCAGCTAATTTGCCGACATAAATCAATTAAGCTGCGTCCCTTCGCCATGTAACAGGTTTTCCCTGTCCCGGACTACTACGGACGCTCCGCCAGCCTATTTGTCATCGGGGTCATACTCCCTTAACAGCCAAATAGACCTTCCCCGGTTTACTGATTTAAACTCAAGCACATTGGATTGGATGCCAATCGCAATCTTTAGCCCTATCGTTCTGTAGGGTGATGATGCATCCACGCAGAATTGTGATAATGCGCTTCCCCATTGAGGGGCACTGAAATATTGCCTCTCAAATCGGTTATACAGCCCTTACATGTAGCCAAATAACTGCATCATATCGTCTGTTAACTCGTATAGACGATGGCGACATTTCAGCCCATAGACACGGATTAATTGGTTCATGTTCTTCATCCGCCCAATGCTCAGTCTAGAAGAGCATCTTGACGTAACGAGTTCGTCTCACTCCCCGTTGTCAGCGGGTTACATCACCTTACCAGCATACGGTAAGTCACTGCCGCTCAGACTCATATACCCTCACAACCGGGTATAGCTGCTAACACTTCGGGCTCCCGCCAGAGTATTAGCAGATTTTAAATCAGTTCGTGACTCACTTTGAACGTCCATGTTCGCCCTGAGTTCCGGGCACAC
>NZ_SNZY01000023.1:0-1671 GCF_004364275.1 Idiomarina sp. H2
CGGCGTTTTTCAACCTAGTTGTCCAAAAAACCTGTTTTAAGCAACCGCCGTATTACGCTTAATTTCCTCAACATTGGAGGGATTTAGCGCAACGTCACCAACGGGCGTCCAGTTTCTTGTGTTGCCTGACCAGCGCTCCGGGCGGCTGCGTTTTTGTTGCTCATATAATGCAGCGCGTGCCGCTAATATGGCGTTATCTTCACCACGGTGCCGGCTACCCGGTGTCACAAAGTTAATCCCGCTGTGCAGGTGGTGCTCGTTATAAACGTTAACGAAGTCCATCATCCATTGGCGAACATGGCTGAGCGAGTTAAACCCTTTGCGTGGCCATTTCGGGCAGTATTTTACGGTCCGAAACAACGACTCTGAATACGGATTATCGTTGCTCACGCGTGGCCGGTTATGTGACATCGCCATGCCCAGGTTGGCCAACCTTGATTTCAGTGTAAACGAGGTCATCGGTGCCCCGTTATCTGAATGCAGTACCGGCGGATTATGCCAGCAGCCCTCGCGTAGCAGGGTTCGCTCAACCAGTTGTTTTGCCAGTTCACCGGATTCGGTTTCATGGACTTCCCAGCCGACGATTTTGCGGCTGTAAATATCAAGTATTAAGTACAGGTACCAGAAAACGCCTTTGACGTTCGAGGGACAATAACTGATGTCCCAGGTGTATACCTGATTCGGCCCGCTTGCCGTGTAACTGGTCGGCAACGGATGCTTATTCCGGGGTTTTGCTTTGCCCCGGTGTGTTAATTGCCGGTGCTTTTTCAGCACCCGGTAAATCGTTGATTCAGAGCCAATATAAACGCCTTTATCGGCCAGTAACGGCACGATTTGTGAGGCCGGTAAATCCGCATACTGCGGTAAATTACAGACCATCAGGATGCGCTGCTCTTCGTCTTTGCTCAACTGCCGCGGTTGTTTAACCGGCGCTGTTGTGGGCCGTTTATCCGGCGTCGGATTGTTAGCCCAGCGCTTTAACGTGCGTTGGCTTATGCACATAACATGCGCTGCCTGATGGCGGGATGCGCCGTTATTAACCGCTTCGTTAAAGTAATCGAGTAGCCTTATACGCTCGCTTTGCGGCGTTAGTCGTCCTCGTTGTCCGGTTCGTCCCCGTATAAGGCTTCGAGCTTTTTTGAAAGCACCAACAGGGCACTGGTCTCGGCCAACGCTTTATCTTTGCGGCGAACCTCGGCTTTAAGCTTTTTGATTTCTTTGGTCGTTTTTTTACGCTCTTGTTTTACCTGGCGCTCACTGTCAGCAGTGCGGCCAAAGCCCTGCAGGCAATCGGTACGCCACTGTTTGACCTGCTCGGTAAATAACCCTTTTTCACGGCAATAAGCCGACAGTTCGGCTTCCGATAAGCCGGCGGTTTCGATAACGATGGCTAACTTGTCTTCAGCGGACCATTGGTCAGCCTGTTTTTGATGTCCGGGCACTGCAACTCCTTGCTCACGACATTGTTTTAACCAATGATACAAGGTTTGCGGACTGATCCCATCCTCATCAGCCACAGAATTTACAGAGCGACTCTGTGGCGGTAATAATTTTTTGAGCGTTGCTGCTTTACGCTCTTCGGAATAACGTGGCATACATGAACCTATGCCGCCCACTGTTTATTAATTAATGGCGAAATTGCCAACTGGACAACTAGGCTGACATAGTGGG
>NZ_SNZY01000025.1:0-1219 GCF_004364275.1 Idiomarina sp. H2
TTTAAAGCGGCATCCATGTCGAAATTGGTTTTGGTCATATGTCATCTCTTTTTTGCTTAGTTTAACGAAATGACACAGAATTCTGAACACTACCGATGACCCAAGGGGTGATGTAAGAGTCGACTAAAAAAGGAGGGGGAAAACAAACTGAAATTTTTCTATTTTTGAGTCTTACTATTCCTTGTTGTAGCCGATAATCCTTGATATTCAAGCTATAAAGCCACCTGGCAATAGCCTAAGAAGTTTAGTGTCGAACGAATTTAAAAATCGGACATGTCCGATTTAAAATCTATCGATAAAACTGATGTTTTATTCGCTGATTAGCTCTCCTTTCTACTTCCTTCCTAGAAAAAAACCGTAAATTAACGCTTATAATTTTCCCGTAGGCGTCTTGAATACATTTCTTACCGTAGAGTGTTCATTTACTCAAAAAATTATAATCCCTTATCCATCCCCTTAATTATTTTTCGTGAAATCCGCTGTTGAAGCGGCTTTCACGAATATGCTGCGCATCGTCCCTACCCAAAAGTAGGGACGATGCAAATTAAATAGAGTCTTCTTTTTTCCCTTAAAAAGATCATCAAAAAAACCCGACACCAAAAGTCTGGCCGTTTTTTGGAGGGCATAGATCTTCTGGATAAGATATATCCGTCCAATAAACGGAGGAAAAAATGGAAGACATTACATTACTTAAAAAAGGTCAGTTAGCTGAAATTTTTAATACGTCGGTTTCGTCAATAGAACGGATGATGAGGGACTATAACAGGTTATATAAAGGGGGATATGAATCCGATGCAAAGCGCTGCTGTCCTTCCCCTGTTTACTTTTCTGGAGGAGGAACTGTCAGGTTCAGTGTTCAAGACATTAGTAGCTTTTTAAATCATTTAGATGATATCGAAGTTCTATAGGAGATAGTGATGAATAGAGTAAACAGTTCAATGCAGCTGATAAGCGCGAAAGATGTGTGTGAAAAGTACTTTAATATAAGCCGTAAAACCTTGCGGCGCTGGCAAAAAATACGTGAAATGCATTTAGAGGCAGGTCGTATTGAAGAAGCAGATAAGGTACTGCCCCCTGTTAAGCGTATACCTGGAAGCTCTAAAATTTATTTCCTACTTGATGACCCGGCGTTTTTCAACCTAGTTGTCCAAAAAACCTGTTTTAAGCAACCGCCGTATTACGCTTAATTTCCTCAACATTGGAGGGATTTAGCGCAACG
>NZ_SNZY01000026.1:0-1213 GCF_004364275.1 Idiomarina sp. H2
ACGGTTTCATAATCCAAGAATGCGTCGTAGACTGGCAAAACAAGATCAGCAGTTTAGTGCGATTTTAAACCGTCCGTGATAAAGGGGTAGAACCCCATGACAGAAACAGAGAATAGTAGGAATGGTCTGATAAAGCTGTAGATAGAAGTAAACATCGCAATTCTTTTTAGTGAATAACACGATGTTTACTGTATTAGGTTAAACTTAAGAATTGCTTAATTAAAACTGATAATTAGACATTAATGTTGTTTTAAAGCAGGTCGTTGAGGTAGAAGTATGATCAAAACTACTATTACAAACAGTAGTGTCGCGGTAGCTGAATATCTACTCAATTCCAAACCACCGTGCGCAACAGGCTTGTCTAAAAAGTCACCAACAACCGCGCCTAAGGGACGAGTCAAAACAAATGCAAGCCAAAATAACATTGTTCTAGATACTTTAGTGAACATATATAGGGTTAATACAATTCCTAAGCCTGTACTGAAAATATATGCAGCTCCAATATAACCCAATCCAGCAGTATCAGCAGTCCAGTCTCCCAGTGCAGTCCCAAGTGTTTGAGAAAACATAATGGTTAACCAGTAAAACGATTCAGCTTTAGGGTTGTCAATAGAAGAAACACTGATACTTCCAATTGTTCTATACCAAATAGCCAATGTAATAATTAAGAGAGTAGCTAATAGAGTTGAGCCTCCTAAATACCCAATTCCCAACGATCTATCGGCAAAATCAGCAAGTGTTGTCCCCACTGTCGTTGATGCAATAATAGTGATCCAATAAATAAACGGGCTAAATTTTGTAGATTTTACTTGCATAATAACAGCAGCAATAAAAAAGGACATAAAGATTACAGTTCCAACTAAATAGCCCAAATTCATTGACATTGAAACAGCATCACCACCTGTTTCACCTAACGTAGTCGCGAGTATTTTTATTATCCAAAACCCTATTGTTAATTGAGGTACTTTTATCAGAGCATCGTTAAATTGTTTATTCATATAAAATTCCTCTATGTGAGTATGTCATTAAAAAAGAACTACCAACCAAATACATATAGCAATCACTATTGTAGTGGTCAACAAAACCCGGACACCTTTTTAGCTAATTCCTCTGCTTTTGCCGGTGGTAGACCATCATTAAATTGATGCGGTCGCTCCCAGTTGTAATAATTCATTAGGAAGTAACTGACATCTCGTTTTGCTTCAATTGCTGA
>NZ_SNZY01000027.1:0-1009 GCF_004364275.1 Idiomarina sp. H2
ACGGGATGGGCTACACACGTGCTACAATGGCGCATACAAAGGGCAGCAAGCCAGCGATGGTTAGCGAATCTCATAAAGTGCGTCGTAGTCCGGATTGGAGTCTGCAACTCGACTCCATGAAGTCGGAATCGCTAGTAATCGTGGATCAGAATGCCACGGTGAATACGTTCCCGGGCCTTGTACACACCGCCCGTCACACCATGGGAGTGGGCTGCACCAGAAGTGGTTAGTTTAACCTTCGGGAGAACGATCACCACGGTGTGGTTCATGACTGGGGTGAAGTCGTAACAAGGTAGCCGTAGGGGAACCTGCGGCTGGATCACCTCCTTACAAAACAGCTTATCTTTTGTGTACACAAAAAATTGCGTCCTGCATTTTTTGTCTACCTCACATCCGTGTGAGTAAGTGTCCACACAGTTTGCAGGCTTGATATAGACAGAGAAGAAACTGGGTCTGTAGCTCAGCTGGTTAGAGCGCACCCCTGATAAGGGTGAGGTCGGCAGTTCAAGTCTGCCCAGACCCACCATTTCTGCGCGATGGCTGCGTTGGAAACCTCGTCGTGTGCTGATGTACACTTCCTCGGCTTCCGCCTTGCCCTCGCTTGAAATTCCCTTATTGGGTTTAGCGATTCAAGCTCGCGATGTTTAAGCGCAGCGAGAACGCTTCAGAGCAAGGCGCAAGCCGATATGAGTGAAGGAGCGTACGTTGGTACGTGACTGAACGAATGAGGTGCAGTAACGCGGCGCTGGAGTGTTATCGCAAAGCCACGCACCAAAGGGGCCATAGCTCAGCTGGGAGAGCGCCTGCCTTGCACGCAGGAGGTCAGCGGTTCGATCCCGCTTGGCTCCACCATTTCTTCTCTTCGTAACCGTTAGCGTTAAGTGTTCTTAAACAAGAATATTTACCGGTAACTTAGTGTTACGTGCTCTTTAACAACATGAAAAGCTGATTGTAATATTAAAAGTAAGAAATGCCACTCTACTTGAACAAACTGATTTGGTAGAGGCGT